>DATFFA010000281.1:0-18241 GCA_035250605.1 Variovorax sp. | reverse complement strand
AGCGGCCGGCGCGCTCGCCACCGTGGTGGCCGCTTTCGTCGGCGTCAACCTGAGCGAGCAACTGCGCAATGCGCCGGCCGTTCAGTACGTGGCCGTGCTGTCGGACGAGCAGGCCACCGCCTCGATGCTCGTGACCTTCGATCCGAAGAAGCGCCAGCTGGTGCTGCAGCGCGTCGGCGGCTATCGCGAGAGCGAGGACAAGTCGCTGCAGCTGTGGGCGTTGCCGCCCGGCGGCGCACCGCGTTCGCTGGGCGTGCTGGGCCGCGACCCGGCGCTCAGGCTGACCGCGCAGGAAGCCGACGTGCGCTCGGTCCCGGCGCTGGCCATCAGCCTCGAGCCCAAGGGCGGCGTGCCCAGCGAGCGCGGGCCGACCGGGCCGGTGCTGTTCAAGGGCGCGCTGATCGAAAAGACCCTTTGAGGGCCGTTAACATCCTGCGACGCGTCGGCGGGGACCCGACCGCATGATGAGGTCGAAGGTCCTCTCTCGAACTTGATGCTTGTGATGAACGTTGCTCCCGCCGCCAGGGCGGCTCGCCGGGCCCTGTTGCCCATCGCGCTGTCGCTCGCAGCGTGCGCCTCGCAGGCCCAGTCCACCAGCGCTGCCGAAACCCCCTCCCCTGCCTACCTGGCAGCGCAGACACGCTGGCGCAGCGAGCTTTCGGCCTTCGATGCCGCCGACCGCCAGCAGTGGCCCAGCGAGGGCGGCGTGGTCTTCGTCGGCAGCTCCACCATCCGTTTGTGGACTCGCCTGGCACAGGACTTTCCGCAACTGCCGGTGGTCATCAACCGGGGCTTCGGCGGCTCGACCATGGCCGACTGCAGCTTCTTCGCGCGCGAGCTGGTGCTGCGCTACAAGCCGCGCCATGTGCTGGTCTACGCCGGCGACAACGACCTGGCCGAGGGCCGCACGCCGATCCAGATCCTGGAAAGCTTCGCCCAGTTCGCCAACACCGTGCGCGCGGAGCTGCCCGAGGCGCGCATCAGCTACGTCTCGATCAAGCCCAGCCCCTCGCGCGAGAAGCTGCTGCCGCGGATGCGCGAGACCAACGACATCATTGCCGCCTATCTCCGGCGGCTGCCGAACAGCGACTACATCGACGTCTTCACGCCCATGATGGGCGCGGACGGGCGCCCGCGGCCCGAGCTGTTCCGCGGCGACCAGCTGCATCTCAACGACGAAGGCTACCGGCTGTGGCGCTCGGTCATCGGCGCGCAATTGGCGAGGCCCGTGGATCAGGCCGAGCTGTCGATCGCGCCGGCGTCGCGGTAGCCGAGCCGCGCGCGCCGCCGCTCGCCCCACCAGAGCGCCGCCCGGGCCACGCCATAGAGCCCGGCGAACACCAGGGCCAGCAGCAGCAGATCGCCCCACCAGGGCCGCGCGGTCTGGCTGTCGCCGTAGACCGCCAGCACCAGCAGCACCGCGACCAGGTGCGCGCAGAACACCGGCAGCGAAGCCGAGCCCATGGCCTCCAGCGCGTGCAGGCGCGGCAAGCGCCGCATGAGCGCCGGCCCGAAGCGCACCGTGACGATGCCCAGCACCGCGAGGTTGAAGATGCGCAGCGGCCCGAGCTGCCACTTGTCGAACAGGAGGTTCATCTCCTCGTCGCCGCCGAAGGGCGCCTGGCCGTGGATGCCATGGTGCCGCCACCAGAGCCCGTAGAGCGCTGCCCCCACCGCAAGCGCCACCAGCGACGCAGGGAAGCGGAAGGGCTCGGCATCGGGCGCGTGCCGGCTGGCGCCCATCCACAGCCCCGCGAACCACAGGAACTGCCAGGCGAAGGCGTTGAAGGCGCCCATCTCGCGGAAGGGCACGGGCAGGTGCAGGTAATGCACCGCCAGCCCGTACAGCCCTTCGCTGAAGCCGAACTGCGCCAACCCCCACAGCGCCGCGCTGGACGCCATCACGCCGGTCCAGCCGTGGCGCAGCGCGAAGGAGAGCACCCACGGGCTCATGAGCATGAAGAAGATGTACATCGGCAGGATGTCGAGCAGCGCCGGCTCGTACACCAGCAGCAGCGAATAGCCGAAGCCCTCGAGCGGATGCGCGAGGTAGAAGGACAGCAGGTTCTTTACCGCCGGCTGGTCGATGCGCAGGCCCACCCGCGTGATGATGGTGAAGAGAAACAACAGCGTCGCCGCCTGCGCCAGGTAGACCTTGAGCGCGCGCTGCCAGAAGGCCCGGCGCATCGCGTCGACGCCGCGGCGGTCGCTGATGCGGGTGTAGACCAGGCCCGCGACGAAGGCCGAGAGCAGCACGAAGCCCTCGGCCGCCGAGACGAAGCCGAAGGGCTGCCCCAGCGGATCGGTGAACCGCGTGGGCAGGTGGGTGAAGGTCATCAGCACGAGCATGAGCCCGCGCAGTGCGTCGATTTCCCGGTAGCGCTTCATGGGGGCAGGCACCCGGCGTATGCGGCGGGGCCGCTGTCGGTGCTACGCCAGCTTGCGGATGGCGTCGATCACGACCTCGCTGTACTTCTTCCAGGTGTAGCTGGCCGCATGCCGCACGGCCGCCTCGCTCATGGCCGGAAGTTCCTGCCGGTTCTGGTTGAACCAGGCGAGCTTCTCGGCGATCTTCTCGGGCGAGCGGATCGGCACCAGGAAGCCGGTCTTGCCCTCGATGACGAGGTCGTCGCCGCCGGTGTTGGGCGTGATCACGATCGGCAGGCCCTGGCTCATCGCCTCCTGCATCACCAGCGCGCGGCCTTCGTAGAGCGAAGGCAGGCAGAACACGTCGCAGCTGCGCATCAGGGCCAGCACCTCGGCATGCGGACGCCCCTTCTCGAGGGTGAAGTCGGCGTACTGGCCGCGGTAGAAGGCGGGCTCGTTGAGCAGCGAGCCCATCACGACCAGCTCGATGTTCTCGCCCTTGAGCAGGTGCATGGCCTGGAACAGGTCGCCCAGGCCCTTGCGCTGCCCCATCGAGCCCACGAAGAGCACGCGCAGCGGCTTCGAGGGGTCGACCACCTTGCGCGCGGGCGCGATCGGCGGCAGCGGCGAGCCGAAGGGCGACAGCACCCGGGCCTTCTGCCCGGCCCAGCCCGGCAGCGAATCGGCCACGAAGCGGCTGGGCACCACCACGAGGTCGGCCAGCTCGAGCTCGCGCGCCTTGCGCTCCAGCTTGGCCGGCGAATCGGCCATGCCGCCACCCAGGGCATGGGCCCAGGCCGGGAGGCGCTGCACCTCTTCTTCCATCAGCTTGCGGCCGACCTCCCAGTAGGAGATGGGCAGGTCGTACACGCATTTCAGGCCCAGGTCCTTGGCGGCCCGGAAGGTGTCGAGCGCGGAGTCTTCGTAGGTGTACACCGCCCCGAGGCCGAGGCGCTGGTGCAGCCGCGGCAGGGCGCGGGCGCTGAAGCGGTCGAAGTCCTGCAGCACCCCGTCGATGGAGGCGAAGCCCTGCTCGTGGCGCAGCCAGTAGTTCCAGCCGGCCCGGGAGCAGACGGCGCGCGCCAGCTCGCGCCAGGGGTGCTGAAGAATCTTCTCGCGCGGGACGTTGAAGCGCCGCCGCAGCAGGTCGCGGCTCAGGCCCTGGGGCACCAGCTTCAGGGCCACGTTGTCCGGCTCGACCGCCAGGGTGGTCGTGAAACGCGCGAGCATTCCGGCGGCCTCCAGCCCGTCGAGCATGGCGCGCACGTTCTGGTTGCCTGCGGGGTGGCTGAACAGCAGTTTCATATCGATCGATCATAGTGGACGCCTGCGGCGCTCCAGAGTTGCGCTACCCTGCGCACCCGAAGGAGAAGCCCTTGAAAACGAGAACAATGACGCGGACCTTTGCAGCCGCCGCCCTGCCCCTTTTTTGCAGCCTCGGCGCCCATGCGCTGCAGATCGCCAGCCTCACGCCGCAGGGTGAGGTGGCCCGGGTCCGGCAAGTGGTCGCGAAGTTCGACCAGGCGGCCGTCAACTTCGGCGATCCCAAGGCACCCGCCCCGCTCGCCGTCAGCTGCAGCGACGCGCCGGCCGGCAAGGGCACCGGCCGGTGGACCGGCGAGAAGCAGTGGGTCTGGGACTTCGAGAACGACCTGCCGCCGGGCGTGCGCTGCACGGTCACGCGGGTCGCGGGCTTCAAGTCGGCTGCCGGGGCGGAGCTGACGGGGCCGGAGCGCTACCAGTTCTCGAGCGGCGGCCCCTTCGTGCGCCACTGGCAGCCCGGCTACGGCAAGATCGACGAAGAGCAGCAGTTCATGCTGGAGCTCAACGGACCGGCCACGCTGGAGAGCGTGCGCGACAACATCTGGTGCCAGGCCGACGGCCTGGGCGAGCGCATTCCGGTGCGCCTGGTCGAGGGTGCGCAGCGCCAGGCCCTGCTCAAGGCCTTCGGCCGCGACAAGGAAGCCGAGAAGACGCCGCTGCGCTTCGTCACGCTGCAGTGCAATCGCCGGCTGAGCCCGGGCGGGCGCCTGCAGCTGGTCTACGGCAAGGGCGTGGCCACGCCCTCCGGCATCGCCAACGCGGTCGAGCGGCGCCTGAACTTCGAGGTGCGCGAGCCCTTCGCGGTCTCCTTCAGCTGCGAGCGCGAGAACGCGCAGTCGGCCTGCCTGCCGCTCAAGCCGATGGTGTTGCAGTTCAACGCGCCGGTGGCGCGCAAGCTGGCGGCGCAGATCACCCTGCAAGGCGGGGGCAAGAACCTCAAGCCCAAGTTCGACGACGAGAGCACGTCCCAGGACGAGGATGCCGTGGTCGATTCGGTGAGCTTCCCGCCGCCTTTCGCCGAGCAGACGCCTTTCACCATCACGCTCCCGGCCAGGTTCGAGGACGCCTCCGGCCGCGCCGTGGCCTCGCCGGACAGCTTTCCGCTGAAGGTCGGGACCGGCGCCATGCCGCCGCTGGCCAAGTTCGCGGCCTCGCCCTTCGGCGTGGTCGAGCGGCTGGCCGAGCCCGGCGGCACGGCGCTGATGCCGGTCACGGTGCGGCGCGTCGAGCCCGCGCTGCAGGTGCAGGCGCTGACGCCCGGCAAGGTCAGCGACATGAGCCCGAAGACCGACGCGGACATCATTGCCTGGTTCCGCAAGGTGCGGCGCTACGACAGCAACTACACGATCACGCGCGCGCAGGCGGCGCGCGACGTCAAGGGCACGCTCCCCAAGGTGATCGACAAGGACGAGCGCGACAACGTCCAGACCCGCATGGTCTCGCTGCTCGGCGGCCAGGCCGGCGTGAAGACCCTCGACATGCCCAAGGCCGAAGGCGGCGACCCCCGGCCCTTCGAGGTGATCGGCATCCCGCTCACGCCGGGGTTCCACGTGCTGGAGATCGCCTCGCAGAAGCTGGGCGACACGCTGCTGGACGAGCGCTACGGCGCCGGCCGCACGATGTATGTGCGCACCACGGCGCTGGCCACCAACCTGGCGGTGCATTTCAAGCTGGGCCGCGAGAACGCGCTCGCGTGGGTCACGACGCTGGACAAGGGCAAGGTGGTGGCCAATGCGGCAGTGCGCGTGTCGGACTGCAACGGCAAGGAGGTCGCGGCCGGCACCACCGATGCGCGCGGCCTGGTGCAGCTGGCGGGCATCCCGCCCAACCCGCCGAGCTGTTCCAGCGAGGAGGACTACGGCAGTGACGCCTGGTTCGTCAGCGCCCGTGCCAAGGACGAGGCCGGCGTCGAAGACCTCGCCTTCACCTGGAGCGACTGGCAGCGCGGCATCGAGCCCTGGCGCTTCAACGTGCCCACCAGCCTGGAGCCGGAGCCCGACCGCGTGGCGCACACCATCTTCGACCGCACGCTGCTGCGCGCCGGCGAGACGGTGTCGATGAAGCACCTGATCCGCACCCAGACCCGAGCGGGCTTCGGGTTGCCGAAGACGCTGCCCGACACGCTGGTCGTGACGCACGTGGGCAGCGGCCAGCAGTACACCCAGCCGCTCCAGTGGCGCAAGACCGCCACCGGCGGCCGGAGCGGCGAGAACACCTTCGCGATCCCGCCGGCAGCCAAGCTCGGCCTCTACCAGGTCGAGCTGCGCAACGGCAAGGACGGCAGCGCCGGCGACGACGAAGACGGCGGCCGGCGCAGCGTCGGCACCGGCCAGTTCCGCGTCGAGGAGTTCCGCCTGCCGGTGCTCGAGGGCCGCATCGCGCCGACCGAGAAGAAGCCGCTGGTGGCCGCGACCTCGCTGCCCACCGACGTGCAGATCAACTACGTGGCCGGCGGCGGCGCCGCCCACCTGCCGGTGCGCGTGTCGGCCGCGGTGCGGGCCAAGAGCCTGGCCTTTGCCGACTTCGACGGCTTCAGCTTCGCGCCGCCGCGCAAGGACGGGACGGCCGCGACCGATGCCGAGGACGCGGATTCCGCCTCGCAGGCGCTGCGCGTGGTGGCCGACAAGCTGCCGCTCACGCTCGACAAGGAGGGCGCGGGCAAGCTCACCATCGAGAAGATTCCGCTCGCCAAGGCGACGCCGCGCGAGCTGCTGCTCGAAGCCACCTACGCCGATCCGAACGGCGAGTTGCAGACGCTGCGCAGCGTGCAGGCGCTGTGGCCCGCGGCCGTGATCGCCGGCGTGAAGACCGAAGGCTGGGTCTCGACCGGCCAGAAGCTGAAGTTCCAGGCCCTGGCCCTGGACCTCGCCGGCAAGCCGCAGGAAGGCGTGACGCTCAACGTGCGCGCCATCGCGCGCATCACCACCACCAGCCGCAAGCGCATGGTGGGCGGCTTCTACACCTACGACAACAAGACCGAGGTGAAGGAGATCGGCACGGTCTGCAGCGGCAAGAGCGATGCGCGCGGCCTGCTGCTGTGCGAGGCCGAGCTCAAGGAGTCCGGCCAGGTCGAGCTGGTCGCCAGCGCCACCGACAAGGACGGGCGCGACAGCCGCGCCGCGAGCTCGGTCTACGTCACGAAGCAGGGCGAGCTGTGGTTCGGCGGCGAGGACCACGACCGCATCGACGTCCTGCCCGAGAAGAAGAACTACCAGCCCGGCGAGACCGCCCGCTTCCAGGTCCGCAGCCCGTTCCGCTTCGCGACGGCGCTGGTGTCGGTCGAGCGCGAGGGCGTGATCGAGACACAGGTCGTGCGGCTCGACGGCAAGGACCCGACGGTCACGCTGCAGGTCAAGCCCGAATGGGGGCCCAACGCCTACGTGAGCGTGCTCGCGCTGCGCGGTCGCCTGCGCGAGGTGCCGTGGTACAGCTTCTTCACCTGGGGCTTCAAGGCGCCGCGCGAGTGGTGGACCGCCTTCTGGTACGAGGGCAAGGAATACGTGGCGCCGACCGCGCTGGTCGACCTCAGCAAGCCGGCCTTCCGGCTCGGGTTGGCCGAGATCCGCGTCGGCGCGCAGGCCCACCAGCTCGACGTGAAGGTGGCGAGCGACAAGCCCAGCTACCCGGTGCGCGGCAAGGCGCTGGTCACGATCTCGGCCAGGCTGCCGGATGGCAAGCCCGCCGCGGGCGCCGAGGTGGCGCTGGCGGCGGTCGACCAGGCCCTGCTGGAGCTGATGCCCAACGACAGCTGGAAGCTGCTCGAGGCCATGCTGCAGCGGCGCAGCTGGGGCGTCTCCACGTCCACCGCGCAGATGGAGATCGTGGGCCGCCGGCATTACGGACGCAAGGCGGTGCCGGCCGGCGGCGGAGGCGGCAAGGGCCCGACGCGCGAGCTGCTCGACACCCTGCTGCTATGGAATCCGGCCGTGGTGCTGGACGCCAACGGCCAGGCCACGGTGACGGTGCCGCTCAACGATGCGCTGACCACCTTCAGGATCGTCGCCGTGGCGGATGCCGGCACGGGCCTGTTCGGCACCGGCCAGGCCTCGATCCAGGCCACGCAGGACCTGCAGATCGTCAGTGGCCTGCCGCCGCTGGTGCGCGAGGACGACCAGTTTCGCGCGCAGATCACGCTGCGCAACACCACGGCGAAGGCGATGAAGGTGGAGGCGGCGCTGTCGGAGCCGAGCGCCGCGCCGGGCCGCCCCAAGCAAGCGAGCGCCCTCCCGGGGGGCAGCGAAGTACACGCAGTGACGAGCGTCGGGGCCGTACTTGCTCCGCAGACGGTCGAGATCCCTGCTGGCGAGGCCCGCGAGCTGGCCTGGATGGTGACCGCGCCGGCCCAGCTCGCGCAGACGCGCACCGAGGCCCTGCTGTGGGAGATCGAGGCCAAGGACCAGATCGGCGGCGCGCGCGACGCGCTCAAGGTGCGCCAGCGCATCGTGCCGGCCGTGCCGCTCACGGTGCAGCAGGCCACGCTCGTGCAGCTGGACGGCCCCTTCACCCTCGACGTCGCGCCGCCGGCGGACGCCCTGCCCGGCCGCGGCGGGCTCAAGCTCTCGCTGCAGCCGCGGCTGGCCGAGGGCCTGACCGGCGTTCGCGACTGGTTCGCCAACTACCCCTACGCATGCCTGGAACAGAAGACCAGCAAGGCCATCGGACTGCGAGACGGCAAGGCCTGGCAAACCGTGGTCGCGCAGTTGCCCAGCTACCTGGACGGCGACGGCCTGGCCAACTACTTCCCGCCGCGCGACGGCGAGGCCAACCGCGGCAGCGACATCCTCACGGCCTACCTGCTCGCCGCCACCCACGAGGCGGCCGCGCTCGATACGGCCTTCGCCCTGCCCGACGCGGCACGGGCGCCGATGGAACAGGGGCTGATCGCGTTCGTCGAAGGCCGCATCCAGCGCGAGTTCTGGAGCCCTCGCAAGGACCTGGACGTGCGCAAGCTTGCAGCCCTGGAAGCGCTCTCGCGCTACGGCAAGGTGCAGGGCCGCATGACCGGCAGCATCGCGATCGCGCCCAACCAGTGGCCGACCGGCGCGGTGCTCGACTGGATCAACATCCTCAAGCGCGTGCCCGACGTGCCGCAGCGCCAGCAGCGACTCGAGGAGGCGAACAACGTGCTGAAGGCGCGCCTGAGCTACCAGGGCACCAGGCTGGTCTTCAGCACGGAGCGCGAGGACTACTGGTGGTGGCTGATGGCCAATGGCGACGTCAACACCGCGCGCCTGTTGCTCACCGCGCTGGACGACCCGGCGTGGAAGGACGACATCGGCCGGCTCGCCGTCGGCTTCATCGGCCGCCAGCAGAATGGCGCCTGGCACACGACCACGGCCAACCTCTGGGGCGGCCTGGCGCTCGAGAAGTTCTCGAAGCAGTTCGAGAGCGTGCCGGTCACGGGCGTCACCGCGGCCAACCTGGGCGGCGTCAAGGCCCAGGTGGACTGGAGCAAGGTCGAGCGCATCAAGGCCGGCGACCCCGCCGGCGCGCCCCACCAGCGCAGCGCCTTCGGCGCGCCCGCCGCCCCCGGCAACCTGCGCAACAACAGCATGTTCCTGCCCTGGCCGGCGGCGGCACCGGCGCCGCGCGACACGCTGCTGGTCACGCAGAGCGGCAGCGGCAAGCCGTGGCTCACGCTGCAGTCCATTGCGGCGGTCCAGTTGAAAGCGCCGTTCGCGGCCGGTTATGCGATCAAGAAGACCATCGCGCCGGTCGAGCAGGCGGTCCAGGGCGTCTACACGCGCGGCGACGTGCTGCGCGTCAGCCTGGAGGTCAATGCCAGCGCCGACATGACCTGGGTCGCGATCACCGACCCGATCCCGGGCGGCGCCACCATCCTGGGCGGCGGGCTGGGCCGCGACTCGCAGATCGCGACCCAGGGCGAGAAGCGTTCGGGCGCCGGCTGGCCGGCCTTCGAGGAGCGCAGCTTCGAGGCCTTCCGCAGCTACTACGAGTACCTGCCCAAGGGCGTGGTCAAGATGGAATACACGGTGCGGCTGAACAACGTGGGCGAATTCGCGATGCCGCCCAGCCGGGTCGAAGCCTTGTATGCGCCCGAGATGTTCGGGGAGCTCCCGAACGAGCGGGTGAAAGTGCAGGCGGCAAGATAGCGGGGCGCAAACACTCGCCTCGAACGACGAGGCGGCAACCCGGTTTAGGCCTAAACTGGCGCCTCGTTTCGAGTGCTGAAAGTGGGGAATTTTCAGCAGAAGCCATTGACCCGAAGGCATTCATTTCGACGCGTCTTCCGGCTGCAAGTGCAAAATGCTCCGCACCCCGGGGCCGGTGGCGCGGTTTACAGCCCCTGGGTGATCGGCGATGATCGGGACGCATTTTTTCACGTCTTGTTACATTCCACTGAATGGCTGCCGCTGAACCTCTCATCAAAGAAAGCTCGTCCATCGCCCTGCCCGGGCTGGCGCGCGCCTTGATCTCCGCCGGCAAGCTGCCGGCGAAGACAGCGGAGGAGATCTACCAGAAGTCGCTCAGTGGGCGCAGCAGCTTTATTGCCGAGCTGACCGGCACCGGCGCCGTCTCGGCGGCCGATCTCGCCCATACCCTGTCGAGCGCCTTCGGCGCTCCCCTGCTCGACCTCGATGCGATCGACCCGCAGCGCCTGCCCAAGGACCTGCTGGACTCGAAGCTGTGCCAGGCCTATCGGGTCGTGGTGCTGAGCAAGCGGAACAATCGTCTCATTGTTGCAACAGCCGACCCCTCCGATCAGCAGGCGGCCGAAAAAATAAAGTTCGCCTCGCAAATGGGCGTGGACTGGGTCGTCGCCGAGTACGACAAGCTCTCCCGCATGATCGAGGCGGCGGCGGCCAGTGCCGCCGAAACCATCGACAGCATCGTCGGCGCCGAGTTCGAGTTCGACGATTCCTCGATCGCCGAAAGCGCCGACGCGAACGAAGCGGCCGTCGCCGAGGTCGAGGACGCACCGGTCGTCCGCTTCCTGCACAAGATGCTGCTCGACGCCTTCAGCATGCGCGCATCGGACATCCACTTCGAGCCTTACGAGCACCAGTACCGGGTGCGCTTCCGGGTCGACGGCGAGCTGCGCGAGATCGCGACGCCGCCCACGGTCATCAAGGACAAGCTGGCCTCGCGCATCAAGGTGATCTCGCGCCTGGACATCTCCGAGAAGCGCGTCCCGCAGGACGGCCGCATGAAGCTCAAGATCGGCCCCGACCGGGTGATCGACTTTCGCGTCAGCACCCTGCCCACGCTGTTCGGCGAAAAGATCGTGGTGCGTATCCTCGACCCGAGCAGCGCGCGCCTGGGCATCGACGCCCTGGGCTACGACCCTGACGAGAAAGAGCGGCTGCTGCAGGCCATCGGCCGTCCCTACGGCATGGTGCTGGTCACCGGGCCGACGGGCTCGGGCAAAACGGTGTCGCTCTACACCTGCCTGAACCTGCTGAACAAGCCGGGCGTCAACATCGCCACGGCCGAGGACCCGTCCGAAATCAACCTGCCCGGCGTCAACCAGGTCAACGTCAACGACAAGGCGGGCCTGACCTTCGCGACCGCGCTGCGCGCCTTCCTGCGCCAGGACCCGGACATCATCATGGTCGGCGAAATCCGCGACCTGGAAACCGCCGACATCTCGATCAAGGCCGCGCAGACCGGCCACCTGGTCCTGTCCACCCTGCACACCAACGACGCCCCGACCACGCTGACGCGGATGCGCAACATGGGCATCGCGCCCTTCAACATTGCCTCCAGCGTGATCCTGATCACCGCGCAGCGGCTGGCGCGCCGCCTGTGCACCGTGTGCAAGGCGCCGGCCGAGGTGCCCAAGGAAGCGCTGCTCGAAGCCGGCTTCCGGGACCGCGAGATCGACGGCACCTGGAAGCCCTACAAGCCCGTCGGCTGCTCGGCCTGCAACGGCGGCTACAAGGGCCGCGTCGGCATTTATCAGGTGATGCCGATCTCCGAGGAAATCCAGAAGATCATCCTGCGCGACGGAAGCGCGCTGGAGATCGCCCGTCAGTCCGAGGCCGAGGGCGTGCGCTCCCTGCGCCAGTCCGGACTCCGGAAGGTCATGCAGGGCCTGACTTCGCTCGAGGAAGTGCTCGCGGTCACCAACGAATAGAGAAGCAGATATCGAATGGCAACGACAGCAGCATCCTCAGCCCGCGCGGCGCTCAAGGAATTCGTCTTCGAATGGGAAGGCAAGGACCGCAATGGCAAGGTGGTGCGCGGAGAGATCCGCGCCGCCGGCGAGAACCAGGTCCAGGCCGCGCTGCGGCGCCAGGGCGTGCTGGCCTCCAAGATCAAGAAGCGGCGCATGCGCGCCGGCAAGGCCATCAAGCCCAAGGACATCGCCATCTTCACGCGCCAGCTGGCGACCATGATGAAGGCCGGCGTCCCGCTGCTGCAGGCCTTCGACATCGTGGGCCGCGGCAATGCCAATCCGAGCGTGGCCAAGCTGCTCAACGACGTCCGCAGCGACGTGGAAACCGGCACCTCGCTGTCGTCCGCCTTCCGCAAGTTCCCCAGGTACTTCGACAATCTTTACTGCAACCTGGTCGAAGCCGGTGAGGCCGCGGGCATTCTGGAAGAGCTGCTCGACCGCCTGGCCACCTACATGGAGAAGACGGAGGCCATCAAGTCGAAGATCAAGTCGGCGCTGATGTACCCCACTTCGGTGATCGTGGTCGCCTTCGTGGTGGTGGCGATCATCATGATCTTCGTGATCCCGGCCTTCAAGCAGGTGTTCACCTCCTTCGGCGCCGACCTGCCCGCGCCGACGCTCTTCGTCATGGCGATGAGCGAGTTCTTCGTCGCCTACTGGTGGCTGATCTTCGGCGTGATCGGCGGCGGCCTCTACTTCTTCTTCCAGGCCTGGAAGCGCAACGAAAAGGTCCAGCGCTTCATGGACCGCCTGCTGCTGCGCCTGCCGATCTTCGGCACGCTGATCGACAAGTCGTGCGTCGCGCGCTGGACCCGCACCCTGGCCACCATGTTCGCCGCCGGCGTGCCGCTGGTCGAGGCGCTCGACTCGGTGGGCGGCGCCTCGGGCAACACGGTGTACAGCGATGCCACCGTCAAGATCCAGCAGGAGGTCTCGACCGGCACCAGCCTGACCATGGCCATGACCAACGCCAATCTCTTCCCCTCGATGGTGCTGCAGATGACCGCCATCGGCGAGGAATCGGGCTCCATCGACCACATGCTGGGCAAGGCGGCCGACTTCTACGAGTCGGAGGTCGACGACATGGTGGCGGGCCTGTCGAGCCTGATGGAGCCGATCATCATCGTGTTCCTCGGCGTGATCATCGGCGGCATCGTGGTCTCGATGTACCTGCCCATCTTCAAGCTCGGCCAGGTCGTCTGATGCTGCCGTCGCAGGCGGTCGACGCCGCACTGGCCGGCGTGCTGGGGTTGCTCGTCGGCAGTTTCCTCAACGTGGTGATCTACCGCACGCCCATGATGATGTACCGGCAATGGCTGGGCGAGGCCGTGGGCAACCTGATGAAGGTCGACGGCGTGCCTTCGCTGTGGAGCCTGGTGTTCGGCCCGAAGACGAACACGCCCCCCCCGCTCGAGGCAGCAGCCGGCGAAGCGGCCAAGGCCGTCGACGCCCTGCCCCCGTTCAGCCTGGCGCGTCCGGCCTCGCGCTGCGGTCACTGCGGCCACGCGATCCGCTGGTACGAGAACGTGCCGGTGCTCAGCTATCTCTTCTTGCGCGGCCGCTGCAGCGCCTGCAAGACAAGGATCAGTCCGCGCTACCCGCTGGTGGAAGTGGTCACGGGGGCGCTGTTCGCGCTTTGCGCCTGGCGCTACGGGCTGTCGCCGACCGCAGCGCTGTGGGCCGCTTTCGCGGCGCTCCTGGTCTGCCAGTTCCTGATCGACCTGGACACGCAGTACCTGCCGGACTCGCTCAACTATGCCCTGCTCTGGCTGGGCCTCATCGGCGCGGCCGCGGGGCTGACACGCGTGCCGCTGGCCTCCGCGGTGTGGGGTGCCGTGTTCGGCTACCTGAGCCTGTGGCTGGTCTACCACGCCTACCGCCTCGCCACCGGCAAGGAGGGCATGGGCTATGGCGACTTCAAGCTGCTGGCGGCCTTGGGCGCCTGGCTGGGTGCCGACTACCTCATTGCCATCGTGCTGGTGTCCTCTCTCGTGGGCGCCATCCTCGGCAGCCTGCTGCTGCTGGTCGGCAAGCTGGCCCACAAGGACGTCCCGATCTCCTTCGGCCCCTTCCTGGCAGGCGCCGGGCTCGTGTGCCTCGCCGCCGGGCCCGATACTGTGCGGCAATGGATCCCCTTCGCATTTCCCCTGGGCGCACTGACGTCCTGAGCCTGCGCATCGGCCTGACCGGCGGCATCGGCAGCGGCAAGAGCACGGTCGCGTCCATGCTGGTCGCGGGCGGCGCGACGCTGATCGACACCGACGCCATCGCGCGCGCCATCACCCGGCCGCAAGGTGCCGCGATGCCGGCGATCGCGGCCGCCTTCGGTCCCTCGGTCGTCGCCGCGGATGGCAGCATGGATCGCGCGAAGATGCGTGAGCTGGCGTTCGCCGACCCCACGGCCAAGCAACGGCTCGAGGCCATTCTTCACCCCGCGATCGGCGCCGAGTGCGAGGCCCAGGCGGCCGCTGCCGGTCCGGGCCTGATCGTCTTCGACGTGCCCCTGCTGGTCGAATCGAGGCGCTGGCGCGCGCTGGTCGACCGCGTGCTGGTGGTCGACGCCACCGAAGAGACCCAGTTGCAGCGCGTGATCGCCCGCTCGGGCTGGACCCCGGACGCGGTGCGCGCCGTCATCGCCCAGCAGGTGCCGCGCAGCGCCCGGCGTGCCGCCGCCGACGCGGTGATCTTCAACGAAACGCTCTCGCTCGAGGAACTCGCGCTGGAAGTCCGCGCTCTGCCCTGGCACCCCGCTGCCCAGCGATAATGCGGGGTTTGCTGCCCCCGGCGGCGGATCCCCCCCGAACAGAAGAACGCGGCGCGCGAGGCCAGCGCGCACGCCCCCTCCGAGATGCTTTTCAATTCGCACGCGTTTCTCTTTGTCTTTTTTCCGATCGTCCTGTTCGGCTTCTTCCTGATCGGTCAACGCAACGTGCGCGCCGCGGCCGGCTTCCTGGCCCTCGCCTCGCTCTTCTTCTACGGCTGGTGGAGCGTCAAGGCGATGCCGCTGCTCATCGCCTCGATCTGCATCAACTACTGGTTCGGGCTGCGACTCACGCCCGGGCCGGGGCGCGACGACGCCCAGCGCAAGCGCCTGCTGATCGTCGCCCTGGTGGTCAACCTCGGCGTGCTGGCAGTCTTCAAGTACGCGAACTTCTTCGTGTCGAACGTCAACGAGGCGCTGACGACGGCCGGCTTCTCGCCCATCCCGATGCTGCACATCGCGCTGCCCATCGGGATTTCCTTCTACACCTTCACGCAGATCGCCTTCCTGGTCGACTGCTGGCAGGGCAAGGTGCATGAGCGCAGCTTCGTGCACTACGCGCTCTTCGTCACCTACTTCCCGCACCTGATCGCGGGCCCGGTGCTGCACCACGCGCAGATGATGCCGCAGTTCGCCAACCCGCAGACCTACAAGGCCGACCCGCGCAAGGTGGCGCTGGGCCTGGCGATCTTCAGCTTCGGCCTGGCCAAGAAGCTGCTGATCGCCGACCCGATGGGCCAGTACTCCGACCTGATGTTCAACGGCGCGCACAACGGCCTCGCGCCCACGCTCTACACGGCGTGGTTCGGGGTGCTCGCCTACACGCTGCAGATCTACTTCGACTTCTCGGGCTACTCGGACATGGCGGTCGGCCTGTCGATGTGCCTGGGCGTGCAGCTGCCGCTCAACTTCCGCTCGCCCTACAAGTCGACCAACATCATCGAGTTCTGGCGCCGCTGGCACATCTCGCTGTCGACCTTCCTGCGCGACTACCTCTACGTGCCGCTGGGCGGCAATCGCAAGGGCGAGGCCCGGCGCTACCTGAACCTGTTCCTCACCATGCTGCTGGGTGGGCTCTGGCACGGCGCCGCCTGGACCTTCGTGATCTGGGGCGCGCTGCACGGTGCCTACCTGATGATCAACCACCTCTGGAACGCCAAGGTTCGGCGCAACATTCCGGCAGGGCCCATCGCCCGCGTGTTCGGCTGGCTGCTCACCTTCCTCTGCGTGATGATTGCCTGGGTGGTCTTCCGCGCCGACGGCATGCACACGGCGGTGGCGGTCTACAAGGGCATGCTGGGCCTGCACGGGGCGCCGCCCACCGCCTTCAGCGAGATGGGCCTGGTGCCCTACCGCAAGTCCGAGTTCTTCAGGACGATGCTGATCGGCGTGCTCATCTGCCTGGCCTTCCCGCCCACCATCTCGCTCGAGCGCTGGGTGCCCCATCCGCAGGCCGTGGCGGGCAACAGGGTGCTGGCCCTGGGCTCCACCGTGCTGATTGCCGCGGGCAGCTTCCTGATGTTCGCCTGGGCGGTGTCGAAGCTGGGCGGCTACAGCCCCTTCCTGTACTTCCAATTCTGAAAACCGCCATGACGCTCGCAAAAGTCTGGCTCCGCATCTTCGTCACCGGCTACGTGGCCGTGTTCGTGATGTGGCTCGTCTCGCTCACCAGTCTCCCGCCCTATGGCGACCTGACCCGCATCGGCCACCTGGCGGAAGAGGATTTCGGCTGGACCAAGCCGGCGCCCACGGTCGACCCCGCCTACCTGAAGGCCGCCCCGGTCGACCAGGCCGACATCCTGGTCATCGGCGACAGTTTTTCGATGACGCTCTACTGGCAGGCCTCGCTGGCGAAGGCCGGCTACCGCGTCGCCACCACCTACTGGGGCCAATACGGCACGGTGATGTGCAAGGATTTCGACCAGTGGATCCAGCGCGCGGGCTTCAAGGGGAAGCTGATCATCTTCGAAAGCGTGGAGCGCCTGCTCGACGAGCGGACGGTGAGCGGCCAGACGTGCGACAAGGTCATCAAGCCCTTCTCGGCCCAGATCGAGCCCTTCGTCAAGCCCGCCGAGCTTCCGGGCCCCGATGCCCTGCCCAACTGGACCGCACGCTTCGACACCGGCCCGGTCGCCTATTTCAATTCGTGGCGCGCGAAGAAGTCGCAGGTCGAACTGCTGTTCAACAAGAACACCTGGGTCCGGTCGCTGCCGGACGGCTGCAAGTACTTCTCCCACCGCGAGTGCGACAAGCTGCCGGTCTTCGTCGACGACGAGGGCAACGGCCCGCTGACCACGGGCACCCTGGACCGGATCAAGCGCTTTGCGGCGCAGCACCAGGCCATCCCGCAGCTGTGGATGGTGATCCCCAACAAGACCACCGTCTTCCTCAAGCCCGACTTCTCGAAGGACTTCGTGCATGGCTTCCGCGAGGCGAAGCTCGGGCCCGACCTCTACGCCTTCGCGCGCGAGAAGGGCCACCAGATGCAGGACTTCTATTTCTCGAACGACACGCACCTGTCGATGCACGGACAGCTGGCGCTGGGCGAGCACATGCTGGGCGTGGTGCGCGAAGTGCTGCCCGTCCCACAGACGAAGGCACCGTGAGAGGCTTATCATCCCGCGACGGGAAACCCACAGACACGTGATCCTCTACGAATACCCCTTCAACGAGCGCATCCGGACCTACCTGCGGCTGGAGCACCTGTTCCGCCGCCTGGGTGAGCTGGTCCCTGCCGACTCGGCGCTGTCCCACCACTACGCGCTGGTGACGATCTTCGAGATCATGGACGTGGCCGCACGCGCCGACCTGAAGGCCGACGTGATGCGCGACCTGGACAAGCACAAGAACGTCTTCAACAGCTATCGCGGCAACCCGGCGATTTCCGAGGCCGTGCTGGACCAGGTGGTCGGCAAGCTCGAAGCCAATTTTGCGACGCTCAATACGATTCCGGGCAAGGCCGGCCAGGCGCTGACCGAGAACGAGTGGCTCATGAGCATCCGCAGCCGCGCCAGCATTCCCGGCGGCACCTGCGAGTTCGACCTGCCCGCCTACTACGCCTGGCAGCACCGCCAGGCCCACGAGCGCCGGGCCGACCTGGAGCGCTGGTCCTCCACGCTCGCGCCGCTGGCCGAATCGATCTACCTGCTGCTGAAGCTGCTGCGCGACACCGACGTGCCCTACAAGGTGATCGCGACGAACGGCCAGTTCCAGCAGAACCTGCCGCAGGGCCGCAGCTTCCAGCTCCTGCGTCTGCGCATCGATCCGCGTCTCGGGCTCATTCCCGAGATCAGCGGCAACCGGCTCATGGTGTCGGTGCGGCTCATGCGGCACGAGGCCGACGACCGCCTGCACCAAAGCACGGAAGACACGCCTTTCGAGCTCACCCTCTGCGCCTGAAGCCGGCCATGGCGACGAGCAAGAAGACCTCTTCGGGCGAGCGCATCGTCCGCTGCCCGGCCTGCGGCAAGGACAGCGTCTACGGGCCGAGCAACCCTTACCGCCCGTTCTGCAGCGCGCGCTGCAAGGGCATCGACCTCGGCGCCTGGGCCACCGAGGAATTCCGCATGCCGGCGGATGCCCCGCCCGACGACGAGGCCTTCGGCGACCCCAAGCTTCAGTAGGCGGCCCGGGGCAGCCCGCGCTCCTGC
>DATFFA010000280.1:0-2787 GCA_035250605.1 Variovorax sp. | reverse complement strand
GCGGCTTCAACGACCGCGGCCCGGCGCGTGGCCATGCGCCTTCGCGCGGCTTCCAGGGTCAGGGCCAGGCCCCGGGCCAGGGGCAGGGCCAGGGGCAGGGCAGGGGCCGTGACGAGGCCGGTGGCTACGGCCGCAAGTCCGGCTGGGGCGACAGCGCCCCGCGCGCCGGTGCTGGTGCCCCCCGCGGCAACGGCGGCGCGCATGGGGCCGGCAAGGCCTTCGCGCCGCGCGACGGCCAGCGCCGCGCCTTCAAGCCCACCCGCTGAAGCGTCGATCTCCTGCAAAAGCCCGCCTCACCCGAGGCGGGCTTTTTTGTGTCCACGACAACGCCCCCGGTCCCGCGACGTGAAGCTCAGGCGCGAGGGGCTTTGCGCCGCCCGCGGGAGCGGCCCGCCGAGCCGGGCGACAATGACGCACGGGACGGCCTCGCGCCCGCTCCCGTCCGAATCCGGCATCAACTCCCCCTGAAAGAACCCAAGGACCGACATGAGCACATCGAGCTACGTTGACACCCGCCTGCTGATCAATGGCGAATGGTGCGACGCCGCGAGCGGCAAGACCCTGGACGTCGTCAACCCGGCCACCGGCAAGCCCATCGGCAAGGTCGCGCACGCCGGCATCGCCGACCTCGACCGCGCCCTCGAAGCCGCGCAGCGCGGCTTCCTGGCCTGGCGCAAGATCCCCGCCAACGAGCGCGCCGCCACCATGCGCCGTGCCGCGGGCCTGCTGCGCGAGCGTGCCCCCGAGATCGCCCGCCTCCTGACGCTGGAGCAGGGCAAGCCCTTCGTCGAGGCGCGCGGCGAGGTGCTGGCGGGCGCCGACATCATCGAGTGGTTCGCCGACGAAGGGCGCCGCGTCTACGGACGCATCGTGCCCTCGCGCAACCTGGCAGCGCAGCAGCTGGTGCTCAAGGAGCCGGTGGGCCCCGTGGCCGCTTTCACGCCCTGGAACTTCCCCATCAACCAGGTCGTGCGCAAGCTCGGCGCCGCGCTGGCCACCGGCTGCTCCTTCCTGGCCAAGGCGCCCGAAGAGACCCCGGCCTCGCCCGCAGCGCTGCTGCAGGCCTTCGTCGACGCCGGCGTGCCGCCCGGCACGGTGGGCCTGGTGTTCGGCAACCCGGCCGAGATCTCGAGCTACCTCATCGCGCACCCCATCATCCGCAAGGTCACCTTCACCGGCTCCACCCCGGTGGGCAAGCAGCTCGCTGCGCTGGCCGGCCAGCACATGAAGCGCGCCACCATGGAACTGGGCGGCCATGCGCCGGTGATCGTCGCCGACGATGCCGACCTCGCCCTGGCGGTCAAGGCTGCGGGTGGTGCCAAGTTCCGCAATGCGGGGCAGGTGTGCATCTCGCCCACGCGCTTCCTGGTGCACAACAGCATCAAGGCCGAATTCGCGCAGGCGCTGGTCAAGCATGCCGAAGCCCTCAAGCTCGGCGACGGCCTGGCCGAGGGCACGACCCTCGGGCCGCTGGCCAATGCGCGCCGCCTCACGGCCATGGCCCAGGTGCTGGACGACGCGCGCAGCAAGGGCGCGACCGTGGCGACCGGCGGCGAGCGCGTGGGCTCGTCGGGCAACTTCTTCGCGCCCACCGTGCTGACGGACGTGCCGCTGGACGCCGACGTGTTCAACAACGAGCCCTTCGGCCCGGTGGCCGCCATCCGCGGCTTCGACACGCTGGAAGAGGCCATCGCCGAGGCCAACCGCCTGCCTTTCGGCCTGGCGGGCTACGCCTTCACCCGCTCGATCAAGAACGCGCACCTGCTGTCGCAGCAGGTGGAGGTCGGGATGCTGTGGATCAACCAGCCGGCCGCGCCTTCGCCTGAGATGCCTTTCGGCGGCATCAAGGACTCCGGCTACGGCTCCGAGGGCGGACCGGAGGCGATGGAGGCCTACCTCAACACCAAGTCGGTGTCGATCATGGCGGTCTGAGTCCGGCTTCGACCGGAATGAACGGCGCGGGCGCATTGCCCGCGCTTTTTTTTGCCTGCTCGCCTACGAAAGCCCGCCCTGGCACACGTACTTGATGTGCAGGTAGTCGTCCAGCCCGTGCACCGAGCCCTCGCGTCCGTAGCCCGAGGCCTTGACGCCGCCGAAGGGGGCGGCCTCGGCGGCGAGGGCGCCTTCGTTGACCCCCACGATGCCCGTCTGCAGCGCCTCGGCCACGCGCCAGATCCGGCGCACGTCCTGCGAGTAGAAGTACGCCGCCAGCCCGAAGGGCGTGTCGTTGGCCGCCGCGATCACCTCGGCCTCGCTGTCGAAGCGCGTGACCGGCACCACCGGCCCGAAGGTCTCCTCGCAGCTGCAGGCCATCGTGGCGTCGGCGTTCACCAGCACCGTGGGCGCGTAATAGTTCGCGCCCAGATCCCCAAGGCGCCTTCCGCCGGCGAGCACCCTGGCGCCTCGTTCGATGGCGTCCTGCACATGGCGCTCGATCTTCTCCACCGCGCGCGCATTGATCATCGGCCCGATCTGCGAGGCTGCGTCGCTCGCCGGGCCCACCTTCAGCGCACCGACGCGCCCGGCCAGCCGGTCCACGAAGGCGTCATGCACCCCGGCCTGCACGAACACGCGGTTGGGCGACACGCAGGTCTGCCCGCCATTGCGGAACTTGGCCGCCATCAGGCCTTCCACCGCCGCATCGACGTCGGCGTCCTCGAACACGATGAAGGGCGCGTTGCCGCCGAGCTCGAGCGAGAGCTTCTTGAGCGTGTCGGCCGAGCGGCGCGCCAGGTGCTGGCCCACCGGCGTGGAGCCCGTGAAGCTGATCTTGCGCACGCGCGCGTC
>DATFFA010000279.1:0-4287 GCA_035250605.1 Variovorax sp. | reverse complement strand
CCCACCGCAGCGTCGGCCCGTGCGGCCGGCAGCCCCGACAGCCATGCCAGCGCGCCGGCTGCCAGCAGGCGCCGGCGCCCGTCGGATTCCGGCCGGTGCGCGGCGAGATGGCGATGCGCGTTCATTCGTCCGGCCCTTGCGTCAGGTAGTCCCACAAGGCCGCGCACTGGGCATCGTCGGCATCGAAGCGCGGCATGGCGCGCGGCAACACGATGTGCCCCGGATCGACGCCGGTGCGCAGCGTGCGGCAGAAGGAGGCCTGCTCGTACGCGATGGGCGGGCCGCCCCGGCGCGCGCGCGCTTCGCGCAACTGGCGCCTGCCCAGCGGCGGCGCGAAGTCGGAGGTCACGGCGGTGGACTTGCCGGGCCCGCTGTGGCACTGGATGCAGCGCGTTGCCTCGACCGGCAGCGGCGTGCTGTGGCCGGACAGCGTGCCGGCGAGCGCCTCGGTGCCGTCGAACAGGCGCGCACCGCGCGCCACCGAGGCCTGCGGGGCTTCGCGCGCCCCATCGTTGGCGCGGCACGCAGGCCATGCGATTGCGAATGCCAGCGCCATCGGGAGCCCCAGCTTGCCGAACCGGTGCGCCACTACCGGATGTTGATCGTGCGCGCCACGCTGGGCACGCCGCCGGCGTCGAGCGCGAACAGCATGTAGTTGCCCGGCAGCACCACGCCGCGATCGGCCGGAATGCCCAGCTGGTAGTTGCCTGTCGTGCCGGTGAAGGACAGCGGGATGCGGCGCTGGTCGGTGTTGACCGAATGCGTGACCGAAGCCATGCGCACCAGCGCGAAGGCGGCCGCCGCGCGGTCGGTCGTCACGGCGATCTGGCTGCCCCATGTGGCGGTGGCCGGCGCGCCCGTGATGGCCGGGCGAGGCGCGGGCGAACCATCGGGCGAGAGCAGATAGGGCGGCGTGTAGATCTCCGCGTCCGCGTGGTCGGCAGGACAGCCGCACAGGCCACCGCCGCCGGCCAGCACGCGTCCGTCCAGCAGCAGCAGCGCGACGCTGTGGTAGTTGCGCGGCCGCTGCATCGGCGGCAGGGTGATGAAGCTTTCCAACGCCGGGCTCCACAGCTCGGCGGCCAGCACGCTGTAGGAGTCGGAGAAGGTCACCGGCTGCGTCTGGCCGCCCATCACGAACACCTCGCCGTTGGGCAGCACCACGCTGTTGACGAAGGTGCGCGCATAGGCCATGGGCGAGACCTTGCGCACCGTGGGCGGGTTCGGCGGGCCCGCACCGATGTCGATGACGTAGGCGGTGTTGAAGGCGTTGCCGCTGTCGTGGTTGGGCGCGCCGCCGAGCTTGAGGATCTTGTTGACGTCGTACATCACGGCGCTGGCCGTCATGGCGTAGGGGTCGTCGCTGCGCAGGCCGGCCTGCAGGATGGCGCCGCTGCCTCGCGTGTCGATCCAGTGCATCGCGGCGGCGGGTCCCGCGTGGAACACCCAGTCGCCGGCGGCGCCGAACAGCCACATGTGGTTGTCGCCGCGGTAGACACCGGCCGCATCGGGGCCGGCCAGCGGCGGGTTCGAGACATTGCTCGCGTCCGGCATGTTGGCCGGCACGCCGGCCAGCGTGCGCCAGGTCCTGGTGCTGGCCGACCACACCTCGCCGTACTTGCCGCCCAGACCGCCGTTCCACGAACCGCCGACCGTGAACACGGAGCCGTCGGACATGGTCGTGCTGGACTGGTAGGCACGCGCGATCCCGAGCTGCGCGCCCGTGGTCCAGCCGCCGAGTGCGGGGTCGTAGATCGAGGTCTTCGCCGCATCGCTGCCCCCGGTGACCAGCACGCTGCCGTCGGCCAGCATGCTGAGGCCGGGGCAGAACATCTGGTGGCCCGTTGCGGTGACCGTCAGCGGGCTCGACGTGAGCGTCGCGGGGTCGAACACCGAGGTGTAGGTGTATGCCTCGGCGCTGCTCGTGCTGAAGCTGGTCGGGGAGCGGGCGGCCCACAGCAGCAGCTTGCCGTCCGGCAGGTTGGCGGCCGATGCGGGCACGAGCGGCAGCGGGATCGGATCGGACCAGGGCTTCACGGCCGCGGTGGACTGCGCCGCGGTGTAGCCGGCCGCGGTGAATCGGTATTCGTTGGCCGGCAGCCACTTCCCCTTGAACCGGGAGCGAAGCCGGACCACGAATTCGGCACCGTTGATGGGCAGGTTCGTCACCGTGTACGTGGTGGCGCTGGTCACGGTGTCGACCACCGGTGTCGCGGAGGTGGTCGACTGGAGCGAGAAGCCGTACTGGTTGGCGCCGGTGTTGGTCCAGGTGAAGGTGGCGCTGCGGCTGGTGAACTTGGTCCCGGGCGTCGGGCTGGTGAGGACGGCGGCCTGTCCCTCCGGAGGGGTTGGCCTGTTGCTCGTTGCGGACACGCTCAGGGTGGGGTCCGTGGGCTGCGCTCTGCCGCCGCCGCCGTCGTCGCCGCCGCACCAACCCAGGAGCACCATGGACGCACAGGCAAGCCCGGGCAAGGCTCGCGCGGATGGAACGCTGGTCATCGCTCCTCCTTTTTTATTGCCATCGAGTGTGCGCAGCTTAGTCCTCGCGCGCGCAATAAACAATACAAAAGTATTCGGAAGATTGCGCGACCGCGCACCGGTGCGTGCGGGCGGCCCTTACTCGCAGAGCCGTCGTATCTCCGGCGGAATCGGCACCGCGCGGATGCCGCCGCCCTCGCGCTTGGCCGCGAAGATGCGCACCTCCTCGCATTCGAGGATGAGCTCCTCGCCGCGCTTGACGCGGTAGGTCTGCAGGAAGCTCTTGTCGCGCCACTCGGGGATCGCCACCGCGATCGTCAGCGTGTCGCCGTAGCTCGCGCTCTTGACGAAGCGGGTGTGGGTGTCGACCAGCGGCGTGCCGATCACGCCCAGCGTCTGCGCCGTCTCCTCCCAGCGCGGCACGCCGCGCTCGGCGAAGAAGTGGCGCGAGGCCGCGTCGATCCAGCGGAAGAAGTTGGGAAACCAGACGATGCCGGCGGGGTCGCAGTCGCCGAACTCGACGCGGACGGTGTGGATGACTTGACGGCTCACTGGAGTACCTTCGCCTTCGGTTGCGGTGCTATTCGCCTTCGGAGCGGCCGTGCGGCTCACTGGAGTACCTTCGCCTTCGGCTGCGGTGCTATTCGCCTTCGGAGCGGCCGTGCGGCTCATGCGGCGATCAATCCGCGAGGATTTTTCTGTCCCGGATGATGGCGCCGAAGCGCGCGGAGTCGGCCATGGCACGGTCATGGAAGGCCGCCGGCGTCCCCGGCACCGCTTCGCCGCCCAGGTTGGCAATGCGCTCCTTCACCGCCGGCGTCGCCAGGATGCGGTTGATCTCGGCGTTGAGCCGGGCCACGACCTCGGGCGGCGTGCGCGCCGGCGCGTAGAAGCCGAACACCGTGTCGGCATCGAAGCCCTTGAAGCCCGCCTCGTCGAGCGTGGGCACATCCGGAAACTGCGGCGAGCGCTTGGGGCTGCCCACGGCCAGCAGCCGCAGCTTGCCCGCGCGCACCTGGTTCAGGCCGATGCCCGGATCGAAGGAGAAGTCGATCTGGCCGGCCAGCAGGTCCTGCAGCGCCGGCGCGGCGCCGCGGTAGGGCACGTGCACGGCGTACAGGCCGGCCTGGCTCTTGAACATCTCGCCGGCCAGGTGCGGCGAGCTGCCGGTGCCGGGCGAGCCGTAGGACAGCTTGCCCGGGCGCTCCTTCACATAGGCGACGAAGTCCTTGACGTTCTGCGGCGGCAGCGAAGGCTTGGTCACCAGGTACACCAGCACGCGCGCCGCGGCGGCCACCGGGATCAGGTCCTTGGTGGGATCGAAGGACATCTTCGGGTAGAGGTGCGGATTGACCGACACCATGCCGCCCGAGCTCATCAGCAGCGTGTAGCCGTCGGGCAGCGCGCGGGCCACGTTCTCGCCGCCGATGTTGCCGTTGGCGCCGCCGCGGTTCTCGATCAGCACCGGCTGGCCGAGAGCGTCCTGCAGCGGCTGGGAGATGGCGCGCGCGATGGTGTCGGCCGCGCCGCCGGGCGGGAAATTCACCACCACCTTGATGGGCTTGCTGGGCCAGTTGCCGCCTTGCGCATGGACTGCCGGCACCACGGCGGCGCCGAGCACCAGCGCCAGCAATGCGCGGCGCAACGGGATGGCGTGGCAGGGTCTTGTGCTCGTCATGGGAGGTCTCCTTCTTGGTTGTTCATGGGGTGGCGGCGGGCCGGCGCTTCATCCAGCGGATCGGCTGCGCCACGACCGGCCGCGCCGGCGCGCCGTGCTGCACGAGCGCGGCATCGAGCGCCTTGCCGGCG
>DATFFA010000278.1:0-11979 GCA_035250605.1 Variovorax sp. | reverse complement strand
CGCCGCCGGCCGGGTGGTGCCGTAGTCGCGCGCCAGCGCCACGATCTGCGCCTCCGGCACGCCGCAGACCGCGGCCGCGCGCGCGGGCGGCCATTGCAGGGCGCGCTCGCGCAGCTGCTCCCAGCCCAGGGTGTGGCGCTCGATGTAGTCGTGGTCCAGCCAGTCGTTGACGATCAGCTCGTGCATCAGGGCGAAGGCCAGGGCCGCGTCGGTACCCGGCAGCAGCGCGACGTGCTCGTCGCACTTGTCGGCAGTCTCGGTCCGGCGCGGGTCGATGCACACCAGCCTGGCGCCGGCGCGCTTGGCGGCCTGCGCATGGCGCCAGAAATGCAGGTTGCTCGCGATCGAGTTGCTGCCCCAGATGAGGATCAGCTTCGCCTCGGCAAAAAATTGGACGCGCATGCCGACCTTGCCGCCCAAGGTAAAACTTAAGGCCTCACCCCCTGCCGTCGAGCAAATGGTGCGGTCCAGCAGGGATGCGCCGATCTTGTGGAAAAAGCGACGATCCATCGACTCGCCCTGCACCAAACCCATGGTTCCCGCATAGCTGTAGGGCAGAATCGATTCTGACGAATTGTTACGCCGTAACACGTTCAAGCGTTCGGCGATGTCGGACAGGGCCGCCTCCCAGCTCACCGGCTCGAAGCGGCCGCTGCCCTTTTGGCCGACCCGCTTGAGGGGCTGCAGCAGGCGCTCGGGATGGTCGTTGCGTTCGATGTAGCGCGAGACCTTCGTGCACAGCACGCCGGCCGTATGCGGATGTGCCGGGTTGCCCTGCAGCTTGACGGCTTTGCCGTCCTGCACGGTGGTGAGGAGGGAGCAGGTGTCGGGGCAGTCGTGGGGACAGGCGCCGAGCACCTGGGTCGGGGAGGTCATGAAATGGGCCGGGCAACAACAACAAGAGCGACCGGTCGAGTCTAAGTTCTGCGCCGCAGCGGCGCTCTGGAGTTTTCACGATGATCCATCGCAGGCACTTTTCGATGGCGGCCGGTGCCGCGGCACTCGGCGGCTTCAACCTTGCGAGGGCCCAGAGCGAAGCGCCCGTCGTACTCGGCCAGTCGGCGCCCTTCAGCGGGCCGGCGGCGCAGTTGGGCATCCAGTTCCACCAGGGCGCCAAGCTGTACCTCGACCAGTACAACGCGACCTCCGGCCACCGCGACGTGCGGATCAAGTTCCTGGACGACGGCTACGAGCCCGATCGCTGCGCCGCCAACACCAGGAAGCTGATCGACGAAGACGCGTTCGCGCTCTTCGGCTACATCGGTACGCCCACCAGCCTGGCGGCCCTGCCGCTGGCGGTGAATGCCAAGGTGCCCTTCATCGCGCCCTTCACCGGGGCCATGGCGCTGCGCGAGCCGTTCCAGCGCAACGTGTTCCACCTGCGCGCCTCCTACAACGACGAGACGGCGCTGATCGTGAAGCAGCTCACCCACCTGGGCCTGAAGAAGATCGCGGTCTTCTATCAGAACGACGCCTACGGCAAGGCCGGCCTGGACGGCGTGACCTTGGCCCTCGCGCAGCTCGACCTGAAGCCGGCGGCCCTGGCGACGGTGGAGCGCAACACGGTCGACGTCGCTTCGGCGGTGAAGACCATCGTGGCCGCCCGGCCCGACGCCGTGGTCCAGGTCAGCGCCTACAAGTCCTGCGCCGCCTTCATCCGCGAGGCGCGCAAGGCGGGCTATGGCGGTACCTTCTACAACGTGTCCTTCGTCGGCACGCAGGCCCTGGCCGACGAGCTGGGCAAGGATGGTGCCGGGGTGGTGGTCACCCAGGTCGTGCCCTCCCCCTACTACGCCGCGAACGGGATCACGCGCGAGTTCAACGAGGCGGTGAAGAAGAGCGGCGGCTCGGTCCAGTCCAACTTCTCCAGCATGGAGGGCTACCTGGCCGCCAAGGTGCTGGCCGAAGGCCTGCGCCGCGCGCCCGGCAAGCTCACGCGCGAGAGCCTGATCGCGGGGCTGGAGAGCATCGACCGCCAGCAGTTCGGCGGCTTCGAGGTGTCCTTCTCGCCGCGCAACCACGTGGCATCGAAGTTCGTGGAGCTGTCGATGATCACCGGGGATGGCCGCATCCGGACTTGAGGGACGTCACGCCAGGCCGTCGACCGCCTGGAACATCGCCTGCCGCGCCTGGCTGATCACCTGCCCGCGCCAGGCATCGGTGTCGCTGTAGAAGGCCGCGAACATGCGCGCGCGGATGGACTCGGCCAGCTCGGCCGGCGCCTCCGGGTGGCAGTGCAGCCAGTGGTCCCCGCGCAGCGCGGCGGTCACTTCCAGCATCGGCTCGGTGCCGTACTCCAGTGCGATCGAGGTGTGCTCGGCCTGGGGACATTCGTCGTCCAGCGCGTAGCACATCAGTCCGGTCAAGAAGGACGAGGTCGAGGAGCCGTCGTACATCGAGGTGACCGGCGCCGCCGAGCTGCCCCACCAGGCATTGGCTCGCGCATACGCGGCCTTGTCGTTGCGGCCGGCGAAGATGCGCTCGCCGATGCCGTTGGGCCCGAGGCCGGTGTGCAGGTCGATCCAGCCGAGCCGGCGTGCCCGGCCTGCATGGGTGCGCAGCACCTCGCGCACGCTCCTGTTGCTCCACGTCGGCGCGTTGCCGCCGTAGAACAGGCCGTCGGCGAACTGGTACTGGCCGCGCGACACGGCGGCCTGGTAGAAGCCCAGCCCCTCGCGCGCGATGAGACTGTCGATGGCTGCCTGGTTGGCCGCGGACGGCGGCCACTGCTCGGGCACCAGCAGCGCATGCAGGCTGGCATACGCTTCGTTCACGGGCGGCGGCTTCGCGAAGTCGAGGAAGTTGCGATTCAGGTCCACGTTCTCGTGCGTGACGCGCCGCCCGTGCGAGAAGCCGTGCGGATTGAGCGCATGCACGTAGAGCACCGCGACGCCCTGGTCGCGTGCCTTCTCGCGCCACTCGGCGTCGTGCAGCGCGAACACCTGCACGCCGCTGCCGCAATGGCCCTCGACGCCGTGGCAGCCGCTGCTCACGATCAGCAGGCTTGCGGCATTCGCATCGCCATCGAGCGCCACGTCGATCGCCAGCTCCTCGCCGTCGCGGCCACGCAGCGGATGCACATGGGACTGCACGGCCAGCCCCGCGCTCGCGCAAGCTTCGAGAAACTTGCGGCGGGCCTGTGCGTAGCGCGGCGCAAACGCCTCGCCGACGCCGATCATGCGGCGCTTCCCTGGGCCGGCTTCGGGCTGTTCAGGAACTCCTCGGCCAGCCGCACCCAGCAGGTCGCGCCCAGCGGAATCAGCTCGTCGTTGAAGTCGTAGCTCGCGTTGTGCAGCATGCAGGGGCCGCCGCCGTGGTGCAGCGCGCGGTGGCTGCCGTCGCCGTTGCCGATGAAGGCATAGGCGCCGGGCCGGGCCTGCAGCATGAAGGCGAAGTCCTCGGCCGTCATCGCCGGCTCCTGCGCCAGCACGTTGTCCTCGCCGACGATGCCGGCCATCACGCGGCGCGCGAAGTTGGCCTCGGCCGCGGTGTTGATGGTGGGCGGGTAGTTGCGGTGGAAGTGGAAGTCGCACTCGGCGTCGTGCGCGGCGCTCACGTGCTCGGCGATCTTCTTCATGCGCGCCTCGATCAGGTCCAGCACCTCCAGCGTGAAGGTACGCACCGTGCCCTTGAGCTCGCAGCGATCGGGGATCACGTTGCTCGCCTCGCCGCCGTGGATCATGGTGACGGAGATCACGCCGGCCTCGGTCGGCTTCTTGTTGCGGGAGATGATGGTCTGGAAAGCCTGCACCATCTCGCAGGCGATCGGCACCGGGTCGATGCCGGTGTGCGGCAGCGCCGCATGGCCGCCCTTGCCGCGGATGGTGATGGTGAACTCGTTGCTCGAGGCCATCGCCGGCCCGGGGCTGACGGCGAACTGGCCCGCCTTCATGCCGGGCCAGTTGTGCATGCCGAACACGGCCTCCATCGGGAACTGCTCGAAAAGGCCCTCCTTGACCATCTCGCGCGCGCCGCCGCCGCCCTCCTCCGCCGGCTGGAAGATGAGGTAGACCGTGCCGTCGAAGTTGCGGTTCTTCGCCAGGTGCTGCGCCGCGGCCAGCAGCATCGCGGTGTGGCCGTCGTGCCCGCAGGCGTGCATCTTGCCGGGGTGCTTGCTGGCATGGGCGAAGGTGTTGAGCTCGGTGACCGGCAGCGCGTCCATGTCGGCGCGCAGGCCGACGGCGCGGGCGCTGCTGCCGTTCTTCACGATGCCGATCACGCCGGTGGTGGCCAGCCCGCGGTGGACGGGGATGCCCCATTCCGTGAGCTTGGCCGCCACCACGTCGGCGGTGCGCTGCTCCTGGAAGCAGAGTTCAGGGTGGGCGTGCAGGTCACGTCGAACGGCGGCGATGCCGCCCGCCTGGGTGACCAGGGAGTCGATGAGTTTCATGGGGAAGAGTCTAGGCTTAGCCGGAAGTACTCGCAAAGCCCGTGGCTCTGTCGAGTCAGAGGCCAATTTCCTTACGGCCGCGGGACAAGTTCCGAGACAATGGCCCGCATGCCGTCTCCCCCTCTCTCCACCCGCAGCCTCGAGTTCGCGCAGACGCTGGTTCGCATGAATACCGTGAGCACCCACAGCAACCTGGAGCTGATCGACTTCGCGCGCGACCACCTGGCGGGCCTGGGCGTGCGCAGCCGCCTCACCTACAACGCCGACAAGACCAAGGCCAACCTGTTCGCCACCCTGGGCGCGGGCAAGCCGGCCGGCGTGATCGTCTCGGGCCACACCGACACCGTGCCCTGGGACGGACAGGCCTGGAGCGTGGACCCGCTCTCGGCCCTGGTGCAGGACTGGCCGCAGGACGAGCACGACGGCGAGGCGATGCAGGTCGAGCCCCGCCTCTACGGCCGCGGCTCGGCGGACATGAAGAGCTTCATCGCCATTGCGCTGGCGAACGCCGAGCGCTTCGTCGAGAGCGACTCGCCCTTCGCGGTGCACTTCGCCTTCAGCTACGACGAGGAGGTGGGCTGCTTCGGCGTGCGCGAACTGATTGCCGACATGAAGGACCAGGGCATCCGGCCGCTGGCCTGCATCGTCGGCGAGCCCACGATGATGGTGCCGGCCATCGCGCACAAGGGCGTCTACCGCTACCGCTGCTGCGTGCGCGGCAAGGAGGCCCATTCCTCGCTCACGCCGCGTTCGGTCAACGCGATCGAAATGGCGGCGCGCCTGGTCGGCAAGCTGCGCGACATGGCCGAGGGCTTCGAGCGCGACGAGCCCCGCTACGCCGGCTTCGACGTGCCCTACAGCACCGCCAGCGTCGGCCAGTTCCACGGCGGCATCGCCGACAACGTGGTGCCGCGCGACGCCGAGTTCCGCTACGAGTTCCGCGACCTGCCCACGGCCGATGCCCAGAAGATGCAGCGGGAGATGCGGCTGCATGCCAACCGCCTGGAGGCCGGCATGAAGAAGATCGCGCCCGAGGCCGGCTTCAGCTTCGAGACCATCTGCGAGATCCCCAGCTTCCTGACCACGGCCGACGACCCCGTCACCCGGCTGGCCCAGCGGCTGGCCGGCGAAGCGAGCACCACGCTGGTCGCCTTCGGCACCGAGGCCGGCCTCTTCAAGCAGGCCGGCATCCCGACGGTGGTGTGCGGCCCCGGCAGCATCACCCAGGCGCACCAGCCCGACGAGTACGTCACGCTGGCCCAACTCGCACGCTGCGAGCAGTTCCTGCAGGGGCTCGCGGCGACCCGGGAGATCCGCTGAAGCGCGTCGCCCTCGGCCTGCTCGGCGCCGCTGCCCTGCTCTACGCGGCGGCGACGGCGCTGGCGGCGCGTCATCCGGCCTGGGGCTACGTGGCCGCCTTCGCCGAAGCTGCGATGGTGGGCGCGATCGCCGACTGGTTCGCGGTGGTCGCGCTGTTCCGGCACCCGCTGGGGCTGCCCATCCCGCATACCGCGATCATCCCGTCCAACAAGGACCGCATCGGCGCCCGGCTGGCCGGCTTCATCTGCAACAACTTCCTGAGCACGCCGCAGGTGCTGGCCAAGCTCGAGCAGCTCGATCCTGCCGCGCGGCTGGCCCATTGGCTGTCGCAGCCCGCGCATGCGGCCACGCTCGGCGGGCATCTGGCGGGGGCGGCGCGCTACGGCCTGGCCGCCTTCGACGACGCACGCGTGCGCGAATTCCTGGCCCGTGCGGCAGCGGCCGGGCTGGCCCAGGTCGACATGGCGCGGCTGGCGGGCCAGGCCCTGGATGCGCTGACCGCCCACGGGCGGCATCAGGCCCTGCTGGACGATCTGCTGGCCCAGGTTGCGGCCGCGGTCGAGGGCGAGGAGGTGCAGTTGCAGATCACCGAGGCGATCGCGCGCGAGATCCGGGCGCTGCGCTACGTCGGCCTGGACCAGGTCACGGCCCGGCTGGCCACGCGCAAGATCGTGGCCGCCGCCGCGCGCACCGTGGCCGAGATGGCGAGCGACCCTGCGCATCCGATGCGGCAGCGCTTCGACGCGTTCATGCAGGAGTTCGTCCACAAGCTCAAGACCGACCCGGAGTTCCAGCGCCGCGGCGAGGCGATTCGCGCGGAGCTGCAGGCGCATCCGGCCATCGGCGAGTACCTGCACGGGCTGTGGAGCGAGCTGCTGGGCTGGCTGCATGAAGACCTGGCGAAGAGCGACTCGGCGATCCGGCAGCGCATCGTCGCGATGGCCGGCACGCTGGGCGCGCGGCTGGAAGCCGACGAGGCGATGCGGCGCTGGATCAACGAGCAGATCGTGGATGCGGCGCCGCGGGCGATCGAGCGCTACCGGGAGGACATCCGGCGCTACATCGTGGAGCGCGTGGGGCAGTGGAACGCCGAGGAGATGAGCGTGGAGCTGGAAAAGCACATCGGGCGGGACCTGCAGTTCATCCGGGTCAACGGGACGCTGGTGGGCGGGTTGGTGGGTCTGCTCATTCACTCGATCACCCAGGCGCTGGCTTGACTCCACTGCCTCCCCTTGCGGGGGAGGGAGCAAGCCGGGGTCACGCCCGGAACCGTTTGCGCGTCAGGCCCAGCGCCACCCAGAAGGCCGCCACCGTGTAGACCCCCAGCACGACCGCATGCCGCCACCAGTCCTGCGGCCACTGGTCCATGAACAGCGGCCGCACCAGCGCCACCGCGTTCGCGAGCGGCAGCCAGTTCGCGAACCGGTGCACCACGTCGGGCAGCTGCTCCAGCGGAAAGAACACGCCCGACAGAAACATCATCGGCGTCATGAACAGCGTGAAGTAGTAGGTGAAGAAGTCGTAGCCCTTCGCCAGCGCATTGAAGATCAGCGCGATGCACGAGAAGGTCACGCCCACTCCGCCCAGCACCAGCCACGCGACCAGCAGCTTGGGGCTGTGGCTGATGCCCAGCCCCAGCATCACGAACAGGATGGCGGTGGTGGTGAAGATGGCCTTGAAGGCGGCCCACAGCATCTCGGCCAGCACCACGTCGTCCAGCCCCACCGGCGCGTTCATGATGCCGTCCCAGGTCTTCTGCACATGCATGCGCGAGAAGGCGGAGTAGAGCGCCTCGAAGGAGGCGGCGTTCATCGAGCTCATGCAGATCGAGCCGCTGGCAAGGAACAGGATGTAGGGCACCTGCGTGCCTTCCACCGACACCTGTCCCACCAGCGCGCCCATGCCATAGCCGAAGGCCACCAGCCAGATCAGCGGCTCGGCGATGTTGCCGATCAGGCTGGGGATCGCGAGCTTGCGCCACACCAGCAGGTTGCGCAGGAACACCGGCCACCAGCGCATCGAGAGCTCGGGCGGACGCCACACGGAAGGCGCGGGCGGCAATGCGTCGTCGATCAGGGCGCTCACGTATTTCTCCAAGCGGTCATCTTCAACCGTCTTCCCGAATCTGGCGGCCGGTGAGCTTGAGGAACAGGTCCTCCAGGTTCGCAGGCCGATGAAAGGTGCGCAGGCCCTTGTGGCCATCGAGCGCGTTCAGCAGGCCGCGCGCATCCTGCGTGTAGAAGAACACCGTCTCGCCGCTGACCTCGACGCGCGCGGCATAGTCCTTGAGCGGCGACTGCGCCAGCCCCAGCGCGCCGTTGCCGTAGACCTCGACCACGTCGGGCTCGAGATGCTCGGCGATCAGGTCGCGCGGCCGGCCTTCGGCGATCTTGCGGCCGTGGTCGATCACGATGAGCCGGGAGCACAGCCGCTCGGCTTCGTCCATGAAGTGCGTGGTCAGCAGGATCGACTTGCCCTGCTGCAGCAGCAACTGCAGGCGCTCCCACATCAGGTGGCGCGCCTGGGGGTCCAGGCCGGTGGTGGGCTCGTCGAGCATCAGGAGCTTCGGGTCGTTGACCAGCGCGCGCGCCAGCGACAGCCGCCGCCGCATGCCGCCGGACAGCTCGCCCGGCCGGACGTCGGCCTTGTGCGACAGCGAAGCGAAATCCAGCAGCTGCGGAATGCGCGGCATGATCTCGCGCCGGCTCATGCCGAAGTAGCGCGCATAGACCATCAGGTTTTCGGCGCAGCTGAAGTCCGGGTCGAGGGTGTCGAACTGGCTCACCACGCCGAGCTGCGCCTTGATGGCGCGCGCGTCGCGCGGCATCGAGAGCCCGCCCAGTGCCTCGATGCTGCCGCCGTCGGGCGCGGTGAGGCCCAGGCACATGCGGATGGTGGTGGTCTTGCCCGCGCCGTTCGGTCCGATCACGCCCAGGCATTCGCCGGGTGCGATGGTGAACGAGAGGTCGTCCACCACGGTGGTCGCACCGTAGCGCTTGTGCAGGTGGTTCGCTTGGAAGAGAGGGGCGGAAGGGCTGGGCACCGGGGCATTGTGGCGCAATGGCCTGGGCCGCACAGACTCCTAGAGGTGCAAGCCCTGGAACTCGTTTTTCATCCAGTCGATGAAAGCCCGCGTGCGCGCCGGCAGCAGGCGCGCATGCGGGTAGATCACGCTCACCGGCCGCGGCGCCAGCTCGAAATCCTCGAGCACGATGCGAAGCCGCCCCGCCCGCACCAACGGCAGCACCTGGTAGGAAAAGAAGAAGCCGAAGCCCATGCCGGCCGCGCAGGCCTCCACCGCGGGCGCGATGTGGTTGAACTCCAGGTTGCCACGCGCAGCGACGGCGAAGTTGCGGCCGTTCTCGCGGAAATGCACCGGTGCGCTCGGCTGGACCCGCACGCAGTTGGCCCCCGGCAGTTCGCGCGGATGCCGGGGCGTGCCGTGGGCGCGCAGGTAGTCCGGGCTCGCGACGGTCACGCGGCGGATGGTGCCGAGCTGCTGGGCCACGAGAGAAGAATCCTCCAGCGGGCTGATGCGGATGCCGACATCGATGCCCTCTTCCAGCAGGTTCACCGTGCGGTCGTGCAGCAGCACGCTGCAGCGCACCTTCTCGTAGCGCTGGAGGAAGCGGACGATTGCCGGCGCCACGTACATGTGGCCGAAGAGCACCGGCGCGGTGACGGTGATCTGCCCGGCGGGCTCGGCCGACTCCAGCGTGAGCGCGCGGTCGGCCGCGTCGGCCGCGGCCAGCACTTCGCGCGCGCTCTGCAGGTATTGGCGCCCTTCCTCGGTCAGCGAGATGCGCCGGGTGGTGCGGTGGAACAGCCGCACGCCCAGGTGCGCTTCCAAGGCCGCGAGCGAGCGCACCACCGCCGGCAGAGAGCTCTCCAGCGCATCGGCGGCCTTGGTCAGGCTGCCCTGCTCGGCGATCTGCACGAAGGTCTGCATGGCTTTGAGGCGGTCCATGAAGGCGATTAGACCGTATATCGAAGCAGTGAAATGCAAATTGCGCCATTACTCCGCAGACCGGCTCAAAGAACAATCGTCTTCATCCACCCTGACCGGAGAACATCGATGCCCACAGCCCGTCCCATCACCGTCTACAACTCGTCCATCTCAGGCCACTGCCACCGCGTGCGGCTGTTCCTTTCGCTGCTGGGCCAGCCCTTCGAGACTGTCGAGGTCGACCTGCGCGCCGGCGAACAGCGCCGCCCCGACTTCCTGCGCCGCAACGCCTTCGGCCAGGTGCCGGTGATCGAGGACGGCGAGGTGACGCTGGCCGACTCCAACGCCATCCTGCTGTACCTGAATGAGCGCTATGCGTCCGACCCCGCGCGCTGGATGCCCCGCGATGCGCTGGGCGCGGCGCGCGTGCAGCGCTGGCTCTCGGTGGCGGCCGGCCCGCTGGCGCAGGGCCCGTCGATGGCTCGCGTGATCGTGCTCTTCGGCCTGGCCGCCGACCCATCCGACGTGATCGCGCGCTCGCACAACCTGTTGCGGGTGATGGAAGCGGAGCTCGCCCAGCAGCCCTTCCTCGCGGGCGACAGCGTGACGCTGGCCGATATTGCGAACTACAGCTACGTGGCCCACGTTCCCGAAGGCAATGTTTCGCTGGCGCCCTACCCGCAGGTTCGCCAGTGGCTGCGGCGCATCGAGGCGCTGCCGGGCTTTGTGCCGATGGTCGCCTCGCCGATCGGGTTGGCAGCATGAACACGCCCGCCTGGCACCAAGGCGAGCGTGCCCTGCAAGCACGCGCCGGCATCGCCGCGCGCATGGCCGAGATCGGGCCGCGCGTGCTGCGCGACCACATGCCGGAGCAGCATCGCAGCTTCTTCGCGCAGTTGCCCTTCCTGATTGGGGGCAGCCTGGATGAGAAAGGCCGGCCCTGGGCCAGCGTCCTGGCGGCCCCGCCCGGCTTTGCGCACTCGCCCGACCCGCGGCATCTGCGCGTCGATGCACTGCCCCTGGCCAACGATCCGTTGGCGCAAGCGCTGGCGGTCGGCGCACCCCTGGGGCTGCTCGGCATCGAGCCGCATACGCGGCGGCGCAACCGGATGAACGGCACGGTCGAGGCGCTCGATGCGCGCGGTTTTTCCGTGGCGGTGGGTCAGAGCTTCGGCAACTGCCCGAAGTACATCCAGGCGCGCGAGCCGGTGTTCGTCGGCGGCGTGCCGGGCGCGGGCTTCGGACCACGCGTGCAGGGCCTCGACGCGGCAGCCCGGCACATGGTGCGCGCGGCCGATACTTTCTTCATCGCCACGGCGCATCCTTCGGCGGGCCATCCACGCTCGCCCGCAGAAGGCGTCGACGTCTCGCACCGCGGTGGACGGCCGGGCTTCGTGCGGATCGAAGGCGAAGGCACGCTGACCGTGCCGGACTTCACCGGCAACACCTTCTTCAACACGCTGGGCAACATCGCGTTGAATCCGATGGCCGGCCTGCTCTTCGTCGACTTCGAGACGGGCGACCTGCTGCAGCTGTCGGTGAAGGCGGAGGTGCTGTGGGAGGGGCCGGAGGTCGATGCCTTCGCAGGCGCCGAACGTTTGCTGCGCATGGAGGTGCTGTGCGCACAGCATGCGCCAGCCGCGCTGCCGCTGCGCTTCGGGGCGGCAAGCCTCTCGCCCTTTCTGGAAGCCACCGGGCGCTGGCCCGACGGGGTTTGATGGCTTGCTCCCTTCCTATCGGAAGATGGGAATACGGCCGTTGACCGAGGACCGATAGACCCAGCCGCGCCGGCGCAGCGCCGCGACGTCCACGCCACGCGCCAGCAAGGCCTCGACCCCGGCCGCAGCCAACGCGCAGGCCAGCGCCTGGCCCGGACAGCCATGGGGACCATGGCCGAAACCCAGCACGCGGCGATCGCTGCGCTCGAGCATGAAGCGCTCGGGCTGCGCGTTCAGCAGCGGATCGCGGTTCGCCGCCCCCATCACCAGCAGCACCGCATCGCCCGCTTCGAGCCGCGTACCCGCCACGGTGGTGGCCTCGGCGACGAAGCGGCGGGTGTTCTGGACCGAAGGGTCGTGGCGCGCCGTTTCCTCCACCAGGGCCGCGATCCATTCCGCGCGCACGGCGATTGCATCTGCCAGGCCCGGCTCGCGCGCCAGCGCCACCAGACTGTTGCCCATCAGTCCGGCCGTGGCCTCGCAGGTCTGCGACAACAGGCCGACGAGGTTGGCCAGCAGCGCGCGCGAGGCATCGCCGGGCGCCTCTGCGCGCACCGCGGCCAGCAGGCTGCCCTCGCGCCCCGGCCGCGCCGCCACCAGGGCCT
>DATFFA010000277.1:0-8864 GCA_035250605.1 Variovorax sp. | reverse complement strand
ATCCGCGTGCGTCCACGACTTTCCCGCAATGCGCAGCAACGGCCGCCCACCGAAGCGCGCGGCCTGGCGCTCCAGCATCGCGGGCAACGTGCGCTGCGCCGGCGGCAGCGGGCTGGCGGGCCGCTCAATCGTCATCGTTCGTGCCGCCGCCGAGATAGGTCGCCTGCACGCGCGGATCGCTGGCCAGCTCCTGCGAGACGCCGGTGAGCGCGATTTCGCCCGTCTCCAGCACATAGCCGTGGTCCGAGCTCTCCAGCGCGGCGCGCGCGTTCTGCTCCACCAGCAGGATGGAAACGCCATCCTCGCGCAGCTTGCGCACGATGTTCAGGATGTCGCGCACGATCAGCGGCGCCAGGCCCAGGCTGGGCTCGTCCAGCATCAGCAGGCGTGGCGCCGACATCAGCGCGCGGCCCACCGCCAGCATCTGCCGCTCGCCGCCCGAGAGCGTGTCGGCGCGCTGGTCGCGGCGCTCGGCCAGGCGCGGGAAGCGGTCGTAGACGCCTTGCAGCCGCTTCTTCAGCGCATCGCTGCGCAGCCGGCTGCCGAAGGCGCCGAGCTGCAGGTTGTCGAGCACGCTGAGCTCGCCGAAGAGCTCGCGCTTCTCCGGCACCAGGCACAGGCCGCGCTCCACGCGCGCCTCGACGTCGAGCCCGTGCAGGTCCTCGCCTTCGAAGCGCAGCAGTCCCTTGCACGGCAGCAGGCCCATGGCCGCGGCCAGCAGCGTGGTCTTGCCGGCGCCGTTGGGGCCGATCACCGAGATGATCTGGCCGTGCTCCAGGTTGAGCGAAACGCCGCGCACGGCATCGACCTGCCCGTAGGACACATGCAGATCGCCGATCTCGAGCATTGCGGTCATCGAGAGTCCTCCCCCAGGCTCGTCACTTCGTGTACTTCGCGCACCCCCTCCTGAAGGAGGGGGCGAGCGCCTTCGGGCGGCCGGGCGGCGCTCATACGACGCTCCCCAGATAAGCCGCCTGCACCCGCGCGTCCGCCCGCACCGCCGAGGGCACGCCCTCGACCAGCTTGGAGCCGAAGTTCATCACCACCAGCCTGTCCACCAGTTTCATCACGAAGTCCATGTCGTGCTCGACGATCAGGATGGTCACGCCCTCCTCGCGCAGCTTGCGCAGCAGGTCGCCCAGGGCCATTTTTTCCTTGCGCCGCAGGCCGGCAGCGGGCTCGTCGAGGACCAGCAGCACCGGGTCGGCCGCCAGGGCGCGAGCGATCTCCAGGATGCGCTGCGTGCCCAGCGGCAGGCTGCCCGCCAGCTCGTGCGCACGGTCGCCCAGTCCGATCCGGTCCAGCTGGCGCTGCGCCTCCTGCAGGATCTGGCGCTCCTCGGCACGGTCCAGCCGGAGGCCCGCCTTCAGCACGCCCGCAGTCGTGCGCGCATGCGCCCCCAGCGCGACGTTGTCCAGCAACGTCATGTGCGGGCGCAGCTTGACGTGCTGGAAGGTCCGCGCCAGGCCCAGCCGCGCGACCTTGCGCTGCGGCATGCCGCCGATGTCATGGCCGAGGAAGCGCACCTGCCCGGCCGTCATCGGCAAGGTGCAGGTCAGCAGGTTGAACATGGTCGACTTGCCCGCGCCGTTGGGGCCGATCAGCCCCATGATCTCGCCGGCCTTGACCTCGAAGCTCACGTCGTTGACCGCCACCAGCCCGCCGAAGCGCTTGACCGCGCCGGTGACGGAAAGCACCAGCGAGCCGCGCTCCGGCAGCGTGCGATGCGGCAGCGGCGCGACCGCCGCCATCGGCTGGCGCGGCGCTTGCGTGCGCGCACGCCGGTGCGTCCAGCGCCGCACGAAGCCCATCAACCCGCCCCGCGCGAAGTGCAGCAGCAGGATGAAGAGCGTCGCGAAGGCCACGGCCTCCAGCTGGCCGGCGCGCTGCGTCAGGAGCGGCAGCACGTCCTGCAGCCCGTTCTTGAGGATCAGCACCAGCGCCGAGCCGACCAGTGCGCCCGTCAGGTGGCCGAGTCCGCCGGCCACCGCCATCAGCAGGTACTCGATGCTGGCGCGCACGTCGAAGGGCGAAGGGCTCACGAAGCGGTTCATGTGCGCGTAGAGCCAGCCCGCGAGGCCGGCGAACAGCGCGGCCGTCACGAACAGCGTGAGCCGCACGCGATAGGCATCGGCCCCCACGCTGGCCAGCAGGATGGCGCCGCCGCGCAGGCTGCGGATCGCGCGGCCCGGCCGCGACTGCAGCAGGTTGTGGCTGAACAGAATGGCCAGCCCGACCAGGACCCAGATCAGGTAGTAGATGGCGCGCGGATCGGCCAGCGAAAAAGTGCCGATGGTGAGCGCCGGAATGTTCGACAGCCCCGTGTGGCGCCCCAGCGCATCCACGTTGCCGAACAGCATCGCGATCGACAGGCCCCAGGCGATGGTCGACAGCGGCAGGAAGTGCCCGCCCAGCCGCAGCGTCAGCAGGCCGATGCCCAGCGCCGAGAGGCCGGTCAGGCCCAGGGCGAACGCCAGCCCGATCCAGGGCGACAGCCCCTGCGTCGTGCTGAGCCACGCCGTCGCGTAGGCCGCGATGCCGACGAAGGCCGCCTGCCCGAAGGAGGTGGCCCCGCCGATGCCGGTCAGGAGCACCAGGCCCAGCGCCACCAGCGCACCGATGCCGATGTCGTTGAGCAGCGAGACGGTGAAGTTGCCGGCCAGCAGCGGCACCAGCGCCAGCACCACGACGACGAGCCCGATCCACAGCAGGCGCCGGGGGAGGCGCTTCGCGGGCGCACCCGCCACCGCGCCGCGCTCCACCGCGACGGCGCCTTCGCTCGTTGGTGCTGCGCTCATTGGTCCACCTCCTCTTCTTCCTCTTCCGCATGCACGCTCAGGAAGGAGCGCAGCATCAGCACCGGGATCAGCAGGCTGAAGACGATCACGTCCTTCAGCGCACCGCTCCAGAACGAGGCGAAGCTCTCGACCACACCCACCGCCAGCGCGCCGATGGCCGTCATCGGATAACTCACCAGCCCGCCGATGATCGCGGCCACGAAGGCCTTGAGCCCGATGATGAAGCCCGAGTCGTAGTACATGGTCGTGACCGGCGCGATCAGCACGCCGATCAGGCCTGCGAGCAGCGAGGCGCAGCCGTAGGCCAGCAGCGCCGTGCGCGCCGGCCGGATGCCGACCAGCCGCGCACCCACGCGGTTGACCGCCGTGGCGCGCAGCGCCTTGCCGGCGATCGTGCGCTCGAACACCAGGAAGAAGAGGCCGCAGAGCACGATGGCCGAGGCCACCATCAGGATCACCTGCCCGCTCACCGTGAAGCCGTCGCCCAGCGGCAGCGAGCCGCTCGCCAGGGGCTGCGTGCGCGAGCCTTCGGGTCCGAAGAACAGCAGGCCCAGTCCCGACAGCAGGAAGTGCAGCGCCAGCGAGACGATCAGCAGCACCAGCACCGAGGCGTCGGCGATCGGCTGGAACACCACGCGCGAGAGCAGCGGCGCGATCGGCACCACCAGCAGCACCGCGGTCGCGATGTGCACCGGCGCCGGCACGCCCGGGCGGCTCGCCAGCCACGCCAGCAGGCAGGGAACGAGCGGCAGCACGCCCCAGCCCAGGAGCGCCCTGGGAATGCGTGCGGTCTCGCCCCGCCGCACCAGGCTGCCGATCTCGGTGGCCAGCGCAAGCGCCGTGAGCACCAGCACCAGGCCGATGGTGGGCGGCACGCGCCCGGTTTCGAAGGCGGCCAGCGTGAGCGCGGCGAAGGCCGCGACGTCGCCGAAGGGCACGAAGACCACGCGCGTGACCGAGAAGATCAGCACGAGGCCGAGCCCGGCAAGAAGGTAAACGGCGCCGTTCGCCAGGCCGTCGATGCCCAGGATCAGTGCCACGTCGGGTGTCATTGAGATGTCCTCCGCTTGGTTCCGCTGCGGCGCACCGGCCTCAGTTGGCCAGCTTCCACTGGCCGTTCTCGAGCTTCACGATCACCCGTGCGCGCTGGTCCACGCCGTAGAGATCGCCCTGCTTGAAGTTGTAGACGCCGTGCGTGCCCACCACCTCCTTGGTGGTGGCGATCGCATCGCGCAGCGACTGCCTGAACTCGGGCGTGCCCGGCTCGCCCTTGGCGCGCGCCGCGGCGTTGGTGAACACCAGCCAGCCGTCGAAGGAGTAGGCCGAGAAGGCATCGCTGGTGGGTGCGTTGTTGGCCTTCTGGAAGGCGGCGCGGAAGTCCATCGCGATCTTCTTGGTCGGGTAGTCGTTCGGCAGCTGCTCGGCCACGATCACCGGGCCGGTGGGCATCAGCGCGCCCTGCCCGGCCCCCCCGACCACGCGCACGAAGTCGGGATTGATCAGGCCGTGCTGGCCGTACATCGGCCCCTTGAAGCCGCGCTCGCTCAGCGCCAGGAAGGGCAGCGCACCGGGCGTGCCGGCACCGCCGGTCATCACCGCGTCGGGCTTCATGGCCAACAGCTTGAGCACCTGGCCGGTGACGGAAGCGTCGGCGCGCGCATAGCGTTCGTTGCCCAGCACCTTGATGCCGGCCGCGGGCGCCGACTTCATCAGTGCGTTGTAGACCAGGTCGCCCCAGGCGTCGGAGAAGCCGATGTAGCCCACGGTCTTGACGCCGTCCTTCTTCATGCGCTCGACCACCGCGTCGATCATCAGCTGCGTGGGCTGCGCCACGGTGAAGACCCAGCCGTTCTCCGCCGGGTCGAGCTGGATCGGCGTCAGGCCGATCATCGGCACCTTCGCGTCGCGGCCGACCTGCGCCATCGCGATCGCGGCCGGCACGCCGGAGGTGCCCATCAGCACGTCCACCTTTTCCTCGTCCACCAGCTTGCGCGCATTGCGCCCGGCGTTGGTCGGGTCGGAGCCGTCGTCGAGCACGATGAGCTGGATCTTGCGGCCGTTGACCTCGCCCTTGTAGGCCAGCGCGGCCTGCATGCCCTTGGCGTAGGGCACGCCCAGCGAGGAGTTCGGGCCGGAGAGCGAGACGCTCAGGCCCACCTTGAGATCGGCCGCCAGCGCGGTGGTCGCGAATCCGGTGGCCAGGGCCACGGCCAACGCAGTGCGCGTCAGGGTCTTCAGCATCGGGCTCTTCGTCATGTCGTGGCTCCTCGAAAGTGGGTGGGATGGGTCAGATGAACAACTGGATGGCGGGCAGCGCGCGGCCGGCGTTGAGCAGGTCGATGCGCTTCTGGCGGATCAGGAAGCCCTCGGCATGGCGGATCAGCAGGTGGCGGCAGGTGCCGGCCAGCAGCACCTGCTCTTCGCCGCGCGCTTCCACGTAGATGAAGGGCGTGGAGAGCGCGAGTCCGCGCTCGTCGTCGTGCTGGACCACGGAGCGCTGCAGCACGTGCTGGCAATGGCTCTTCGGGTGCTGCGAATGCGCGCGCGGGTTCTTCAGGCGCTCGATGCGCAGCTGCAGCAGCAGCCGGTCTTCGTAGGCGATCGAGTTGTGCGAGAGCGGGTCGGTCTGCGCGGCGCCCTGCAGCGGCACCCAGTAGCGGCCGTCCTCGGCAAAGAGCGCCAGCCAGTCGTCGAAGCGGCCGGCATCGAGCAGGGCGGCCTCGTGGGCGACGAAGTCCTGCGCCTGCGTCATGCCGAAGGCTCCGTCATGTACTTGACCCAGGCGCGGAACTGGTTGCGCATCAGCAGCTCGTTGGTGCCGTTGGTGCTGATCGTGTCTTGCGCGAGCTCGGCGGGATCGAAGTTGCGATGCAGGCTCACCCATTCGTTGCCTTCGCCCCTGAGCCCCAGCTGCATGCTCTCGAACAGGTGCACGTCGTCGTGCGCCACCACCGACATGGGCGAGAACACCAGCCGGTTGTAGGTCATCGCACGCTCGAAAAGCAGGTCCGGCGCGCCGGCCGCGCGGAAGCTCCAGGCCTCGACGAGCGTGCGGTTCGCGGCCAGCGGGCGGATCACGCGGATGGCCTGCGGCGAGCCCTTGACCGAGAGGCTGGGGAACAGCACCGAGTTCTGCGGCGAGCGCTGCAGGATCTCCATCGCCCGCTCGGCGCCGTGCGCCTCGCGCATCGCCGCCTCGTAGTCGGGCAGCTGGGCGTAGTTCGAGTGGATGCTGAAGTTGATGCCCAGCACGCTGTGCCCGTTGGCGAACACCCGCCCGCCCATCTTGTCGAAGAAGTCGTAGCCCGAGCCGAAGGGCAGGATCTGCTCCATCGCCATCGGCTTGGGCTCCTCGGGCCCGCGGCCCTGCCACAGCGCATCGGCCGCCTGCGTGGCCGACTCGTGCGTGGACATCGGATGCACGGTGTCGTTGATGTTCTCGAGGTACATCTTCCAGTTGCAATGGATGATGTTGCGCATGACGCCGCCGCCCACCGCCAGCCGGCCCTCGGGTGAGCGCGCGACCATGTTGTCGATGGCGCTTAGCACCTCCCCGAAATAGTCCTCGAAGCCCGGGCCGTGGTCGGACAGGCGCACGAAAACGAAGTCGCGGTAGACGGCCGTGTTCTTCAGCTCGACCAGGCCCTGGCCCGATTCGCATTCCTTCAGGCGCGTGCCCTCGTAGCCGGCCTTCAGCGGAATCGCGAGCGGCGCTCCGTCGAGCTTGTAGGTCCAGGCGTGATAGGGGCAGCGGAAGAACTTGCCGGCGTTGCCGCTTTCGTCCGTCACCAGGCGGCTGCCCTTGTGGGCGCAGCGGTTGTAGAAGACGCGCACCGCGCCATCGGCCTGGCGCACCATCATCACCGGCCTGCCCGCCAGCTCCAGCGCCCAATAGTCGCCGGTGTTCGGCACCTGGCTCGCATGGCCCGCGTAGAGCCAGGTGTTGGCGAAGAAGCGCTCCTGCTCCAGCGCGAACAGCTCCTCGCTGAGGTAGAGGTCGCGGTGCACGCGGTCCTCCTGGACCAGCGCGCGGATCGCTTCAGGATGGTCGCGGTAGCTGTTCATGGCAGGGGCGCCTCGGGTCGTATCAGGACGTCAGGGGACCAGCTTCCACTGGCCCTTTTCCATGCGCACCACCACCACGGCGCGCTGGTCGGAGCCGTAGCGGTTGTCCGGCTTGAAGTTGTAGACGCCGTGCGTGCCCACCAGCTCCTTGGTGCTCACGATGGCGTCGCGCAAGGCCGTGCGGTACTGCGCGGTGCCCGGCTCGCCCTTGGTGCGCGAGGCGGCATCGGCCAGCAGCAGGTAGGCGTCGTAGGTGTAGGAGGAGAAGGCGTCCGTCGGCACCGCGCCGTGCGCCTTCTGGTAGGCGCTGCGGAAGTTCATCGACACCTTCTTGATCGGGTTGTCCGCGGGCAGCTGGTCGGCCACCAGAACGGGGCCGCTGGGCACCTGCAGGCCCTCGATCGAGGCGCCGCCCACGCGCACGAAGTCGGCGTTGATCAGGCCGTGCGTGCCGTAGATCTGGCCCTTGTAGCCGCGCTCGGCGAGGCCAAGGTAGGGCAAGGCGCCCGGCGTGCCGGAATTGCCGGCGAAGACCGCATCGGGACGCGCGGCGACGATCTTCAGCACCTGGCCCGCCACGGAAGAATCGGCGCGCGCATAGCGTTCGTTGGCCACCACCTTGATGCCGGCGGCATCGGCGCTCTTCACGAGCGAGTCGTAGGCCAGGTCGCCCAGCGCGTCGGAGAAGCCGATGAAGGCCACCGTCTTCACGCCGGACTTCTTCATGCGCTCGACCACGCCCGCGACCATCAGCGGGAAGGGCTGCGAGACCGTCACCGTCCACGCGCCCTCGGGGCCGGGGATGGTGACCGGCGTGGGCGAGATCAGCGGCGTGTTGAGCTCGCGCGCCACCGCCGCGATCGCCATCGCGTTGGGAACGCCCGAGCTGCCGATCAGCACGTCGACCTTGTCCTCGGTCACGAGCTTGCGCGCGTTGCGGCCGGCGGTGGTGGGATCGGACGCATCGTCGAGCACGATCAGCTCGACCTTGCGCCCGGCCAGCATCGGATGCTCGGCGATGGCCGCGCGGATGCCCTTTTCATAGGGAATGCCGAGCGCCGAGATCGGCCCCGACAGCGAGCTGATGAACCCGATCTTGAGATCGGCCGCCGTGGCCTGTGCGGCCGCCAGGGCGATGGCCGTGAGGCCGACGAGACGTGCGATGTTCTTCATGTTCAGGGCACCAGCTTCCACTGGCCTTTTTCCAGCTTCACGACGACGCGCGAACGTTCGTCGGAGCCATAGCGGTTGTCGGGCTTGAAGTTGTAGACGCTGTGCGTTCCCACCAGCTCCTTGGTGCTGACGATCGCGTCGCGCAGCGCCACGCGGTAGGCCGGCGTGCCGGGCTCGCCCTTGGCGCGCTGCGCGGCGTCGAGGAAGAGCAGCCAGGCGTCGAAGGTGTAGGCGGAGAAGGCATCGGTAGGTGCTGCGCCGTTGGCCTTCTGGTAGGCCGTGCGGAAGTCCATCGAGGCCTTGCGGATCGGATTGGAGTCGGGCAGCTGCTCGGCCACGATCACCGGGCCGGTGGGTGCCAGCAGGCCTTCGACGGCGGCGCCGCCCACGCGCACGAAGTCGGGGTTGATCAACGCGTGCATGCCGTAGATCTGGCCCTTGTAGCCGCGGTCGGCCAATGCCAGGTACGGCAACGCGCCTGGCGTACCGGAGGTGCCGGTGATCACCGCGTCGGGCCGCAGCGCCACGATCTTGAGCACCTGGCCGGCCACCGAGCTGTCGGCGCGCGCATAGCGCTCGTTGCTCACCACCTTGATGCCCGCCGGGCCGGCGCTCTTTTGAAGCGCGTCGTAGACCAGATCGCCCCAAGCGTCGGAGAAGCCGATGTAGCCGACCGTCTTGACGCCGGATTGCTTCATGCGTTCGACCACCGCGCTGACCATCAGGGGCGCGGGCTGCGGCAGCGTGACCATCCAGGCGCCCGCATCGCCCGGCAGGTTCGCGTTGGCGATGGAGATGAGCGGGGTCTTTGTCTCGCGCGCCACGGCG
>DATFFA010000276.1:0-5448 GCA_035250605.1 Variovorax sp. | reverse complement strand
AGGGCGCCACGCGCTCGCGCATGCAGCGGCGCTTCGCGCAGGTGCCGGAGGTGGCGCCGCCGGCCCGCGTGCAAGCCGCGTGCGACGCGATTCGTGCGCTGCTCGAAGGCGAGCCGCGCGACCTGGCGGAGATCGTGCTGGACTACGAAGGCGTGCCGGACTTCCACCGCCGCGTGTACGAGATCGCGCGCCGCATCGCGCCCGGGCGCACGCGCAGTTACGGCGAGATCGCCGCCGAGCTCGGCGACAAGAGCCTCTCGCGCGCCGTCGGGCAGGCGCTGGGCCACAACCCCTTCGCGCCGGTGGTGCCCTGCCATCGGGTGCTTGCCGCCGGCGGCAAGCCCGGCGGCTTCTCGGCGCATGGCGGCGCGACGGCAAAGCTCAGGATGCTGATGATCGAAGGGGCGCGGCCGCCGAGCGATACCGAGCCTCTTTTTTGACGAGCGCCCGCGCGTTGATTGGTGTTTTCAGCACCACTTGCCACTGGAAGTGCATCATTTTGTACTAGGATGGCAAGCAGGAGCGAGGAGAAGTCAGGCCGAAGCCAGTCCACTGGCGCCGGCACTGGGTCTTGAACAGCGGGCGCCCTTGCCCGCACGAGGGGAGCTCCATGCCCGTACGCAGCAAGGAAAATTTTCTGGTCTTCGGCTCGCCGAAGATCGAAGAGAGCGAGATCCTGGAGGTCGAAGCGGTCATGCGATCGGGCTGGCTCGGCACCGGCCCGCGGGTGGCGCAGTTCGAGCGCGAGTTCGGCCGCTACCGCGGAGCGGCGCACGCCGTGGCGCTGAACTCCTGCTCCGCGGCCCTCCACCTTTCGCTGCTGGCCTCCGGCGTCGGCCCGGGCGACGAGGTCATCACCACGCCGCTGACCTTCTGCGCGACCGTCAACGCCATCATCCACGCCGGCGCGACGCCGGTGCTGGCCGACATCGATCCTGACACGCTGAACATCGACCCGGCACAGGTGCGCGCCAGGCTGAGCCCGCGCACGCGCGCCATCGTGCCGGTCCATTTCGCGGGGCGGCCCTGCGAGATGGACGCGCTGATGGCGCTGGCCCGGCAGCACGGGCTGAAGGTCATCGAGGATTGCGCGCACGCCATCGAGACCCAGTACCGCGGCCGCAACGTCGGCACCATCGGCGATTTCGGCTGCTTCTCCTTCTACGTGACCAAGAACATCGTCACCGGCGAGGGCGGCATGGTCCTGGCGCGCCGGGAGGAGGATGCGGCCCGCATCAAGGTGCTCGGCCTGCATGGCATGACCAAGGACGCATGGAAGCGCTTCGGCGACGAGGGCTACAAGCACTATTACGTCGTGGAGGCCGGGTTCAAGTACAACATGATGGACCTGCAGGCGGCGATCGGCCTGCAGCAGCTGACGCGCGTCGAGCCGTACTGGCAGCGCCGCAAGCAGATCTGGAAGCGCTATGTCGACGAGCTTTCCGACCTCCCGCTGGCACTGCCGCCGGCGCCGGCGCCGGACACGCGCCATGCGCACCATCTTTTCAGCGTGCAGCTCGACGAGTCGCGCTGCGGCATCTCGCGCGATGGCTTCCTCGACGCGATGACGGCGCAGGGCATCGGCGTCGGCGTGCATTACCTGGCGCTGCCGGAGCATCCCTACTACCAGCAAAGCCTCGGCTGGCGCCCCGAGGACACGCCGCATGCCACGCGCGTGGGCCGGCAGATCGTCTCGCTGCCGATCTCGGCCAAGCTGAGCGACCAGGATGTCGGCGACGTGATCTCCGCGGTGCGGCTCATCATCGAGAAACACGCAGCGCTCGCGGCGGCCAACACGTGCTGATCTCCATCCTCATCCCGGCCTACGCGCGCCCGGAACAACTGGCCGAAGCGCTGCAAAGCATCGCCCAGCAGGAGCGCTCGCTGATCGGCGAGATCATCATTGGCGACGACAGCCCGCGCGCGTACTGGGCTCGCAACCAGGCGGTCATCGCGCAGAGCGGTCTGGCGGAGCTCATCGACTACCTCCCGAGCGAGCCTTCCAGGGGGACCTATCCCAACCAGTGGTTCCTGGCCTCGCGCGCGAAGTTCGACCACCTGCTGATCCTGCACAACGACGACCAGCTGTGCGCCGGCGCGCTGAGTGTGTTGGCGGATGCCTGCGCCAGCGAGACGGATGCCCGCGTCAAGCTGTGGTTCGGGACGCCGTTGATCATGGACGAGGCCGGCGTGGTCGATCCCGAGCGCTCCGCTGCCAGCGACCAGTGGTACGGCCGGCAGGGCCCGGCCGCGGCGCGCCCGATGTGGGAATGGTGCCTCGAGGAGTCCATTCCGCCCGATGCCTTCCTGGTGGAAAAGGCGAGCTATCTGCAGCACATGCGCAGCGAGCGCGATGGCAACGTGGGCGACTGGGGTTTCTCGGTGCGCCTGGCCAACAGCGGCGCCTGGGCGCGCTATGTGGGGCAGGCCGTGTCACGCTACCGCGTGCAGGCCGGTTCCGTCACCGTTGCGGGGCGCGGCGTGGACGCCCACCGGGCCTTCGAGCTGGCATGCGAGCTGCGCGTGCCGCCCGAGCATGAAGCCGCGAAACGCCGCTTTTATCGGAACATGCGCGTGGTCGCCCTCCGCTATGCGCGCGACGGCGAGCGCATGCGCGCCTGGCAGGCGCTGCTGTGGCCCGGCATGCCATGGGAGCACCGCCTGTCGCTCCGCTTCTTCGTGATCGCCCTGATGCTGCTGACGCCGCGCCCGTTGTGGCTGTGGGCGCTGCACTACAAGAGCTGATCAGGGGCGGCCCGCGCTATACCGATCCCTTGATCGGCTTGTGCTTGAAGACGGCACGGATGATGCCGTGGTCGTTGGTGCCGTCGCCCTTGTGGTCGTCGAAGTTGAGGTGGTCGTTGTTCACCGCCAGCCCGTCGAAGAGCCAGAGCCTTCGGCGGCTGTTGTCGTAGAACTGCTCGCTGACCAGGATGTGGTCCAGCGATTCGCGGAAGTCCTGGTGGACGTGGGTGTAGTAGACGTCGCGCGTGTCCCGGTATTCCTGGAGCGTCTGCGCGGTGTAGAACGCCACGTCCCCGCCGCCGACGGAGTCGCCCACCAGGTAGCGGGGCTGCTCCGTCAGGATGTTGGCCGTGTTGCTCTGCTGGCCGTCGTTGATGTCGCCGAGCACGATCACCGGCGTGTCGTTGTCCTTCATCTGCTCGGTCAGCAGAAAGCGCAGCGCAGCGGCCTCGGCGGTGCGGCGGATCGTCGACAGCGCGGCGCCCAGCGCCGTCGAATGCTTGCCATAAGCCGCCTTGTCGGCCTTGAACCATGCTTCGTTGAAAACCTTGGTGGGCGCCTTCGACTTGAAGTGGCACACGTAGACATGAACGTCGGGCTCGTCCTCGCGCGGCTTGATCGTGAAATGCGCCACCGGCCTGGAGAAACCGCGGATCGCCACGTCGATTTCGGGCGTTTGCGGATCGTCGCCGCTGGATTGCAGCTTGAACTTCTGCGGAAACTCGCTGATCCAGTTCGGCGCGCTGCTGAGCAGCCCCTTGCGCACGATTGCGGCGCAGACGATCTTGCGGCCGTCGGCGTCGGGCGGCACGAGGAGGTCGTAGGAGTCCGCGAGGCCCGCGGCCTCGAGCGCCCGGGCCAGCGAGGCGGCATGCCACAGCTCCTGGAAACCGAAGATGTCCGACTTCAACATGCCGAGCTGCCGCACCGTCCAGGCGATCTTTCGCTCGTATTCCTCTTGCGTCCAACCGTTCCTGTCCGAGTAGAGCGCGCGGCCCGGCTCGTTGAGGTTGTAGAGATTGAAGGTGGCCAGGCTCAGTTCTTTCAGGTTCATCGCAGTGCTCCTCTGGATGCGGAATCAACATAGCCGCGCTTGGTGACAGCCATGCGAACTCAGCGCATTGGGCGTTCATCGGCGCCCTTGCGCAACTACCAACTTTGGTAGGTTGCCGGGCTGCCTAGCACAGCAGGTTGCGTCCCGCTCGCACGCGCCATTGCGGCCTTGGCGACAATCGCGCGATGACTTCCTTGCAGGCTCAGCCGGCCGCCCCCGCCCAGGCACCCGCCGCCGACGGGCTGCCGCAGCCGCAGCGGCGCTGGGCGATGCTGGTGATCGTCCTGGGCATCCTGGTCGCCGTGCTCGACGGCACGATCGTCAACCTGGCGCTCCCCGGCATTGCGCGCGAGCTCCGGGCCGATCCGGCGCATGCGATCTGGGTGGTCAATGCCTACCAGATCGCGACGCTGGTGATGCTGCTGCCGCTGGCCTCGCTGGGCGACCTGGTCGGCTACCGGCGCGTGTACCTCGTGGGCATGGCGCTCTTTGCATTGGCCTCGTTGGCGGCGATGCTGGCCGATTCGCTCGCCACGCTCATCGCCGCGCGGGCCCTGCAGGGCTTGGGCGCCGCCGGCCTGATGAGCGTCAATTCGGCGCTGGTGCGGCTGGTCTATCCGCGCGCGCAACTCGGTCGCGGCATGGCGATCAATTCGATGGTGGTGGCGTGCGCCTCGGTCGCCGGGCCCTCGGTGGCCGCCGCGATTCTTTCGGTGGCTTCGTGGCCCTGGCTGTTCGCGCTCAACCTGCCGCTGGGCCTGCTGGTGCTGGCGCTGGGCTGGCGCGCGCTGCCGGTGCAGCGCGCGGCCATTGCCACGGGCGAACGCTTCTCCTGGATCGACGTCCTGCTCAACGTGCTGATGTTCTCGCTGGTTTTCGTCGGTGCCGACCGGCTGGGCGTGCGCACCGAGGCGGGGCAGGGCGCCCAGGCCGGCGCGTGGCTGCTGCTGCTGGCCGGGCTGGCGGTGGGCGTCGTCTACCTGCGGCGCCAGCGTGCGCTGGCCGTGCCGCTGTTCCCGATGGACCTGCTGCGCATCCCCGTGTTCGCGCTGTCGATGGGCACCTCGGTGGCCGCCTTCTGCGCGCAGATGCTGTCCTTCATCGCGCTGCCCTTCCTGCTGCTCGAAACCTACGGGCGCTCCCACGTGGAGGCCGGCCTGCTGATCACCGCCTGGCCGCTGGCCATCGTGGTGATGGCACCGATCGCGGGGCGCCTCATCGGCCGCTATCCGGACGGGTGGCTGGGCGGCATCGGCCTGAGCCTGCTGTCGCTCGGCCTCGTGCTGCTGGCCACGCTGCCCGCACAGCCCGCCAATGCCGACATCGTGTGGCGCATGGCGCTGTGCGGCCTGGGCTTCGGCCTGTTCCAGTCGCCCAACAACCACACCATCGTGACCTCGCCGCCCGCGCATCGCAGCGGCGCGGCCAGCGGCATGCTGGGCACCGCGCGGCTCACGGGCCAGACCCTGGGCGCGGTGCTGCTGGCGGGCATCTTCAGCGTGTGGCCACCGCACGCGGGCCGCGGTCCCTTCATCGCGCTGGGCCTGGCCGCCGCCTGCGCGGCCGTGGCCGCGGTGTGCAGCACGTTGCGCACGCGCGAGCCTGATCGGCGTCACGCCGAGGGACGAGGCTGACGATGCGCCAGGATC
>DATFFA010000275.1:0-3591 GCA_035250605.1 Variovorax sp. | reverse complement strand
CCACACCTCGACTATTGGCTGGAGCGCCTGCGCGACCTGCCCGACCTGGACCTGCCCACCGACTTCCCGCGGCCGGCCAAGGCCAGCCACCGGGGCGCACGCGTCTCGGCCGGGCTGCCGCCAAGGCTGCGCGAGGCGATGCGCGGCTTCGGCGGGCGCGAGGCGGTCACGCCCTTCGTGGTCTACCTGTCGGCCTTCGTGCTGATGCTGTCGCGCCACGCGAAGAGCGAGGACATCGCCATCGGCACGCCGATCGCGAACCGCCACCGCTTCGCCGCCGAGCCTTTGGTGGGCACGCTGGTCAACACGCTGGTGATGCGCACCGACCTGGCAGGCGACCCCAGCTTCACCGAGCTGGTCCACCGCGTGCGCCGCAATGCCCTCGAGGCCTACGCCCACCAGGACGCGCCCTTCGACGAGCTCATCGACGCGCTGGGCCACGACCGCACCCTTCAGCCCGACGGCCCGGTGCGCGTGCTCTTCAACGTGCTCAACGCGCCGGTGGGCGAGCCCGAGCACTTCGGGCTGGAGGTGGACGAGTTCGACTTCGAGCGCGTGGCCGCGCAGTTCGACCTGTCGATGCACATCGACACCGAGTTCTCGCAACGCATCCACCTGGAGTACGCGAGCGATCTCTACAGCGAGGCGAGCGCCGAGCGGATGCTGGAGAACTACCTGTCGCTGGTCGAGCGCCTCCTGGCGCAGCCCGAGCGCCGCATCTCCGAGCACGAGATGCTCGCGCCGGCGCAGCTCAACCTGCTGCGCCACGGCTGGAACGGCGCGCGCTCGCCGCTGCCGGCGCGGCAGCTGGTGCACGACTACCTGGACCTGGGCGCGCCGGAGGTGCGGGAGCGCGTGGCGGTGATCGATGCGGCAGGCGGCACGCTGAGTTACGGCGAGCTGGAGGCGCGCTCGAACCAGCTGGCCCACGCGCTGCGCCTGCGGGGCATCGCGCGCGGCCAGCGCGTCGGCCTGTGCATCGCGCGCGGCCCCGAGATGCTGATCGCCCAGCTGGGCGTGATGAAGGCGGGCGCCGCCTACGTGCCGCTGGACCCCGACTACCCGGCGGACCGCCTGAGATTCATGGCGAAGGACGCCGACCTGACTGCCGTGCTGGCCCAGCAGGGCACGCAGGGCATCCTGGAAGGGCTCGCCATTCCGATGCTGGAAATCGAAGACAGGCGTTTGGCGGCGGACCATCCGGAGACGCCGCTGGTCCCCGATCCGGCGCTCGACGCCACGCCGCTGGACGAGGCCTACCTGATCTACACCTCGGGCTCGACCGGCCAGCCCAAGGGCGTGCGCGTGCCGCATCGCGGGGTGGTCAACTTCCTCGCCGGCATGGTGAAGACGCCGGGCCTGGCGGCCGAGGACTGCGTGCTGGCGATCACCAGCCCCTCCTTCGACCCCTCGGTGCTGGACCTGCTGCTGCCGCTGGTGGTGCGGGCCCGGGTGGTGATCGCCTCGCAGCAGCAGGTGCACGAGCCGGCCGCGCTGCGCATGCTGCTCGAGAGGCACGCGGTGACCTTGCTGCAGGCCACGCCTTCGGCATGGCGCGCGCTGATCGAGACCGGCTGGCGCGGCGCGCCGGGCTTCCGCGGGCTGATCGGCGGCGAGTCGCTGCCGCCCGTGCTCGCCGAGCAGTTGCTGGCGCGCATGGCCGAGCTGTGGAACATCTACGGACCCACCGAGACCACGGTGTGGGCCACGGCGTGGAAGGTGGAGGAACCGCGCAAGGCGATCGCGGTCGGGCGGCCCATCGACAACGTCAGCTGCTGGGTGCTCGACGAGCAAGGCCATGCCTGCCCGATCGGCGTGCCGGGCGAGCTCTATATGGGCGGCGCCGGCGTGACCCTCGGCTACTACCACCGCGACGCGCTCACGGCCGAGCGCTTCGTGCCCGATCCTTTCGGCGAAGCGCCCGGCGCGCGGCTCTACCGCACCGGCGACCTGGGCCGCTGGCGCCATGACGGCCTGATCGAGCTGCTGGGTCGGGCCGACCACCAAGTCAAGCTGCGGGGCTTCCGCGTCGAAATGGGCGAGATCGAAGCGGCGCTGCTCGACCATCCCGAGCTGGCGCACTGCGTGGCGGTGACGCGTGCCGAGCGCGAGGACGACGTGCGGCTGGTGGCCTACTTCGTCGCGCGCGGACCGGTGCCGCCTGCGACGCCGATGCTGCGCGAGCACCTGCGTACGCGGCTGCCGAGCTACATGATCCCGCAGCACTTCGTCTCGCTCGACGCGATGCCGCTCTTGCCCAACGGCAAGGTCAACCGCGCGGCGTTGCCGGCGCCGGTGATGGACGTCGTGCTGGCCGACGGCCGCAGCTACGTGGCGCCGGCCACCCACGGCGAGCAGCTCGTCGCCAGCATCTGGTCGGAGCTGCTGGGCGTGGAGCAGATCGGGCGCACCGACAACTTCTTCGATCTGGGCGGGCACTCGCTGCTGGCCATGCGGGCGGTGGCCGCGATCGAGTCCCTGATGGGCTGGAAGGTCGCGCCGCGCCGGCTCATCTACGAGAGCCTGCAGCAGATCGCGCGCGAGGAGAACCTTCAGGCGCGCTGAGCCTTCGCGCGGCTGAAGGGCTTGCTGAGGAAGGGCGAGCCCTTCTCGCCGAAGCGCCAAGGCACGTCGGCCGCCTTGGAGATGCCGATGCGCGGCCCGGCCTCGACCACCACCGCGGGGTGATCGTCGGGCGCGGCGAGCAGCGCGAAGGGTGGACGGTCCAGCCGCTTGCCGTTGAAGCCGGCATCGACGCCCAGTGCCTGTGCCACCCGGCCGGGGCCGGCGCACAGCAGGCGAAGGTCTTCCACGCCGCGGCGCGCGCGCATGCGCTCCAGCCCGGCGGTGGGGGCCAGCGCGCGGATCAGCACCCCGGCGCCATGGCCTTCCTCGCGGCAGACGAAATTGAGGCACCAGTGGATGCCATAGGAGCGGTAGACGTACGCACGGCCGGGTGGACCGAACATCGCCGCGTTGCGCAGGGTGGGGCCGCCGAAGCTGTGAGAGGCCGGGTCCTCGCGGTCGTAGGCCTCGGTCTCGACGATGCGGCCGCCGACGCCGCCGACCAGCAGCACCAGGCCGATCAGGCGGGGGGCGACCTCGTGCGAGGGTGCGAGGAAATCGATGTCCGCGGGCGTGCGCGGCTTCACGGCAGCATGCTCCCGCACCGCGTGGCCATCAAAGCCCCTTCTCCACCATCTCCAGCAGGCGCAGGCCCAGCGCATCGGTCTGCTCGCGCGGCACGCCGCTCAGCGGGCCATCGATGATCAGCAAGGCCAGGCCATGCACCGCCGACCAGGCCAGGAACTCGGCGCCCGGACGGCGCTCGGGCGCCAGCACGCCGGCCGCCACCATCTGGTCGAGCGCGGCGCCCAGCAGCTCGAACGGGTTGAGGCCGCTCGCGCCGCCCTTGGCGTCGGTGGGGGGGTTCTCCAGCTTCACGGGGGCGCCGAAGGCCGTGCGGAAGAGGCCGGTCTGTTCCTGGGCGAAGCGCAGGTAGCCGGCACCGATGGCGCGCACGCTGGCGCGGGCGATCTCCGCCGGCGAGCCGTCGCGCGGCACGGCGGCGAGCTCGGCCTCCATGGCCCC
>DATFFA010000274.1:0-23463 GCA_035250605.1 Variovorax sp. | reverse complement strand
GGGGGCGCGCCGGGGGAAATGGAGCTGGTCGACGCGGCGGAGTTGCGCGTGGGTGATCGTGTCAGGGTGTTGCCCGGCGACACGATCGCGGCAGATGGAGAAATCGTCCTCGGCAGCACTACGATCGACCAGGCCTCGATCACGGGCGAGTCATTGCCGATTGATGCCGAACCAGGGTCCCGCGTTTACGCCGGGACGACCAACCTCACGGGCGCCTTCGAATTGAAGGTCACGAAGACCGGCGACGACACAGTGATCGGACGTGTCACGCAGATCGTCGAGGAAGCAAAGACTTCGCGCGCGCCCGTCATGCGTTTGATCGACGAATACACGCGGTATTACATGCCGTTCGTGCTGATCGTCGCCGGGTTTGTGCTCTTCTTCACCCGGGATGTCGAACGCGCCATTTCGGTGATCATCGTGGCGATGCCGTGCGCTTTTGTCCTCGCCTCGCCCTCGGCAATGGTCGCGGCGCTCGCAGTGGCATCGCGCCTCGGCATTCTCGTGAAAAGCTCCCGCTTTTTCGAGGTCGCGCAGTCAATCGACACGATCGTGTTCGACAAGACCGGGACGCTGACGACCGGGCAGCTTCGCGTGATCGCATTGGAGCCGGCTGAGGATTCGAGCGACGACGAACTGCTCGCGGCCGCGGCCGCGCTCGAAGTTCATTCCACCCACCCGGTCGCGCGCGCGATCATCGCGGAAGCACAGCGGCGCGCAGTGCCATTCGACCGCACGCTGCAAATCGAGGAAGCGGCCGGCCGCGGTGTTCGCGGCGGCGCGATCGCGGCGGGGCGCCGCAGCTGGCTCGAATCGCAAGGCGTGGTGATTCCGGCGACCGTGGTGGAACGCGCCAACGCCTCGACCCTTTACGTGTCACGCAACGGAACATGGCTCGGTGCGATTCTGCTGGCGGACGCAATTCGTGCCGAAACCCGGGACGCCGCCGAGGGGTTGCGTGCGCTCGGAATAGAGGAGTTCGTGATGCTCACGGGCGACCGCGCGCAGCCGGTGCAGGTGCAGCAGCACCTGCGGCCCGTTCACGAAGTTGGAATCGCCGCCGCGCGTGGCGATGCAGCCGTCGAGGCTCTGGCCCAACTGGCCGATCACCCAGGCGGGGCCTTCGGCCGGGCGATCGAGCACGGGCTTGAGCAGCGCGAAGAGCTCGAGGGCTTCTTCGTCCCATGCGTTCTCGTCGAGCATGAGGCCTTGCGTCGGATGACGGGTGAAGGGCTGCAGCAGCGCATCGGGCGCCGGTGGCGGGCCCATGTTCCTGCGATGGCGCACGATGGCGAGGCAAAGGGGCCACAGCGCTTCCACGCCGGGCCGCGCGCGGAGGGTCGGGGTCATGAGGGGGCGCAGGTCGCGGGCATTCACCACCTTGGCTTGTAGTAGGGGTCGTCCATCGCAGCATCCGGTGCGCCGGTGCCGCCCCACTGCGAGAACGCCAATGCAGCCGCCACCCAGGCGGCGGCGACCGCGGCCACGATCAGCGGCTCGACCCAGCTGCGGGCGCTGGCGCTGGGGGGCGGTGCCGTGCGTTGCAGGCGGCGGCGTCCCCAGTGCACGAGCGGGCCCGCGGTGAAGGCGCCGGCGAGCAGCAGCAGCGTCAGAGGCCGGGCCTCGGTCAGCAGCGCCGTGGCGAGCATCAAGGCCAGCCACGCCAGGGTCGAAATGACGGCGCCGCTCGCGCCGAAGGCGATGCGCACAAAGGGCCAGAGCCACAGCGCACACCCTGCCACCGCAGCGGCCAGCGCCAGGCTCAGCTCGAAGAGCAACGCCGAGCCGGATGTCATTGCGACCGCCGCCAGGCCCAGGCTGGCCACGACGAGGATCGCGGCCGCGTTGGCGCGGGCCGCGTGCTCCCGCAGCACGGCGCGGATCACGGCGGTGCCGAGCACCCAGAGGCCGATCATGAGCGGCAGCGCTTGCGCGGCCAGGCTCGCCAACGCGAGCGCCCACAGGATGCTGGCCGTGAGCCACTCGGTTCGGCGCCCGGCATGCACGGCCTCCAGGCCGAGGCCGGCCAGCGCCGCGACGGCATAGATCCACGGCAGCCTCTCGGTGAGCGAGCCGGGCGGCAGGCGCCAGCCCAGAATCCACGCGGCGGTGCCGACGATGGCCAGCGCGACGCCCGCTGCGGCCCAGCGCCGGCCCTGCACCGGTCCCAGCGCGCCGCGCAGCATGCCGGTCACCATGAACGCGACGACGAGCGGCAGCGCGAGGGCCTGGAACAGCGGATGGTGGAGATCCATCGTCGGGTTATGAGCTGCCGCGCCGCATCAGTCAATGGCGGCGGCCTGGGGCGAGATGCCCTGGGCCAGCGCCGCCTCGTGCTGGGAAGCGAGCGCGCGGTGGAAACCTTCGCGCTGCTGCAGCCGTGCCCAGTAAGCGTTGACGGCATCCGGCATCTGCGCCTGCAGCCCCAGCTGCCCGGCGAGCATCAACGCATAGGCGACCGAGATGTCGGCGGCGGTGAAGCGGCCGGCGCAGAGGAACTCGTTGTCTTGCAGCACGGCGTCGATCCAGCGCAGCCGCGACAGGAACCACTTCGTGTAGTCGGCGGCCGCCTGCGGCAGCTTGCGCTCGTCGGGCTCGAAGTGGCCATAGCGCAGCACGATGGTCTGCGGAAAGGTCAGCGTCGCTTCGCCCTGGTGCAGGCCGTTGAGCCAGGCGCCGAATCCGGGCTCGTTCGGGCGCACGGCCAGGCCCTTGATGTTCTGCGGATCGAAGCGCTCGGCCAGGTACTGGCAGATCGCCGCCGACTCGGTCATGCGCGTGTCGCCGTCGATCAGCAGGGGGATGGTGCCCAGCGGATTGAGCTCGAGGTAGCTGCGCTGGTGCAGGCGGGGCGGGAAGGGCAGCATGCGCAGCTCATAGGGCGCACCCAGCTCCTCGAGCATCCAGAGGGGGCGGAACGAGCGGGCGCTGACGCAGTGATAGAGGACGACCATGCGCCACTCTACCTGTGCGCCCGGCATCTCCATCGAGGGTCGCGCCCGATTGCTTGACCAGCGGTCTCCTTGGATGTGCAAGTCACGCGTAGCGCCGCTGCAGTGCCTCGAAGGACAGCAGCTCGCCGGCGATGGCACTGGCCGCGACGGTGGGCGGGCTCGCGAGCCAGACCTGGCCCGGCCCGCCGCGGCCGGGAAAGTTGCGGTTGATCGCGCTCACCGTCACCTGCTCGGCGCGCTCCGAGGTGCCCGGTCCGCAGTTGCCGCAGGCCCCGCAGGAGGGCTGCAGGATGCGTGCGCCGACGCGCTCGAAGGCGTCGAGGTAGCCGCGCGCCATGCAGTGGTCGCGCACCGCCGTCGTGCCGAACTGGAGGTAGAGCGACACGTGCGCCGGAACCCGCAGGCCGCGGTCCGCGGCCCAGCGCAGCACCGCGTGGTAGTGGTCGAAGTCCTCGCGCTTGCCGGCCGTGCAGGAGCCGCCGTAGGCGATGTCGATGCGCACCGGTTCCTTCACCTCGGCCAGCGGCACGCCGTTGCCGGGGTCGCCGGGGCGGGCGACCATCGGCGGCACTGCGCTGCAGTCGATGCGCAGGGTGTCGGCATAGTGTGCGCCGGCGTCGCTCTGCATCCAGTCCTCGAGTGCGAACGCAATGCCGCGCCGCTCGCGCAGGAAGCGAACCGTTTCCGCATCGGGTGCGACGATGCCGGTGAAGCCGCCCATCTCGGCGGTCATGTTGGTGAGCGTGGCGCGCTCGTCGGTCGACAGCTGCGCGACGGCCTCGCCGCAGAATTCGAAGACCTTGCCCAGGCCGCTGCCGGCGCGCAGGCGCGGCTCGGCCAGCAGGTGCAGCACGATGTCCTTGGCGGTGACGCCGGGACGCAGCGCGCCCTCGAGCACGATCCGGACCGAGTCCGGCACGGTGAGGCGCACCGCGCCCGTCATGAAGGCGTTGGCCATGTCGGTGGTGCCGACGCCAAAGGCCACGCAGCCCAGCGCGCCGCAGTGCGGCGTGTGCGAGTCGGTGCCCACCACCAGCTGGCCCGGCAACGCGTAGTGCTCGGCCATCATCGCGTGCGAAATGCCGGCGACATTGCTGCCGTCGTCGGCGCGGGCTTCGTCCTCGGTCAGCGTGCGGTGCGAGCGCAGGCCGTGCTCGGCGGCGAAGGCGCGCTGCGCCTCCACCATGCGATGCACGTTGGGCACCAGGCCCCCGCGCACGTGGGCGGGGCTTTCCTCCACGTAGGAGGTGTGGTCCTCGAAGACGACGATCGACGCCGGCTCGTGGAGATGCAGCGGCCGGCCGAAGTTGGCGTGCAGCATGTGGGCCGCCATGCCGGTGTAGTACTCGTGGATGAAGCGCCAGTCGGCGCGCACGAAGGCGCCATCGCCGCGCGCCGGATGCGCAGCGCTGAAATCGGTGGCGAGGGCGTGGCGCGCGACGATCTTCTCGAACAGGGTGCGTGGCCCTCCGGGACCGGCGTCCGGGGCGCTTCGCACGTCGCGCAGGCAGCGCTGGCCGAAGCGGAGCAGGCCGCCGCTCTCCAGGATGGCTGCCGCCAGCGCATCGCGGCCGGCGAGCAATTCGTGCAGCGGGATCGACTCGCCCGCGCGGATGCGCGGAACCAGACCGAAATCGGTGGAGGTGAAGAGACCGATGTTGTCGGCGTTCTGGCGGTAGATCCGCTCGAAGCTCTCGGCAATCACCAGGCGCACGCCGGCCAGTTTCTCTGCCGCCGGGCTGTGCTCGCGGGACGACCCCTTGCCATAGCGCTTGCCGGCGACCACGACCTCGATGCCGCTCGTGCGGATCGCATCCGTGCCGACCGGCAGCCTGCCGCCGGCCTTGAAGCCGGTGTAGGGATGGCGCCCGAGCGTGTCGTCGTAGTGCGTGAGGATGGGCAGCGGCGTGATCTCGTCGGTGGAGACGTCGTCGCGCAGGGGCAGGGCCTCGGCGAGCGCCGGCGGGTCGCCCGCCAGGCAGCGTTCGGCCGTCCGGGGCGCCACGCCGAGGAACAGGATGCGGGGCGCGAAACGAAGCGCGGCGGGGTGTTCGGTGGTGGCTGGCTGAACGGCTGGCATGCGGCATCTTCGCGGCCGGCCCGCGCGGCGGGAAGCGCCAAGACGGCAGACCGGGTCTCGCGAAATGCGAGAGCTGCCCTCAGCCGCGCAATGCGTCGATCAGCGCGGCCACCGGCCTCGGCCGCGGCGTCTTGCGCAGCGCGTAGAGATGCAGTTCGCGCTGCGCCCAGGTCTCTGCCAGCGGCCGGCGCACGAAGCGCGGGCTCCCTGCGTAGGCCGCGGCGGCGCTCTGCGGAACCACCGCGATGCCCAGGCCCGCTTCGACCATGCGGCACACCGCGTCGAAGCTGCTGACCCACACGGCGGGGGTGAAGCTTTGCTGCTGCGCCTGTGCGCGCTCGTGCAGCGCGCGATCGAGCGAGCCGCCGCGGTGGATGCCGATCAGCGGATGCACCAGCAGCTCGGCGAAGGCCAGCGACTTGCGCCGCGCGAGCGCATGGCCGACCGGCAGCACGACCTGCAGGGGATCGAGCGCGAAGCGCCAGGCGTCGAGGCCGGGGGGCACGGGCGTCTCGACGCCCACCCCCACGTCGGCGCGGTCGTCGAGGCAGGCGCGGATCACGTCGCGCGTGTCTTCTTCGTGCAGCGAGACTTCCACGCGCGGATGCGCTGCCATGAAGGCGCGCAGTCGTTCGGGCAGGAAGCCGATCACGGCCGACATGTTGGCGTAGAGGCGGACCGTGCCGCGCATCTCGCCGCCTTCGAGCTGCACCTCGCGCACCAGCGACTGCAGGTCCTCGTCGATGCGCTCGCCGCGCGCCAGCACCAGGCGGCCGGCATCGGTGAGGGCGATGCCGCGGGGCGAGCGCACGAAGAGGGCGGTGCCGAAGGCGTGCTCCAGATCGGCGATGCGCCGGCTCAGGGCCGAGGGCGCAATGTGCTCGAGCTCGGCGCCGCGCACGATGGAACCGGCCCGCGCGGTCGAGACGAAGAGGCGCAGGCTGTAGGCATCGATGCGGCGGGTCATGGGGCGCATCCTACGGGCGGACCCTTCCGCAGGGTTCGGGCCGCGGTGCAGGGGAAAACACGTAGGCGCCGAAGGGGACGAGAAGGGCGAAACGCTGAAGGACAATCCATCCATGAGTTCAAGCCAAGACATCGTGATCATCGGCGGGGGCCACGCCGCCGCGCAGCTGTGCGCCGGCCTGGCCGAGGCGGGGCAGGGCGCCCGCGTGCACCTGGTGTGCGAGGAGGACAGCATTCCCTACCACCGCCCGCCGCTCTCCAAGACTTTTCTGAGGAGCCCCGAGGAGGCGCCGCAATTGCATCGCGCCGAGACCTGGTATGCCGAAGCCGGTATCACGCTGCACCTGGGCGATCCGGCGCTGGCGATCGATCGCGTGGCACGCACCGTCACCCTGCGCTCCGGCGCGGTGCTGGGCTGGGAGCGGCTGGTGCTGGCCACAGGCACGCGTGCGCGCCGGCTGCCTGCGCTGGTGGGGCTGTCGAACGTGGCGCTGCTGCGCGCGGCCGACGAGGCGGCGCAACTGCGCTCCATGCTTTCTGCGGCGCAGCAGGTCACGGTGCTGGGCGGCGGCTTCATCGGGCTGGAGGTGGCGGCCACGGCGCTGGGGCTGGGCAAGCGCGTCACCGTGCTGGAAAGCGCGCCGCGGCTGCTGAGCCGGGCCGTGTCGCCGGCCTTGTCCGCGCATGTGCTGGCCACCCATCGCGCCGGGGGCATGGACATCCGGGTCGGTGCCAAGACCGGCGCCTGGCAGACCGAAGGCCAGCGCCTCGCGGCGATCGAGGTTGACGGCGAGGCGCTGCCCGTCGATCTGCTGATGGTCGGCATCGGCGCCGTGCCCGAGACCGCGCTGGCGCAGGCGGCCGGCCTGGAGTGCGCGGATGGCATCGTGGTCGATGCCTACATGCAGACCAGCGACGAGGCCGTGCTGGCGGTGGGCGATTGCACCCGCTTCCCGGACCGTCGCGCCGGGCAGGCGCTGCGGCTGGAATCGGTGCAGAACGCCAACGACCAGGCGCGCACCGCGGTGGCGACGCTGACGGGGACGGCGCGCCCGCACGATGCGGTGCCGTGGTTCTGGTCAGACCAGGGCAGCCTGCGGCTGCAGATGGCGGGACTGGTGCCGGCCGAGGGCACGCCGGGCGCGAGCATGGTGCGCCGCCCCGGCGCGAATGCAGCGGCTTTCTCGCTGCTGCACTACGTGGGCGGTGTGCTGCGCTGCGTCGAATCGGTCAATGCGCCGGTCGACCACATGATGAGCCGCAAGCTGCTGGAAGCCGGCCGCAGCCCGGACCCGGCGGTGGCTGCGGACCCCGCCGTCCCGCTGAAGACACACCTGGCTTAGCTGCTGGCGGCTGCGGTGCGTTTGCTGCTGCGCTGCTCGGCCGCTGCGCTCTTGCGCAGCTCGGCATCCATGGCGCGCGTCCCGGCCGCGAGTGCGGCCTCGTAGGTGTCGGCTTCGTACTCGGCGGCCTTCAGCACCTTCTGCGGTGCGCCGTTGTCGTCGGTCTGCAGCAGCGTCCAGATGAAGGATCCCGGCGCCGCCTCGTCGATGGTGAGCTTGATCGGAGGATGTTTCATGGCCCACTCATGGTGGGCGGCGCAGCCCCCGATTTCTGTAGGCGAAGTTCCATCGTCGCGGCGGTTACATCATGAGTTCATGGCGCCGCCGGCGCGGCCCGCCTCGGCCGGCCGATCGCCGGTGTCCACCGGCACCTGCGACCCGGCGCGCAGCAGCAGCGCACCCAGCAAGGCCGCTGCCGCCGCGAAGATGGCACCGACGACGAAGGCCAGCTGATAGCCGCCCACCAGCGCGACGAGCGGCCCGGCGCCGGCGGCCTGCAGGCCCTCGGTGCGCGCCGACGCCAGGCTCGCCAGCACCGCGAGGCCCAGTGCGCCGCCCATCATGAAGGCGGTGTTGACGATGCCCGAGGCCAGGCCCGATTCGCTGGGCGCCACGTCGCTCATCGCAACCAGGAGCATCGGGTTGAGGGCAATGCCGGCGCCCAGGCCGAGCAGCGTCATCCCGGGCATGACGTGCAGCAGGAAGCTGCCTTCCACCGGCGCGCCGGCAAAGAGCAGCAGCCCCGCCGCCGCCAGCAGCAGCCCGAAGGCCAGCGGCCCGCGGTTGCCGAAGCGCATCACCAGCTTGGCCGACAGCCCCAGCGAGAAGGCGGCCATGATCAGGTTGGCCGGCAGGAAGGCCAGTCCCACCTGCATCGGGGTGTAGCCCAGCACCAGCTGCAGGTAGAGCGCGGAAATGAAGAACCAGGCGAACATCGCGGCGGCCCAGAGCACGCCCATCACGTTGGCGACCGCGACGTTGCGCAGGGCGAACAGGCGCAGCGGCATCAGGGGATGGCGCACCCGCGCCTCGATGGCGATGAAGACGGCCAGCAGCAGCGCCGCGGTGCCGAGCAGGCCCAGCGTGCGTGCGGAGGTCCAGCCGGCTTCGTTGCCGTTGACGATGGCATAGACCGCCAGCATCAGCGACAGCGTGACCGTGAGCGCACCACCGGCATCCAGGCGCTCGCCGGCAGCATGGCCCGGCAGGTGGGGCAGCAGCGACAGGCACAGCGCATAGACCGCCACGCCGATCGGCAGATTGACCAGGAAGATCCAGTGCCAGCTCAGCGCATGCGTCAGCAGGCCGCCGAGCAGCACGCCGATGCTGCCGCCGCCGGCGCAGACGAAGCCATAGACGCCCATCGCCTTGGCGCGCTCGGCCGGCTCGGTGAACAGATTCATGATCAGCGAGAGCGCCACCGCCGAGACCACCGCGCCGCCCAGGCCCTGCACCGCGCGCGCCGCGATCAGCAGGGCCTGCGAGTTCGACAGGCCGCAGGCCAGCGAAGCCAAGGTGAACAGCGTGATGCCCGCCAGGAACAGCCGGCGGTGCCCGAACAGGTCGCCCAGCCGGCCGCCCAGCAGCAGGAAGCCGCCGAAGGTGAGCATGTAGGCATTGACCACCCAGACCAGCGAGGTCTCGCTGAAGCCGAGGTCGGTGCGGATCGAGGGAAGGGCGACGTTCACGATCGTGGTGTCGAGCACGATCATGAGCACGCCCAGGCACAGGACCATCAGCGCCAGCCAGCGGCGGCGCCCTTCGATGTGTTTTCCGTGGCTCATATGCGGGATTTTGTTCTTGGGGTCAATCGACGAGAAAGCCGCAGCTCAGATTGGCGACGGTGCCGGTGATGGCGCCTGCGTGGCCGGACGCCAGGAACACGGCGGTGTTCGCAATGTGATCCAGTGTCGGCAGCCGCTTCAGCAGCGTGCCGGCTGCAGCGCCTTCCAGCATCTGCTCCACCGTCACGCCGGCGCGTTCCGCCGTCGGCCGGAACACCTCCCGGCTGTGCGAGCCGCCGGCGGCCGCCTCGGGAATGGCATGCGGCCGGATGCAGACCACGCGGATGCCCTGGGCGCCGAGCTCGCCCGCCAGGTGGCGCGACAGGGCTTCCACCGCTGCGCTGGAGACGCCGTTCCCCATGTAGCCCGGGCCCGGCAGGCGGGCTCCCGGCGTGGACAAGGTCAGGATCACACCCGAGCCTTGCCGGGCCATGTGCCGCGCGACTGCCTGGGCGGTGATGAAATTGCTGCGCGTGTAGACGCTGATCGGATATTCGTAGTCCGCCAGCGAGAGCTCGGCGAAGGGCCGGCCCTGAACATGCGGCACGCCGATGGCGTTCAGCGCGATATCGATGCCGCCCGCTTTCTGCGCCACGGCGTCGGCATGCCGGTCGACCGAGGCGGCGGAGAGGGCATCGACCTCCGCGGCTTCGGCGCTGCCGCCTGCGGCCTCGATGTCGGCGGCGACAGCCTGCAGGTGGGCCAGCGTGCGGCCCGCCAGAAAGACCTTCGCGCCTTCACGTGCGAAGGCGCGGGCCACCGCGCCGCCGATGGCGCCTCCGGCGCCGTGGATCAGCGCGTTCTGCCGGGCGAGCAGCATGGGAATCTCCTGGTTTGTGGATGGCGTACACAAAACCATAGCAAAGATACTGGACGCCGTCCACATAGCCTACGGAGATTCGTAGCCGCGGGGCACGCCGCGGCCTTGGCCCCATGGGGGCTAGTACTGGTGCCGCACGGCCGCGGCCTGCGTTCGCAGGCCTGCGGCGCAGGGTTCAGTAGCGGTAGGGGTTGTTCGGACGGCGGTCGTAGTAGTTGGGCACGCCGTCGCCATCACGATCGCGGTCGTAGCGGTTCGGCACGCCATCGCGGTCGCGGTCGCCCCAGCCGCGTTCGCGGTGGTAGTAGCGGCGATCGTCGTGGCCGTAGTAGCGCGGTGGCGGCGCGTAATAGGCGCGTGGCGGCGGGGGCGGCGACGGCACGACGATCACACGGTTGTCGTAGCGGCCGTCATGCGCCTGGGCCGGTGCCGTGGCGAGGGCGCCGAGGGAGAGCAGCGCAGCGGCGCCGAGAGCGAAGGTGGTCTTCATCATGCGAAGCTCCTCAGGGTGGAACGAAGTGGCTACATCGTGCGCCGCCTCTGTGAAGCAGCGGTAAGCGGGAAGCGAAATCTTGTATAGCCGTGTGACCCTTCCAGCGCCTGCGCGAAAGTAAACGCCGCCGTTGCAGTATTTGTTTACATGTAGTTAAAATGTATTACATGAACACGGATCGTGACAATTTCCACGACTGGGCACGGGACAAGCCCGACACCAGCTTCGACTCCGCCAGCCGGCCTGCGCCCATTCGAGAGTCGCGCCACGAGGCGGCCATTTGCTGGGGACGTCTGGCCCTTCTCGGACTGCTCGGCGTGGCCTTGGTCCTGGGTTTCAAGTGGTTCGCCGGCCTCTGACCGGGTTTTTCCTTCCCTCCGGCACGCACTCCGAAGTCACCCGGCGCCGCACCGAGGTGGGTGGCGCCTGCTTCTTCCACCAAGCCCTCAGCCGCGCTCGGGCGGCACGTTTTCGCCCTTCTGGCGCTCCCGGAAGAGCGCGGCGCGCATCAGGAAGATGGTCGTCACCGGCGCGCTGAGGGCGACGAAGAAGGCAATGAGCACCGCATGCAGGAACAGGTGCGCGCCCTGGACCGAGAAGTAGACGGTGGTCGCCACCGTGATGCACCACGCGCCCAGCGTGGAGCCCAGCGTGGGCGCATGGATGCGCATGAAGAAGCTGGGCAAGCGCACCAGCCCGAAGGAGCCGATGGCGGCGAAGGCAGCGCCGGCGACGGCGAAGACCGCGGTCAGGATCTCGGCCCACAGCGGGAGCGGGCCGCCGATGATGTCGGTCATTCGATCACCTCGCCGCGCAGCAGGAACTTGGCGAGCGCCGTGGAGCCGACGAAGCCGAACAGCGCGACCAGCATCGCGGCCTCGAAGTACACGCTGCTCGCATAGACGATGCCGAGCACCAGCATCATCAGCATGCCGTTGATGTAGAGGCAGTCCAGCGCCATCACGCGGTCCTGCGCGGTGGGACCGATGAGCAGGCGCGCCAGCGCGCAGAGCATGGCCACGGCGAGCAGCAGCAGCGCCAGCTTGAGGGCCCACAGAAGTACCGGCGTCATGATTCGAAGATCTCCATCAGCGCACGCTCGTAGCGCGTCTTGATCATGTCGATGAAGGCTGCCTCGTCGTCCTCGTGGAAGACGTGGATCAGCAGGGTCGAGCGGTCCAGCGCGATCTCGCCCCAGGCGGTGCCGGGGGTCAGGCAGAGGATCATGGCCAGCGTGGCGAGCGCGTTGGGGTCGCGGATCGCGAGCGGCACGCGCACGAAGCGCGGCGCCAGGCCGCGGCTGCGCCGGGTGAGGAGCAGGCGGGCCACGGTGAACGCCGAAACGAAGACGTCGTGGGCCACCAGGCCGCACAGCCTGAGGACCAGCATGGGCTTGCGGATCTTCGCCCGGGCCGGCCGCAACGCCTGCGTCAGCAGCGGGACCGCGATCGCGAGCAAGGCGGCCAGCAGCAGCGTGGCCGGTTCCAGCGACTGGTTCAGGAGCAGCCAGACGGCGAACAGCGCCAGCGACAGCGCCGGAGAGGGGAGCCAGCGTTTGATCATGGTGCCGTGTCTCCCGCAGCTTCGGTGGTGGGGCCGGGCCGCTGGCGCGCGCCCAAAACGGCCTCGCGGTAGGCGCCGGGGGAGCGCAGCCCTTGCGCGGTGGCGCTGGCGTGCTGCATCACGGGCTCGGCCATCAGCGTGAGGGCCAGGCAGGCGGCCAGCAGCGCCGCCACCGGCAGCACCTCGAGCGCGCGCAGCGCGGGCAGCGTCTGGTGCGGCTGGGTCCAGAAATGCCGGATGCCGGTGCGGCTCAGCGCGATCAGCGTGAGAAAGCCGGAGACGAACAGCAGCGCCGTGAAGGCCCAGTCGGCCGGCGTGAGGCCGCGTGCGTCGCCGAGCAGGCCCGAGAGCATCGCGAACTTGCCGACGAAGCCCGACAGCGGCGGCAGGCCGGCCAGCAGCAACGTGCAGCCCAGGAAGCTGAGGCCGAGGAAGGCGATGCCGGCCGGGATGGCGCGGCCATACAGCGCCTGGGCGTCGTCGTCGAGGTTCACGTCGTCGAGGTGGCGCAGGTCTTCCGCAAGAAAGGGCGCGCCGCCGGCCGCCTCGTGCGGCGCGATGCTCAGGCCCGCGTTGCGCCAGCGCTCGATCATGTCGATCAGCAGGAAAAAGGCGCTCACCGCCAGCGTGGAGCTCAACAGGTAATAAAGCGCGCCCGCCCACACGGCCGGCTGTCCCAGCCCGATGGCCGCCAGCAGCGTGCCGGCCGACACCAGCACGCTGAAACCCGCGAGGTTGGACAGCCGCTGCGTGCCGACGATGCCGAGCGCGCCGCAGAAAAGGGTGGCGAGTCCGATCGCGACCAGCGCGCCCTGGCCGAAGAGGGCCGAGCTGCCGGCATCGGGTGCGAACAGCAGGCTCCACAGCCGCAGCACCGTGTAGACGCCCAGCTTGGTCAGCAGCGCGAACACCGCGCCCACCGGCGATACCGCGGCGCTGTAGGCCGGCACCAGCCAGAAGTTGAGCGGCCAGGCGCCGGCCTTGGCGAAGAAGGCAGTCGCGAGAATGGCCGCGGCGGCATGCACCAGGCCGCGATCGGCCTGCGGCAGCTGGGCGATGCGCAGGCCGAGGTCTGCCATGTTGAGGGTGCCGGTCACGCCGTAGAGCAGGGCCGCGCCCACCAGGAACAGCGAGGAGGCCGCGAGGTTGATCGCCACGTAGTGCAGCCCGGCCTGCACCCGCAGCCGGCCGGAGCCGTGCAGCAGCAGGCCGTAGGAGGCCGCCAGCATCACCTCGAAGAACACGAAGAGGTTGAAGAGGTCGCCGGTCAGGAAGGCGCCGTTGAGGCCCATGAGCTGCAGCTGCAGCAGCGGATGGAAGTGCACGCCGGCGCGGTCCCAGCGCGAGGTGGAATAGATGGAGGCGCAGAAGGCGATGACGCCGGTGAGCGCGACCATCAGGGTCGAAAGCCGGTCGGCCACCAGCACGATGCCGAAGGGCGCGCGCCAGTTGCCGGGCAGGTAGACGCCGACCGAGCCCGGCCCACCGCCGGTCCCGGCGGCATTGACCCAGCGCAGCAGCGCGAGCGCGGCGATGAGGCCCAGCAGCCCCGAGAGCACGCTCAGGAAGGACTTGGCGCGGCGGCGCTGCTCGCCCATCAGCAGCATCAGCGCGGCCGTCAGCAGCGGCAGCAGGATCGGCACCGCGACCAGGTGCGGCATGCCGAACTCGAGCAGGCGGTCGAGCAAGGCGAACAGCCGCGTCATTCCGCGAGCTCCTTCTTCTCCTCGCCGTCCACATGATCGGTGCCGCTGAGCCCGCGGGAGGCCAGCAGCACGACCAGGAACAGCGCCGTCATTGCGAAGCCGATCACGATGGCGGTCAGCACCAGCGCCTGCGGCATGGGGTCGGCGGTGTTGGCCAGGGTGGCGGCGACGCCGGGAATCAGCACCGGCTCGCTGTCGATCTGGACGCGGCCCATGCTGAAGATGAAGAGGTTGACCCCGTAGGAGATCAGCGTGAGACCCATGATCACCTGGAAGGTGCGCGGGCGCAGCAGCAGGTAGACGCCCGAGCCGGTGAGGATGCCGATGGCGATGGCGAGCACGGCTTCCATCAGGCGGTGCTCTTCGCCTCGAGGGCGGCAATGCGCTCGGCCTCTTTTTCGGCTTGCTCGTCGGCCCAGCGGTGGCTGCGGATGGACTGGTGCGCGAGCGCGGTGAGGATCAGCATCGTCGCCCCCAGCACCAGCGCGAACACGCCGATGTCGAAGAACAGCGCGCTCGGCACATGCACCTCGCCCAGCACCGGCAGGTGCAGGTGCGCGGTGTGCGTGGTGAGAAAGGGGTAGCCGAAGAGCAGTGCGCCGGAGCCGGTTGCCAGCGACAGCAGCAGGCCGGTGGCGATCCAGCGGCGCGGGTAGATGCGCAGATGCTCCTCCACCCATTCGGCGCCCGAGACGATGAACTGCAGCAGCAGCGCCACCGACATCACCAGCCCGGCGACGAAGCCGCCACCGGGCTGGTTGTGGCCGCGCATGAAAAAGTAGACTGACACGAGCACCGCGAGCGGCAGCAGGAAGCGCACCAGCACGGCCGGCACCATCAGGTAGCCGACGGCGGCGTCCGGAGCGCGGCGCGGGTTCAGCAGGTCGCTGCTGCCGTCGTCCGGCTGCGCCCGCTGCTGTGCGGGCAGGGCCATGGATTCGGGCGCGGGGCGGAAGCGCCGCAGCAGCGCATAGACCGCCAGCGCCACGATGCCGAGCACCGTGATCTCGCCGAAGGTGTCGAAGCCGCGGAAGTCGACCAGCATCACATTGACCACGTTGGTGCCGCCGCCCTGCGGCAGGGCGTGCTCGAGAAAGAAGGGCGAGATGCTTTGCGGGAAAGGCCGCGTCATCAGGGTCCAGGCGAGCGCCGCCATGCCGCCGCCGGCCGCGGCAGCCACCAGCAGGTCGCGCCCGCGCCTGCCCCAGGGCCTGAGGCGCGCGCGCATCGGCTGCGGCTTGGCGGTGCGCATCGGCAGCCAGCGCAGGCCGAGCAGGATCAGCACGGTGGTCACGGTCTCGACCACCAGCTGCGTCAGCGCGAGGTCGGGCGCCGAGAACCAGATGTACGTGATGCAGCACACGAGGCCTGCGCCCGAAGCCAGCATCAGCGAGGCCAGGCGGTGGAACTTGGCCTGCCAGGCGGCCGCCAGCGCGCAGGTGCCGCCGATCAGCCAGGTCATGGCGAACATCGGCGAGAAGGGCAGCAGCTCGCGCGCGCCGGGCGCCGCCGGCGCAAGCCACAGCGAGGCACCGGCCCCGCTCAGCGCCACCGCGATCAATAGCAGCAACTGCGTCTGCAGGCGCCGCGTGCCCAGCAGGCGCCGGCTGCGCCGGCCGCTCTCGCTGAGGCGGGCCAGCAGGTTCTCGAACAGCCGCTGTCCGTCGATGCGATGCAGGAACGGGGTGAATCGGAGCGCGCCGCGCGCGCGACTGCGACGATGCAACAGGTACAGCGCGGCGCCGCCGGCCAGCGCAACGACGCTCATCGCCAGCGGCAGGTTGAAGCCATGCCACAAAGCCAGGCTGTATTCGGGCAGCACGCCGCCGACCACCGGCATCGCTGCGGTAGCGAGGAAGGCGCCGACCGACCATGCCGGCGCGACGCCGACCACCAGGCAGGTCAGCACCAGCAGTTCGGCCGGCACGCTCATCCAGCGCGGCGGCTCGTGCGGGCGCTTGGGCACCTCGGGACCGGGGGGTGGGCCGAAGAAGACGTCGAACACGAAGCGGGCCGAGTAGGCCACGCTGAAGATGCCGGCCAGCGTTGCGATCACCGGCAGGCCGCGGTTGACCCACGGCGTCGCGTGGATGAAGACCGTCTCGGCGAAGAACATCTCCTTCGAGAGAAAGCCGTTGAGCAGCGGCACGCCCGCCATCGAGGCGCTGGCGATGATGGCCAGCGTGCCGGTGACGGGCATCAGCTTGAGCAGGCCGCTGAGCTTGCGGATGTCGCGTGTGCCGCTCTCGTGGTCGATGATGCCGGCCGCCATGAAGAGCGACGCCTTGAAGGTCGCATGGTTCATCACGTGGAAAACGGCCGCGACCGCGGCCAGCGGGCTGTTGAGCCCGAGCAGCAGCGTGATGAGCCCGAGGTGCGAGATGGTCGAGTAGGCCAGGAGCGCCTTGAGGTCGCGCTGGAACATGGCGACGTAGCCGCCCAGCAGCAGCGTGGCCGCGCCGGCGCCGCCCACCAGCCAGAACCAGGCCTCGGTGCCCGAGAGCACCGGCCACAGCCGCGCCATGAGAAAGACGCCGAGCTTCACCATGGTGGCCGAGTGCAGGTAGGCCGAGACCGGCGTGGGCGCCGCCATCGCGCGCGGCAGCCAGAAGTGGAAAGGGAACTGCGCGCTCTTGGTGAAGGCGCCGAGCAGGACCAGCACCAGCACCAGCGGGTAGAGCCGGTGGGCGCGGATCTGAACGCCCGAGGCCAGCACCGTGTCGAGCTCGTAGCTGCCGACGATGCGGCCGAGCACCAGCACGCCGGCCAGCAGGCACAGGCCGCCGGCGCCGGTCACCGTGAGCGCCATGCGCGCGCCGCGCCGCGCGTCGCGCCGGTGGTGCCAGTAGCCGATCAGCAGGAAAGAGAACAGGCTGGTGAGCTCCCAGAACAGCACCATCTGGATCAGGTTGCCCGCGAGCACCACGCCCACCATCGACCCCATGAAGGCGAGGAAGAAGGAGAAGAAGCGCGGCACCGGGTCGGAGGACGACATGTAGTAGCGCGCATAGAGCACCACCAGCGCGCCGATGCCGAGCACCAGCATGCAGAACAGCCAGGCGAAGCCGTCCATGCGGAACACCAGCTCGAGGCCCAATGACGGAATCCAGCGGATCTCTTGGCGGATCACCTCGCCCGCGGCGAGCCGGGGAAAGAACCATGCTGCCTGCACCGCGCAGCCCAGCGCGACCAGGCCTGCCAGTGTCGATTCCCGGTTGCGCGCGTTCGACGGCAGCAGGGCCGCGATCACACTGGCAACGAAGGGAAGTGCGACGAGGAGGGCAAGGGGCATTGCGATCGATTCTATCGACCGCCCCCCGCGCGGCCCCTGCGTTCAGGCGGTGAACTGATGCACTGTGCGGATGCCGAGCCAGGTGAGGACCAGCGACCCCGCGACGTGCAATGCGGCGGTGCCGAGGGCCAGAACCAAGCGCTCGTTCATCAGCATCGCAACGACCTCGGCCGAGAAGCTGGAGAAGGTGGTGAGGCCGCCGAGGAAGCCGGTGATCAACAGCAGGCGCCAGACGGGATCGAGTTGCGGCATCGCCTGGAAGGTGGCCACGGCGATGCCGATCAGGTAGCCGCCGATGAGGTTGGACGCGAGCGTGCCATAGGGAAAGGCGGTGGTCGTGAGCCAGAGGCCGAGGCCCCAGCGGGCCAGCGCACCCAGCGAGGCGCCGAAGCAGATGGCAAGTACAGGCAGCACGGCGCGGATTCTAGGTGCTCACTTTTCGACGCCCATCACCGCATTGGGCAGCACCGTCACGATGCCCGGGAACACCGTGATCAACGCGATGCACAGCACCAGGCAGACAAAGAAGGGGATGGCGGCCTTGGCGATCACGTTGCTGTCCTTGCCTGTCATGTTCTGCAGCACGAAGAGGTTGAAGCCCACCGGCGGGGTGACCTCCGCGATCTCGACCAGCAGCACCACGAAGATGCCGAACCAGATGAGGTCGAAGCCGGCCTTCTGGATCATGGGCAGCACCACTGCGCTGGTCAGCACGATCATCGAGATGCCGTCGAGCGCGGTGCCGAGCACCAGGTACACCAGCACCAGCGCGCCGATCAGCGCGTAGGGCGACAGGTGCATGCTGTCCACCCACTCGGCCAGCTCGCGCGGGATGCCGGTGAAGGCCATGGTCTTGGTCAGGAAGGCGGCGCCGGCCAGGATGAACATGATCATGCAGCTGGTGCGCGTGGCGCCCATGATGCCGTCCTTGAAGTTCTGCCAGGTGAGGCTGCGGCCCCAGGCCGCGATGGCCAGCGAGCCCAGCACGCCGAAGGCCGCGCACTCGGTCGCCGTGGCCCAGCCGGCGACCAGCACCCAGACGATGAAGACGATCAGCAGTCCGCAGGGGATCAGGTTGCCGGAGAGGCGGATCTTCTCGCGGAAGCTCGTCGGCGGATCGGCCGGCGGCACCTGGTCGGCGTGGCGCAGGCTCCACCAGCCGATATAGCCCGAGAACAGCAGCATCAACAGGAACCCAGGCAGGAACCCGGCCAGGAAGATGCGGATGATCGACGCGTCCGCCGCCACCGCGTACACCACCATCGTGATGGAAGGCGGGATGAGGATGCCCAGCGTGCCGGCGGTGGCAAGCGAGCCGATGGCGAGCTTCTCGTTGTAGCCGCGGCGCTTGAGCTCGGGCAGCGCGACCTTGGCGATGGTGGCGCAGGTCGCGGCCGAGGAGCCCGAGACCGAGCCGAACACGCCGCAGCCGAGGATGGTGGTGTGCATCAGCCGCCCGGGCACGCGGTTGAGCCAGGGCCTGAGGCCTTCGAACATCTCTTCGCTCAGCTTGGTGCGAAACAGGATCTCGCCCATCCAGATGAACAGGGGCAGCGCCGCGAGCTCCCAGCTGGCGTTGCTTTCCCAGAAGGCCGAGAACAGGTTCTTGCCGGGCAGCGTGTTGGTGAAGAAGGCCTGGCCGACCCAGCCGACGATGGCCAACGTCATCGCGATCCAGACGCCGCCCGCCAGCAGCACGAGCATGATGGCGAGCAGCAGTGCGCCCATGAGGAGGGTGTCGAGCACGGGAGTCCTTGTTGTTCTAGATGTCGGACGAGAAGTCGCCGGCGGCGTGGCGCTCTTCGACCGCGCGCTGGTAGCTCGGCTTCTCGCCGCGCACCACGCCGACCAGCTCGTCGACCATCGCGATGAGCAGCAGCCAGCAGCCGATGACGAAGGTCGATTGCGGAATCCAGATCGGGATCACCAGCAGGCCGGTCGCCATCTCGGCGAACTCGTAGCTTTCCCAGGTGAAGCTGGTGGCCCAGTACGTGAGGTAGGCCACCGAGACGGCGGCGATCAGCAGGCAGGCGACGTCGAGCGCGCGCCGCACATTGGGGCGCACCGAGTCGAGCAGGAGCGTCACGCGCACGAAGTCGCCGTGCCGGAAGGCATGCGCCATCGCGAAGAAGGAGGCCGCGGCGCACAGCCATGAGACGGCATCGTTCATGCCGCTCACGTGCCAGTTCACCTGGCGGCCGACGCCGGCCGCGACCATCAGCACGAAGATCAGGAACACGCAGAACGCGCCGAGCGCGCCTGCGGCCAGGTACAGGCGGTCCAGCCAGCGGCGCATGGTGGGCTACTTCTTCTTGTAGGCTTCGACGATGGCTTGCCCGTCGGCGCCGGCGGCCTTGAGCCAGTCGGCCTGCATGATGCCGCCGACCTGGCGCATGTCGGCATCGAGCTTGGCCGAGGGCTGGTGGATCTTCATGCCGCGCTCGGCCAGGAGGCGCTTGTACTCGTCGTTCTTTTCCTGCGCGACTTTCCAGCCGCGTGCTTCCGCATCCGCCGCTGCTTTGGTGACCGCAGCCTTGGTGGCGGGATCGAGGGCATCGAAGGCCTTGGCGTTGACCAGGATCGCGTTCTTGGGGATCCAGGCCCGCGTGTCGTAGAAGTTCTTGATGTGCTCGTAGGTCTTGGTGTCGTAGCCGGTCGAGCCGGAGCTCATGTAGCTCTCGATCACGCCCGTCGCCATCGCGGCGCTCAGCTCGGCCTGCTGGATCTGCACCGGCTGAGCGCCGATCAGCTCGGCGATCTTGGCCGTGGCCGGGCTGTAGGCGCGCCACTTGATGCCGCGCAGGTCGGCCACCGAGCCGATCTCTTTCTTCACATAGATGCCCTGCGGCGCCCAGGGCACCATGAACAGCACCTTGATGCCCTGAGCGGCGAGCAGCTTCTCCATCGCAGGCTTGGAGGCCTCGTACAACTTCTTCGCCTCGGGGTAGGTGGTGGCGAGGAAGGGCACGCCGTCCAGCGCGTAGATCGGGTTTTCATTGGCGAAGTTGGCCAGCAGGATCTCGCCGGCCTGGGCCTGGCCGCTCTGCACGGCGCGCTTGATCTCGGGCGCCTTGAAGAGCGAGGCGTTGGCGTGCACGGTGATCTTGAGCTTGCCGCCGGTGGCGGCGTCCACGTCCTTTGAGAACTGGACGATGTTCTCGGTGTGGTAGTTGGTGGCCGGGTAGGCCGTGGGCAGGTCCCACTTGGTTTGCGCGAAGGCCGCTGCGCCGAGGGTGAGGCCGGCGAGGGCAATGCCGAACTTGCGATTCATGGGCTCTCCAAACGTACGGATGTGAAAAGGCGTCGGGGAGCATACGTGCAAATATCGGACCACCGCGTGGGGCTTTCCCCTGACGGCGAACCCCGGCGCTCGCAGCAGCCGCTCGCAAAAAAGCCGCCCGAGGGCGGCTTTCGGTTGGCGGTGCGGCGCGGCCGCAGCCCGTGTTCAGGGCTTCGCGTCAGCCTTCTTTGCGGAGCCTTCGGCCTTTTCCTTCTTCGACTCGGCCTTGGCGACCTTGGCCGCCGTCGCCGCGCCGCCGAAGCTCTGACCGTTGACCGTCAGGCCCTCGGACGACAGCTTGGCGGCCGCCTTTTCCTTCACGCCCTTGACCCGGCTCATGAGGTCGGGCCAGTCCTTGAAGTCTCCACCCTTCTTCCGCTCGTCGATGATGCGCTTGGAGAGCGACGGGCCCACGCCCCGGATCGCATCGAGCTCGGCATCGCTCGCCTTGTTGGCATCGACGGCCGCCCACGAAGCAGCGGCAAACAGCATGGCCATGACGGCCAGAATCTTCTTCAACATTCTTGAAATTTCCCTGTCAACGTTGTGAAAGGGACGCTCCTCGCGTCCCGCCGCATGCGAATTGCATGCGGCGATGGATTTGACCGAGAAGATCGCGAACGGTGTTGCCGTTGCGACAATTTGAGGGATTTCAGAGTTCTTCGACGCGGCGCGGCGGATAGCTGTCCCAGGCCTGGCAGCCCGGGCAATGCCAGAAATGCTGGTGGGCCTCGAAACCGCAGGCGGCGCACCGGTAGCGCATCAGCGGCCGCGTGGCCTGGTCCAGGGTCCGCTGCACGGGCTGGCGGTACTGCTCGTGCGCGAAGCGCTCGCCGGCCAGCCAGCGCGAGGCGGCCACCAGCGAGGGCTGATGGCTCAGGTGGGCGATGTAGCCGTCGCGCGGCTCGGGCGGGCTCGAGGCTTCGGCCGCGACATCGTCGGGGAGCATCGGGGTGCCGCCCAGCGCCATGATGGCTTCGAGCACGTCGATCGAGGGCGACTCGGCATAGCGGCGCTGCAGCATCAGCAACGCCTCTCCGCCGCGCTGCGATGCGACCGCGGCCTGCTGCAGCATGGCGGCATAGAGCGGCAGCGCCAGCGGGGCGGTCTCGCACAGGGCTGCGAGCGTGTCGTAGGCGCCGGCGGCGTCGCCGTTGCGCAACTGCAGCGCGGCGGTGTCGATGGCCGGCCGCGGCGCCTGCGGAGCCAGGATGACGGCCTGTTGCAGCAGCTGGGCCGCGCCCTGGAGATCGCCGGCGGCCACTTGTTCCGCAGCTTGCTCACAGAGGTGGTGGGCGCGGCGCACGCTGTAGCTGGCCTGCTCGGCCTCGTCGAGCTTCTGTGCCACCGCGGCGGCCTGGGTCCACTCGCGCGAGCGCTCGTAGATGGCCAGCAGCGCCAGCCGTGACTCGTTCTCGTAGCGGGTGCCTTCGAGCTTCTGCAGAGCGGCCTCGGCCCGGTCGAGCAGGCCGGCACGCAGGAAGTCCTGCGCCAGCGCATGCTGTGCCCGGTCGCGATCGGCACGGCTCAGGTCGCCGCGGCCGAGCAGGTGCTCGTGCACGCGGACGGCGCGCTGGTATTCGCCGCGGCGGCGGAACAGGTTGCCGAGCGCGAAGTGCAGCTCCTGGGTGTCGGGGTCGTTCTGCACGGCCTCGATGAAGGCATCGATGGCCTGGTCCTGCTGCTCGTTGAGCAAAAAATTGAGACCGCGAAAGTAGGCCTTGGGCGCCTGGCGGTTCTCGATGCGCAGCTGCCGAAGGTCGAAGCGCGAGGCCAGCCAGCCCAGGATGAATGCGAGGGGCAGGCCGAGCAGCAGCCAGCTGAAATCAAAGTCCATGTTGGCGCACGGCGGGAAGGTCGGTGGCGGCTGCCGGTGGCGTGGCCGCGGCGCTTGCTGCAGGCGGGGCGGGCGAGGCGGGCAGTTGGGCCGCGGCGCTGCGGTGCTTCCACCAGCCCGGCAGCATGCCGAGCGCGCCCACCACCAGTCCACCGGCAAACGCGGCGAGCACGACAAGCACCAGCGGGGCGCGCCAGGAGGTGCCGAAGAAGAAGTAGACGGTGGCGTCGTGCTGGTTGTTCAGCGCGAAAGCGAAGAGGGTAAAAAAAATGGCTGCCTTGAGCAGCCACAGGAGATATTTCATGCGCGTCCCCGTTGGCGGGGGAATTCTATGCTTCAGCCTTCGTGCTGACGCTGCTCGGCATCCAGCTCCGCCGTGCGCGCGTCGACCGCTTCGCGCAGGGCCTTGCCCGGCTTGAAGTGAGGCACGCGCTTCTCGGGGATCTGCACGCTTTCGCCCGAACGCGGATTGCGTCCGATGCGCGGCGGGCGCCGGTTCACCGTGAAGCTGCCGAAGCCGCGGATCTCGATGCGGTGCCCGCGCACCAGCGCGTCGCTCATGGCGTCAAGAATGGTCTTGACGGCGTATTCGGCGTCGCGGTGCGTGAGCTGCGCGAAGCGGGCCGCCAATTCTTCAACAAGGTCCGAACGAGTCATAAACCACAGAAGGACACGGTGAGCCAGAGCTCACCGTGTTTTCGTCTGTCTATTTTTTTACTTCTCGTTGTTGCTGTCGAGCTTCGCGCGCAGCAGGGCGCCCAGGCTGGTCGTGCCCGCGTTCTCGCGTGCCGACTGCTGGCTCAGGTTGGCCATCGCGCCTTGCTCGTCGGCCAGGTCCTTCTGCTTGATCGACAGCTGGATGTTGCGGGTCTTGCGATCCACGTTGACCACCACGGCCGTGACTTCGTCGCCTTCCTTGAGCACGTTGCGGGCATCCTCCACGCGGTCGCGGGAGATCTCGCTGGCGCGCAGATAGCCGATGATGTCGTCGCCCAGGTCGATCTCGGCGCCGCGCGGGTCGACGGTCTTGACCTTGCCGGTCACGATCTGGCCCTTGTCATTCACCGTGGTGAAGGTGGTGAAGGGGTCGCTGTCGAGCTGCTTGATACCCAGGCTGATGCGCTCGCGGTCGACGTCGACGGCCAGCACGATCGCCTCGACTTCCTGGCCCTTCTTGTAGTTGCGCACGGCGGTTTCGCCGGGCTCGTTCCACGAGAGGTCGGACAGGTGCACCAGGCCGTCGATGCCGGCAGCCAGGCCCACGAACACGCCGAAGTCGGTGATCGACTTGATCGGGCCCTTGACGCGGTCGCCGCGCTTGGTGTTCTGCGCGAATTCCTGCCAC
>DATFFA010000273.1:0-21688 GCA_035250605.1 Variovorax sp. | reverse complement strand
CCTCTTCGCAGCCCTGCCCGAGCAGCTGCGCCAGGGCAACCTCGCGATGCTCGGCAACCTGCACCAGCGCCTCGGCGACGATGACGTGAAGACGGGCAGCACATCGACGCCCGCCACCGGCGAGCGCCGCGCCTGGGGCCGCGTGCTCAGCACCCGCCGCAACATCCAGCAAGGCGGCACCGTCAGCCCGCAAAGCGACGGCCGCCTGAGCGGCCTGCAGGCCGGCACCGACTTGTGGACCGCCCCCCACTGGCGCGCCGGCCTCTACGCCGGCCAGCTCGACGGCGAGCTCCAGGTCCGGGGCTTCGCCCGCGGCGTCGCCAACCTGGCCGTCGGCAGCAACGACCTGCGCAGCCAGTACCTGGGCGGCTACGCCACCTACAGCAACGACAGCGGCTTCTACGCCGATGCCGTGCTGCAGGCCGGGCGCCACCGCTACGAGGTCAAGCCGCAGACCACCCTGCGCACCAAGGGCAAGGCCAGCAGCCTGAGCGCCTCCGTGGAGATCGGCCAGTCCTTCGCGCTCGGCGAAGGCTGGCAGATCGAGCCCCAGGCGCAGCTGGTGCATCAGCGCCTGGACCTCGACGACGTGGACATCGCCGGCGCACGCGTGCGCCAGGAGCGCGACAGCCACTGGCTCGCCCGCGTGGGCGTGCGCGTCAAGGGCGACATCGCCACCCGTGCAGGCCGGCTGCAGCCCTATGCGCGCGTGAACCTGTACCGCGCCTCGGGCGGCAACGACAGCACCCGCTTCATCAACCCGGCGGCCAGCACGGCCATCGCCAGCAGCACCGGCAGCACCTCCAGCGAGCTGGCCGCAGGCTTCACGCTGAGGCTGAGCGAATCGACCAGCCTGTACGGCGAGCTCGGCAAGCAGTGGGCATCGGGCGGAGACACCCGCGTGAAGTCGCAGCTCAACGCCTCGGCGGGCCTGCGCGTGCGGTGGTAGCAGTCTCTTGTGAAAGGAGCGGCCCGTGCGAGCGCCGGTCGAGCGGCGATGCCCTCAGGGCTTCGCCCACAACGCCGCACCCGGGAAACGGGCGAAGGCAGCCGAGACGCGGATCACGCCCTCATGCACCATGAGCATCTCGCCGGTCAACACGTTCTCGAAGCGCATGCCTTCGGCGACCTCCGGCAGGCGCACGAGCGTGTCGCCCCACAGCTCGCCCACCGGCGCCTCGCCCGACGCTGCGAGCGAGCTGAACAGGCGCGCCGCGATCAGCACCAGCATCTGATCCTCATGCCGGCGCACGAAAGCGACCACGTGCGCGGCCTTCGCGCCCTCGGCCCGCAGTCCTCGGTAGTCGCCTTCGCGGAACAGCGCGGGCTGCTCGCGCCGCAGCGACAGCATGCGCCAGCAGACCCATAGCTTGGCGCGCCCGTCGCTGGCGGCTGCGGGCACCAGCGCGGCGACGCGGGCCGGCAGGTCGTCAGCCCGCGCCATCGCCTCGAGCTCGTCCAGGCAGCGCACGCGCAGTGCGTAGTCCACCGGCCGCCGGTTGTCGGGATCGACCAGGCTCAGGTCCAGCAGTTCGTTGCCCTGATAGACGTCGGGCACCCCCGGCGAGGCGAACTTCAGCAGCATGAGGGACAGGCTGTTGAGCGCACCGAACCACGCCAGCCCGCGGGCCAGCGTCTGCAGGTCATCGACGAAGCGCGGGTCGGCCCGCGAACTCAGCACTGCGCGCACGAAGCCCTCCAGCGCCTGCTCGTAAGCCTCGTCGGGATTGGTCCAGCGCGTCTGCAACTTGGCCTCGCGCGCCGCCTTCTGCATGTAGCCCACGATGCGTGCGATGTAGGGCTCGCGGGTCCCCTCGTCCAGGCCCCCGGCGGGCAGCGTGCCGAGCAAGGTCTGGTAGAGCAGGTATTCGTCCGTGGCCGAGGGGGCGCCCGAAGGCGCGCCGCCAGCTTCCAGCCTTCGCCGGATTCCGCGCGTCAGCGCGCGCCAGCGCCGCAGCGCCAGACGCCAGGTGCCCGGCATCTCGGACAGCACGTCGATGCGGCAGCGCACGTCCTCGGATCGCTTGTTGTCGTGGGTGGAGCTGGCCAGCATCGTGTGCGGCCAGTGCAGCGCGCGGTCGGCGCCGGCCGCGTGGAACTCGTCCACCGTCATGCCGAAGCGCGCCGGCTCGCCGCCCACTTCGTTGAGCGCGCTCAAGGGAAAGTAGCGGTAGAAAGCAGTGTCCTCCACGCCCTTGGCGGTGACCGGCGCGCTGAACTGCTGGAAGCGGATCGCCAGGTGCAGCACCCGGCGCTGCAGCGCCTCGTCGGCACCATGCACGGCGCGGCCGAGCAGGGTCTGCTGCACGAAGTCGTAGATCGTGAGGTCCGCCTCGCGGCTGTTGCGCTGCGCCTCGCGAGCGGCCCAGGTGATGAAGCGCTCGTCCTGCGCGGAGGGCGCTTCGATGATGTAGGTGCGGTAGACCGGCAGGCAGGCCGCGACCTCGCCCAACGCGCGCTGCAGCGCATTGAAGGTGTAGTCGCGCGTGCGCCGGTCGGCGCGCGCGATGCGCAGCAGCTCGGTCGACAGCACGGTCAGTTCCGAGGCCAGCGCGCTGCGCATGATGTCGCGCTTGCCGGCGCGCGCGAGGGCCTGGAAGCTGTCGCGCACGCCGGTGAAGTTGCGCCAGATCTTCTCGAACTTCTCCGCCGCGCCGGTGTCGATCAGCACGCCGTTCGCCACGTTGGCGAAGCGGTAGCCGGTGGTGCCATGCACCGCCCAGTCCTCGGGGACTTCCTCGTCCTCGGCCTTGATCTTCTCCACCACCACGTAGAGCGGCCGGGGAGGGCGCCCGTCGGCCTCGCGCCCGGCCAGCACGGGCTGGCCCGCGCGCCGCGCATAGCCTTCCTGCAGCTGGCGGAAGTAGCGCGCCGGGTCGTAGAGGCCGTCAGGGTGGTCGATGCGCAGCCCGCTGACCTGGCCGGAGGCTGCCAGGTCGAGTGCAAGGGACTGCGTGGCCTCGAACACCGCCTCGTGCTCCATGCGCAGCCCCGCCAGCGAGTTGATGTCGAAGAAGCGCCGGTAGTTGATCTCGTCCCCGGCCACGCGCCAGTAGGCGAGCCGCCAGGCCTGGGCCTCGATCAGCGCATGCAGCTCGTCGCGCGCGCTCGGCAGGTTGAGCTCGGCCACGCGCGCCACGATGGCGCGCGCCGCGGCCGGCTGGCGGGCCGCGAGCTGTGCCAGCTGGGTCTTGAGCAGCTCCTTGTCGCGCGCCTGCTCGGCTCTGGCGTGGTCGTCGCTCGCATCCCGCCCCAGCAACCGGCCGAAGGCAGAGGAGATGCCCGCCAGCTGGGCCGCAAGCTGCGCCTCGTCGAGCTGCGCCGCCGCACCCCCGAGCACGCGTGGATAGCTTTCCGGCGCGAGCGGAAAGCGATGCTCGAAGTAGTACACGGCCAGGCTGCCGCTGCCTTCCTCGAAGCGCAGCACCAGGTCGCCGCTGGTGAGCACGTCGCCGTAGTGGTCGCCCAGCACCGGCACCAGCACCTTGCCGGCGAGCTCCGGGTTCAGCGGCTGCCAGTCGATGTCGAAGTGCTGGGCATAGAGCGAGGCGGGGCCGTTCTCCAGCACGTCCATCCACCACGCGTTGTCTGCGCCCATCACGCCCATGTGGTTGGGCACCAAGTCCAGCAGCTGGCCCATGCCGTGCGCCCGCAGCGCTGCGACCAGGCGCTCGAAGCCCTCGCGCCCGCCGAGCTCGGGGTTGACCTGGTCGTGCGCCACCACGTCGTAGCCGTGCATGCTGCCGGCGCGGGCGCGCTGGATCGGCGAGCAGTAGACGTGGCTGATGCCCAGGCGCGCAAGGTAGGGCAGCACGCGGACCGCATCGTCGAAGCTGAAGCCCTTGTGGAACTGGAGCCGGTACGTGGCGCGCGGGATGCGCGTCTGCATCGTGGCCTGCCGTTCCGTCGCCGCGGGCGCCGCGCGCGGCCGGATGCGCGCGAGCGTGCGGCAGAGCGAATCCATGGCCTCGCTGGCGGCCAGGGCCTGCAGGTCGGCCGGGAGCTTGCGCTGCCAGTTGGGCTGCTCGCTGACGGTGCCGGGCATGTTGGCCTGCTCGACGACGCCCAGGACATCCTCGAGCTGCACCATCATGAGCAGGGCCGGCGCCTCGGCCAGGAAGGCATGCACGGCCTCGATGGTTCGGGGCGCGGGCTGCGCCTCGCTGACTGCCTGCGCCACTTCCTCGGCGCTCATGAGCCCGGCGTGCCGCACCGCCAGCAGCAGCTGCACGCGGTGGCGCGCGCGATCGAGCAACTGCTGCTCGAGCTGCGCCTCGCCGTGGATCAGGCCGAGCTGCAGGCGCAGGCGCAGGTCCTCGCCGCTCCACCAACCGGCCAGCGTGGGCAGGTCGTGCGTGCCCACCGCGGCCAAGGCCTGTGCCGGGTAGGCGCCAGCGGGCTTGAAGCCGCCGTCGCCCTCGCGCTCGAAGAAGAGCAGCCGGTAGGACAGCACGTCGAAGCGCGCCAGCGCCTCGCGCACCTCGGGCGCGACGGTGCCGAGGTCCTCGCCGATCACCAGGCAGCGGTGGCGCTGGCTTTCGAGGGCGACGATGGCCAGCATCTCTTCCAGCGGGTAGTACACGTAGCCGCCCTCGCGCGCGCTGCGCCCCGCGGGAATCCAGAACAGGCGCATCAGGCCCATCACGTGATCGATGCGCAGGGCCCCGGCATGCCGCATGTTGGCGCGCAGCGTGTCGATGAAGAAGCGGTAGCGCTCGGCGCGCAGGCGGTCGGGCCGCAGCGGCGGCAGCCCCCAGCCCTGGCCGCCGGGATTGAAGTCGTCCGGCGGCGCGCCCACGCTCGCATCGGCAGCGAACAGGGCGCCCTCGCTCCAGACATCGGAGCCGCCCCGGTCGCTCGACACCGCGAGGTCCAGGTACAGGCCGATGCCCAGGCCCAGCGCCTTGCAGTGCGCATTGGCGCGCGCCAGCTGGCCGGCGGCCAGCCACTGCAGGTACTGGTGGAACTGCACGCGCCCCGCATGCTGCTGCGCGAAGGCTTCGACGGCGGGGCTGGCGGGATCGCGATGGTCCTCGGGCCAGAGCGGCCAACCCCAGATCGACGGGTCGGTTGCGTGGAAGTGCGCCTGCAGCGCCTCGAACAGCGCATGGCGCCGCAGCGACTCCCCGCCCTGCGCGACGAAGGCCAGGAAGGCGGCGCCGCTGTCGTCCTTGGCACTTGCGCCGTCTTCCGACAGGTGCCTGCCGCGGAAGTGCGCGAACAGCAGCTCCAGCACCTCGAACTTCGCGCGCGCGACGCCGGCATGGTCCACCAGCGGCAGTTCGCGCAGCGCCGCGAGCCGGGCCTGGAATTCGAGCGAGGCGACCAGGCGGCGCGCCGCTTCGCAGCCGGCGAAGCCCGGGACCGCTTCGACGTCGATGTAGAGCACGTTGAGCCAGCGCCGCGAGGAGGGGCTGTACGGGCTCGCATGCGCCGGGTTGTGGGGGAACAGCGCATGCAGCGGATTGAGGCCCACCACGCCGGCGCCGCGCGGCGCCATCTGCGTGAGCAGCTGCAGCAGATCGCCGAAGTCGCCGATGCCCCAGTTGCGGTGCGAGCGCAGCGCGTAGAGCTGCAGGGCCGGGCCCCAGGCCCGTGCGCCGTCGCGCAATGCGGCGGGGCGCCAGCAGCGCTCGGGCGCACTGATGAGGAGGGTCTCCCCTTCGAGGCCTTCGACGCGAAGGCGGTGGTAGCCCATCGGCAGACTGCGTGCGAAGGGCAGCTGGCGCTCGCACCAGCGTTCGCCGTCGATCTCGATGCCGGCCGCTTCCGGCAGCGCATGCGCGTCGAGCTCGCCCCGATGCTGTGCGCCGTCCTCCTCGCAGAGCTGCCAACGCAGGCGCGCCATGGACGCAGGCATGCGCAACCGCAGCGACCAGGCGGCGTCCGAAGCCCGGATCACCTGCACCGGCGGCAGGCCGCGGGACCAGTTCGCACGGCGCGCGGCCTCCAGCAGCGCGTCGGCCTGCGCGACGTCGTGCAGGCGCACGTCGAATTCGGCCAGCAGCGCGAGCAGGGTCTCGCGCGGCACCGGCCGGTGCGTGCCCCACAAGTCGTGGTAGTCGAGCGCAATGCCGAAGTGCGCGCAGAGCCGGGCAATCGCTTCCGACTCCCCGTGCGCGCCTTCAGGCAAGGCCGGGCTCCTGGAGCGTCACGAAGACGGCGCCGCGCGCCAGGCGCAGCGCGGCGGCGTCGTCCCGCTCGACCGCGTTGATGTAGAGGGGCTCGCCCGGCGGCGGCGCGACGCCGTCGACCGGCGCCTCGCCGAAGTGGGCCAGCAGGTGCAATCGGGGCCCGTCCAGGCCGCGCGTGGTGTCGGCCATCGTCCACTCGACGCGCAGCAGGCCGCCGCCCTGAGCCTCGAAGCGCCCCGCGCCGCGCTGGCCGGCGAAGAGCGGCACCAGACGCTCCCGGCGCAGCGCCAGCATCTCGCCCAGCTGGACGCGCCAGGCCTCGTGCAGGGGATCGTCGCATTCCTCCCAGCGCAGCTTGGAGGCCAGGAAGGTCGATTCGGCATTGGGATCGGGAATGCGCGCGCGGGCCGCTTCGTCGGCGAAGGCCTTGAAGCGGCCGAACTCCTCGCGCCGCCCCTGGGAGACGGCGGCCGCCAGCTCGGGCCCGAAGTCGCAGAAGTACTGGAAGGGCGTGGAGGCCTCGAACTCTTCGCCCATGAAGAACATCGGCACATGGGGCGAGAACAACAGGCAGCTCCAGGCGGCGCGGACCAGAGCGGGCTCGCCGATCGCCTGGATGCGCTCGCCGAAGGCGCGGTTGCCGACCTGGTCATGGGTCTGCAGGTAGGACACGAAGGCGCCCAGCGGCAGCCGGCTGGCGTCCTCGCCGCGCCGCTCGCCGCCGCGGAAGGCCGAGGGCTGGCCCTGGTAGATGAAGCCCTGCGCCAGCGCACGGCCGAACTGCGCCACCGGGTCGTCGGCGTAGTCGGCGTAGTAGCCGTCGGTCTCGCCGGTTGCCAGCACATGCGCCGCGTGGTGCAGGTCGTCGTTCCACTGGGCCGTGCCGAACACCGCCAGGCCGCGCGGGTCGCGGGCGAGAAAGGAGGCCTGGTTGGCGTCGTTCTCGAGCACCACGTGCACATGGCGTTCCTGCCCGGGCCCGGCACGCAGCGCCCGGCAGATCTCGTGGACGATGTGCTGCGCCGAGTCGTCGCGAATGGCATGGATCGCGTCCATGCGCAAGCCGTCGAAGCGGAACTCCTCGACCCAGTACAGCGCGTTGTGGATGAAGAAGTTGCGCACCGTGCGCGCGCCCTCGCCGTCGTAGTTGATGGCCGCGCCCCAGGGCGTCTGGTGCCTGGGGTTGAAGAACTGCGGGCAGTAGGCATGCAGGTAGTTGCCCTCCGGACCGAAGTGGTTGTAGACCACGTCGATCAGCACCATCAGGCCGAGGCCGTGGGCGGCGTCGACCAGCGCCTTGAGATCCTCCGGCGTGCCGTAGCTCGCATCGGGCGCGAAGAGCAGGGTTCCGTCGTAGCCCCAGTTGCGCCGGCCCGGAAAATCGGCCAGCGGCATGAGCTCGATCGCGGTGATGCCCAACTGCGCCAAGGCGGGCAGCCGGGCCTGGGCTGCGGCGAACGTGCCTTCGTCGGTGAAGGTGCCGACGTGCAGTTCGTAGAGCACCGCCTCTTCCCACGGGCGACCGCGCCAGTCCTCGTGCTGCCAGGCATAACCCGCCGGATCGATCACGCGGCTCGCGCCATGCACATCGTCCGGATTGAAGCGCGAGGCCGGGTCGGGCACCCGCAGGCCGTCGGGCAGCCGGAAGCGGTACGCGTCGCCGGGCTTCGCCTCGCGCAGCTCCAGCCGGTGCCAGCCGCCGGCGCCGCGCCGCATCGGGTGAGACGACGGTGCCGCCGCGCCGAGCTCCAGCACCACCTGCTCGACGGCCGGCGCCCACAGCGCGAAGCGCACGCCGCCGCCTTTCAGCAGGCTGGCGCCGAAAGGCATGTCGTGCCCAGGCTTCATTCGAGCTCCTGCTGCTGCCCGGGCGGCAGTTGCGCCGGACGGCTCATCAGGGCGAAGGAACGGGCCTGCAACGGATAGCCGTTCTGCGTCCATGCCTGCGGCAGATCGCACAGGTTGTCCTCGGGCGGCAGCACGCCGGTCGCCGTGTCGAGCAGGAGCCGCCAGCCGCCATGCTCGACCGGCAGCTTGAAGTCGAGGGCCTCGTGGTGGGCATTGAAGAGCAGCAGGAAGTCGTCGTCGCGCAGCGCCTCGCCACGCGGCCCGCGGTCCGTGATGCCGAGGCCCGAGATCACCATCGCCAGGCCGCGGGCGTTGGCGTCGTTCCAGTCCTCCGGCGTCATCTCGTGGCCGTCGGGCCGCAGCCAGCAGACGTCGTTGACGCCGCTGCCCTCCATCGGCTTGCCGTGGAAGAAGTTGCGGCGGCGAAAGGTGGGGTGCGCCCGGCGCAGCGTGATCAGGCGCTGCACGAAGGTGGTCAGCGCCTCGCTGCCGGCGTCGGGGCTCCAGTCCAGCCAGCTCAGCTCGTTGTCCTGGCAGTAGCCGTTGTTGTTGCCCTGCTGCGTGTGGCCGCGCTCGTCGCCGGCCAGCAGCATCGGCACGCCCTGCGACAGCAGCAAGGTGGCGAGCAGGTTGCGCTTCTGGCGCTCGCGCAGCGCGAGGATCTTGGGATCGTCCGTCGGCCCTTCGACCCCGCAGTTCCACGAGAGGTTGTTGTTGTGGCCGTCGCGGTTGTCCTCGGCGTTGGCCTCGTTGTGCTTCTCGTTGTAGGAGACCAGGTCCTGCAACGTGAAGCCGTCGTGCGCGGTCACGAAGTTGATGCTCGCGTCGGGCCGCTTGCCCGACCAGCCGTAGAGATCCTGCGAGCCGGTGAGGCGCTGCCCGAGCTCGCCCAGCGTGCTGTTGTCGCCCTTCCAGAAGGCGCGCAGGCCGTCGCGGAAGCGGTCGTTCCATTCGGCCCAGCCGTAGGGGAAGTTGCCCACGTGATAGCCGCCGTGCCCCAGGTCCCAGGGCTCGGCGATGAGCTTGACGCGGTTGAGCGTCGGGTCCTGGCGAATGGCGTCGAAGAAGCCGCCCAGGTTCTCCACCTTGCCCGACTCGCGCGCGAGCGCCGCCGCCAGGTCGAAGCGGAAGCCGTCGACGTGCATCTCCTCCACCCAGTAGCGCAGCGAATCCATCACCAGCTGCAGGGCGCGTGGATGCTCCAGGTTGACGGTGTTGCCGCAGCCGGTGAAGTCGTCGTAGAAGCGGCGGTTCTCGGCATTGGTGATGTAGTAGGAGGCGTTGTCCACGCCGCGCAGCGACAGCGTCGGCCCCAGGTGATTGCCCTCGCAGCTGTGGTTGTAGACCACGTCGAGGATCACCTCGATGCCGGCGGTGTGCAGCGTCTTCACCATGGTCTTGAATTCCTTGACCTTGAGCGAGGCGCTGTAGCGCATCTCGGGCGCGAAGTAGCACAGGGTGTTGTAGCCCCAGTAGTTCTGCAGGCCCTTCTCCGCGAGGCGGTGGTCGTTGAGGAAGGCATGGACCGGCAGCAGCTCGACGGTGGTGACGCCGAGGCGCTTGAGGTAGTCGATCACGGGCGCGGAGCAGAGCCCGGCGTAGGTGCCGCGCAGTTGCGGCGGCACGTCCGGATGCGTCATGGTGAAGCCGCGCACGTGCATCTCGTAGATCACCATGTCCTGCCATGCAATCTGCGGCCGGCGATCGTCGCCCCAGGTAAAGGCCGGCTCGAGCACCCGGCCCTTGGGCATCAGCGGCGCGCTGTCGCGGCGGTCGAAGGACAGGTCTCCCCGCTTGCTGCCCACCGTGTAGCCGTACAGCGCATCGCTCCAGCGCAGCTGGCCCACCAGGTCCTTGGCGTAGGGGTCGATCAGCAGCTTGTGCGGGTTGAAGCGGTGCCCTTCCTCGGGCTTGTAGGGGCCATGCACGCGAAAGCCGTAGGCCAGGCCGGGACGGGCCTCGGGCAGGTAGCAGTGCCAGATGTCGTCGGTGCGCTCGCGCAGGGTGATGCGGTGGCGCTCGTGTCGCCCCTTCTCGTCGAAGATGCACAGCTCGACCTTCTGCGCGTGCTGCGAGAAGAGGGCGAAGTTGACGCCTTCGCCGTCCCAGTGGGCGCCGCGCGGATAGGGGCGGCCGGGCCAGACCGCGGTGATCAGCTCGTTGGTCTTCATCGGCGGAACTTGCGCTCCTCGATGCGCTCGGCCGGGTCCTTGTGCTCGCGCGGCCACCATTGCTCGATGCGCTCGGCCGCCCAGTCCTTGCCGCCGAGACCGAAGGCGAGGGCCAGGGCGAACACCACCCCGGCCAGGATCACGAGGAAGCTCTCGCGCACGATGTCGCCGCCGACCTTGATCTGGTCGAGCGCGATCAGCACCACGAAGACCATGATCGCGTACTGCGCCAGCTTGCCGAGGAAGACGGCGTCCTGCAGCTTGATGTTGCGGCCGTAGGCGGTGACCGTGTCGCCGACGAAGCGCGCGAAGTAGGAGCCGAAGGCCAGCACCAGCAGGGCGACGAAGACGTTGGGCACGAACCACAGCACCTTGCCGATCAGGTCGGCGATGTAGGTGAGGCCCATGCCGTTGAAGGCGATCAGCAGCGACGCCAGGATGACCAGCCAGTACACCAGCACGCCGAACAGGCTGGTGGTGTCGCCGCGCATGCCGCCCTGGCGCAGGAAGCCGTCGAGCCCGGCGCGCTCGGTGAGCACGTTGAAGTTGATGGCGTGCAGCCCCTTCACGACGGTGAAGCGCGCCAGCTTGGCGAGGAGCCAGCCGGCGACCACGACCACCAGCGCGAAGAGCAGCCGCGGCAGGAAGGCGCCGATCTGAAACAGGATGGCCCGCAAGGGCTCCAGGTGGATTCCGAAGCTTTCCATGATGCTTTCTCCGTTGGCCCGCGGTGCTCGGCGGGCGTCCTCAGGATGCGGTGTCGCGGCCCGTCAGCGCCAGCAGGCCCTGCAGCGGGACCTGGACCCAGTCGGTGCGATTGTTCAGTTCGTAGCGCAGCTCGTACAGCGCCTTTTCAAGTTCGAACAAGTCCAGCAGTTGCAGGTCGACCGGCATTGCGGGTGCGCCTTCCTTCATGGTCCTGAGGTAGGCGGAGAGGAAGGCCTCCCGGCTGGTCTTCTCCCAGTCGCGCACGGGCTGTGCGAGGCGCAGCAGCTCGTCGGCATTTTGCGCGACGCGCTTGAGCGCCGACCAGCGCGCGTAATTGAAGGAGCGCAGCATGCCCGCCACGTCGCGCAGCGGCGAGCCCTTGGCGCGGCGCTCCTCGAAGCTGCGCGTGGGCTCGCCCTCGAAGTCGATGATGACGAAATCGTTGTCGCTCACCAGCACCTGGCCCAGGTGGTAGTCCCCGTGGAAGCGGGTCTTCAGGCCGTGGCCGTTCTCGATCGCCGCGGCGGCGCGTGCCGCAAGCCGGCTCTCCTGTGCGAGCAGCGCCTGCGCGTCTTCCTGCGCGGGCGCCGGCAGCTGCGCCAGGCGCTCGCGCAGCAGGGCCAGGGTGGTCGCGACATCGGCGCTCGCGTGCTCGCGCATGGCCTCGATGTCCTCGGGGGCCAGGGGTTCGGGGTCGAAGGCCGGATCGCCGGTGCGGCGCGCGAGCGCGAGATGCAGCTCCGCGGTGCGGCGGCCGAGCACCTGCATGAGCACGCCGAAGCCGCCATGGGCCTGTTCCGGCGCGACCGCACCGAGCGTATCGGCCGCGGTGCGCAGTTCCTCGAGGAAGCGCTCGACATAGCCCAGGGTGTAGACCCAGCCGTCGCCCTGGTTGGTCACATAGCTCTGCACCATCGCCAGGGTCGCGATGCGGCCGTCGTCGCCGATGTATTCGAGCGCGCCCAGCACCGGCACGCAATGCGGGTAGCGCGCCACGCTGGTGAGGAAGCGGCCCATCTCCACCTCGGGATTGATGCCGTCGCGCACCCGGCGGTAGGCCTTGAGGAACAGCGTCTCGTCGAAGGTCACGACGGTGTTGCTGCTCTGGGCGCCGGGGCGGCCGACCGCCATCGCGTCCAGGTCGCCTTCGACGCGGCGGAAGGCCTCGGTGGGCGTGAAGCGCAGGCGCCCCTTGGCGGCCGGCAGTTCCATGCCGCCGCGCACGGCGCGCACCATGGCGCGGCAGAAGGCCTCGTCGTAGAAGGCGTCGGCCATGACGCCGACATTGGCCTGCTGCCGCACCTTGGCGACGCCGGCCTGCATGAGGCGGTTGAGGCGGTCTTCGTCCTGCTCCTCCCAGGCGAGCGCCAGCGGGACGAAGTAGGTCGACTCCTCCGCCGGCCCGTCGAGCGAGACCAGAGGCAGCATCCAGCTGAAGCCGTCGCTCTCCCACACCGCATGGTCCACCAGGCGCGCGCGCGCGACGGCCGAGCCCTTGGCGCCGTACCAGCGCTGGATCTCCATGAAGCGCGGCAGCGTGTCGATCTCGAACTGCTTGAGCATGCGTTCGGCCATGCCGATGCGCCAGGGCATCACGCGGTCGCGGAAGAAGCTGGTCCAGCCGTCGAAGAGCACCAGCGTCGGCCGGTCCTGCAGGCCCACGCCTTCCTGGTGCCAGCTCGGCATCTCGGCATCCTGTGCGAGGCGGAACCAGTAGAAGCCGTAGGAGGGCAGCGTCAGCAGGTAGGGCAGCTCGCCGATCGGGGGGAAGGAGGTGCGGCCCAGCATCTCCACCGGGATGCGGCCCTTGTGGGCGGAAAGGTCGAGCTCCACCGGCTGCGCGGCACGCGAGAGATTGAAGACGGTGAGGATGGTGTCGTCCTCGTATTCGCTGAGGTAGGCGAGGATCTTGCGGTTGCCGGGCCGCAGGAACACGCGCTTGCCGCGCCCGAAGGCATGGCTGGTCTTGCGCACGGCGAGCATGCGCCGCGTCCAGTTCAGGAGCGAGCTGGCGTCGCGCGCCTGCGCCTCGACGTTCAGGGCTTCGTAGCCGTACATCGGGTCCATGATCGGCTGCAGGTAGAGGCGCTGCGGATCGGCGCGCGAGAAGCCGGCGTTGCGGTCCGGGCTCCATTGCATCGGGGTGCGCACGCCGTTGCGGTCGCCGACGAAGAAGTTGTCGCCCATGCCGATCTCGTCGCCGTAGTAGATGATGGGCGAGCCGGGCATCGACAGCAGCATGGCGTTCATCAGCTTGAGCCGGTCCATGTCGTTTTCCATCAGCGGCGCGAGCCGGCGCCGGATGCCGACGTTGATGCGCGCGCGGATGTCGGCGGCGTACATGAGGTACATGTAGTCGCGCTCCTTGCTGGTCACCATCTCCAGCGTCAGCTCGTCGTGGTTGCGCAGGAAGATGGCCCACTGGCAGCCCTCGGGGATCTCGGGCGTCTGCTGGATGATCTCGACGATCGGGTGGCGGTCTTCCTGCGCGATCGCCATGTACATGCGCGGCATCAAGGGGAAGTGGTAGGCCATGTGGCATTCATCGGCCTCGCCGAAGTACTCGCGCACGTCCTCGGGCCACATGTTGGCCTCGGCCAGCAGGAAGCGGTTCTTGTACTGCGCGTCGATGGCGGCGCGCAGCTGCTTGATCACCTCGTGGGTCTCGGGCAGGTTCTCGTTGCTGGTGCCGTCGCGCTCGCAGAGGTAGGGAATGGCGTCGAGGCGGAAGCCGTCGACGCCCATGTCCAGCCAGAAGCGCATGGTCTTGAACACTGCCTCCAGCACCTTCGGGTTGTTGAAGTTGAGGTCGGGCTGGTGGCTGAAGAAGCGGTGCCAGTAGTAGGCCTTGGCCACCGGGTCCCAGGCCCAGTTGGAGGTCTCGGTGTCGGTGAAGATGATGCGGGTGCCCTGGTAGAGCTGGTCGGTGTCGCTCCACACGTAGAACTCGCGCTCGGGCGAGCCCGGTGGCGCGCGCCGCGCGGCCTGGAACCACGGGTGGTCGCTGGAGGTGTGATTGATGACCAGCTCGGTGATCACGCGCAGGCCGCGCTTGTGGGCCTCGTCGAGCATGATCTTGAAGTCGGCGAGCGTCCCGTAGTGCGGATGCACGTCCTCGTACCCGGAAATGTCGTAGCCGTCGTCACGCAGCGGCGAGGGGTAGAAGGGCATCAGCCAGATGGTGTTGACGCCCAGGTCCTTCACGTAGTCGAGCTTGGCGGTGACGCCCTTGAAGTCGCCGTAGCCGTCGTCGTTGGAGTCGAAGAAGGCCTTGACGTTGAGCTGGTAGATGACGGCATCGCGGTACCACTGCGGATCGTCGCTGCTGTCGATTTCGACGGTCTCGAGGAGCAGGTGCGATACCGGTGCATTCATGGGTGCCAGCCTCACAGGAAGTAATCGAAGTCGCGTTCGTCGCGCATCCGCCGCCGCACCACGAAGACATGCGCAGGCACGCTGTGCGGATCGAGCCGGATGAAATGACGGCCACCCTGCCAGAGGAAGCGCTGGTTGCTCAGCAGGTCGTGCATCTGGAAGGCGTGCGCGGGGTCGCAGTCGATGAAGGCCAGGTCCAGCTCGAGCCAGCCGGACTGCACATTGTGCGGGTCGAGGTTCACCACTGTCACGATCACGTTGCCGCCGTCGTCGGAGCGCTTGGCATAGGCGAGCAGCTCGTCGTTGTCGATGGTGAAGAAGCGCAGGCCGCGGTCCGAATGCAGGGCCGGGTTCTGGCGCCGGATCTGGTTGACGCGGGCGATGAAGGGCGCGAGGCTTTGCGGGTCGTCGTGGTTCCAGCGCCGCAGCTGGTACTTTTCGGAGTCGAGGTATTCCTCGCTGCCCTGCTCGCGTGGTAGGTGCTCGCGCAGCTCGAAGGCGGGGCCGTAGATGCCGTAGCTCGCAGCCAGCGTGCCGGCCAGCACCAGGCGGGCCATGAAGACGGCGGTTTCGCCGCCCTGCAGCCGCTCGTGCAGGATGTCGGGCGTGTTGGGCCACACGTTGGGCCGGAAGTACTCGCTGCCGGGGCCTTGCGAGAGCTCGGTGAAATATTCGGTGAGCTCGTGCTTGGTGTTGCGCCAGGTGAAGTAGGTATAGGACTGCGAGTAGCCCAGCTTGGCCAGCCGATGCATCACCTTGGGCCGGGTGAAGGCCTCGGCCAGGAACAGCACGTCGGGGTGGTCGCGCTTGAGCTCGGCGATCGCCCATTCCCAGAAGGGGAAGGCCTTGGTATGCGGGTTGTCCACGCGGAAGATCTTCACGCCCTCGCCGATCCAGTGCTCGAACACGCTCTTGAGCTCGGTCCAGAGGCCCTGCCAGTCCTCGGTCTCGAAGTTGAAGGGATAGATGTCCTGGTACTTCTTCGGCGGGTTCTCGGCGTATTGCACGGTGCCGTCGGGCCGCCAGCGGAACCAGCTGGGATGAGCCTTGACGTAGGGGTGGTCGGGTGCGCACTGGAAGGCGATGTCGAGCGCGATCTCCAGGCCATGGCGCTGCGCCTCGGTTCGCAGGTGCTGGAAATCCTCGCGGGTGCCCAGCTCGGGCAGGATGGACTTGTGGCCGCCTTCCTCGGCGCCGATCGCCCAGGGGCTGCCGACGTCGCCGGGCTGCGCCGCGAGCGCATTGTTCTTGCCCTTGCGCTGGATGCGGCCGATCGGATGGATGGGCGGAAAGTAGAGGACGTCGAAGCCCATGGCGGCGATGGCCGGCAGGCGCGTTTCGACGTCCTTGAAGGTGCCGTGCCGGTCGCCTTCGGGCGCCGTGGAGCGCGGGAAGAGCTCGTACCAGGTGCTGAAGCGGGCGCGCTCGCGGTCGGCGACCAGCGGGAGCTCGACCGGGTGCTGCGTGGCCAGGTGGCGGTCGGGGTAGCGCTCGGCCAGGCCGCACAGGGCCTCGTCCAGCGCGAAGGCCTTGAGGGCCGGGGCTTCCATGGTGTTCTCGATCGCCGCGGTCTTCAGCTCGCTGCTCCAGCGGGCCAGCGCCTGGGCGTCGGCGCCCTTCGCGCGCCCGGCCGCGGCGGCGATTTCCTGCGCGCCCACCTGCGAGGCGATGCGGATGTCCTCCGGGTCGATGCGGCGTGCCATGTCGTGGCGCCAGGACTCGAAGGCGTCGACCCAGGCGGTGACGGTGTAGCGGTAGCGGCCGACGGCGGGCGGCGCGAACTCGGCCTCCCAGACGTCGTTGCCCAGCGGCTTCATGGGCAGCTCGGCCCAGTCCGCGTCCGCTTCGGCGCGCCAGCGCAGGAACACGCGCAGCACATCGTGGCCGTCGGCGAAGCAGTGGGCCTGCACGCGCAGGATCTCGCCGGCCACGCGCTTGACGGCGAAGCGGCCGCCGTCGACGTTGGGCAGCACGGCGTCGATGACGGCGCGCACGCGGCCGTCCTCGCCGTCCGCGCGTTCGATCTTCGCTCGCGGTGCTGCCATCTCAGATGCTCCACTGCGCTTCACGCCGACGTCCGGCGAAGCCGTGCCCGTGCGGGGGACACCGCGGAACCGGCCTTCGCCTGTCCTGAGCCCGACGAAGGGGCCTGTCCTGAGCCCGACGAAGGGGCCTGTCCTGAGCCCGGCGAAGGGGCCTGTCCTGAGCCCGGCGAAGGGCCGGGCCGCTGGTGTTGCCCCCGGCGAGGGGGTTGGCGGACCACACGAAGTGGGGGAGCCTGGGGGAGAGCGTCATTTCAGGCATGGGGGTCGTGCTCCAGGATCAGGGTGGAGAGCGGAGGCAGCGTCAGGCACAGGGAGTGCATGCGCCCGTGCGCGCGTACCGGCGAGGCCTCGACCCCGCCGAAGTTGCCCCAGCCTGCGCCGCCGAACTCGCTGGCATCGCTGTTGAGGCGCTCGCGCCAGAAGCCGGACCTGGGCACGCCCAGCAGGTAGTTGGTGCGCGGCACCGGCGTCATGTTGCTCACGATCAGCACGGGCGCGCCTTCGCGCGGCTTGCGCAGGAAGGCGAACACGCTGCGCTCGGCGTCGTCGGCGGCGACCCATTCGAAGCCGGTGCCCGAGAAGTCCAGCTCGTACAGCGCGGGCGTGGCCCGGTAGACGTGGTTGAGCTGGGCCACGTAGCGCTGCAGCCCCGCGTGGCCCTCGAGCGCGGCGACCCACCATTCGAGCTCGCCGTCGTGGGTCCATTCGCGGCGCTGGCCGAACTCGCCGCCCATGAACAGCAGCTTCTTGCCCGGATGCCCCCACATGAAGCCGAAGAGCGCGCGCAGGTTGGCGAACTGCTGCCAGCTGTCGCCCGGCATCTTGCCGAGCAGCGAGCCCTTGCCGTACACCACCTCGTCGTGCGAGAGCGGCAGCACGAAGTTCTCGCTGAAGGCGTAGACCAGCGAGAAAGTCAGCTGGTGGTGGTGATACCGGCGGTGCACCGGGTCCTCGTGCATGTAGGCCAGGCTGTCGTGCATCCAGCCCATGTTCCATTTCATGCCGAAGCCCAGGCCGTCCATGTCGGTGGGGCGCGAGACGCGCGGCCAGGCGGTGGATTCCTCGGCGATGGTGACGGTGTCGGGGTGCTCGCGGTAGACGGTGCGGTTGAGCGTCTGCAGGAACTCGATGGCCTCCAGGTTCTCGCGGCCGCCGTGGCGGTTGGGAATCCACTCGCCGTGCGCGCGCCCGTAGTCGAGGTAGAGCATGGAGGCGACGGCATCGACGCGCAGGCCGTCCAGGTGGTATTTCTCCAGCCAGAACAGGCCGGAGGAAATCAGGAAGCTGCGCACTTCGTGGCGACCGTAGTTGAAGATGCTCGACTTCCACTCGGGATGGAAACCCTGCATCGGGTCGGCATGCTCGTAGAGATGGGTGCCGTCGAAGTAGCCGAGGCCGTGCTCGTCGGTGGGGAAGTGCGAGGGCACCCAGTCCAGCAGCACGCCGATGCCGCGCTGGTGCAGGTGATCGACCAGGTACATGAAGTCCTGCGGCGTGCCGTAGCGCGAGGTGGGCGCGAAGTAGGCGGTGGTCTGGTAGCCCCAGGAGCCGTAGAACGGGTGCTCGGTGACGGGCATCAGCTCGACGTGCGTGAAGCCCATCTCGTGCACGTAGTCCGCCAGCAGGGGCGCGAGCTCGCGGTAGCCGAGAAAGCGCCCGTCGCGCCGCTGCCACGAGCCCAGGTGCATCTCGTAGATGGACATGGGCGCGTCCAGCGCGTTGCGCGGGCCGCGCCTGGCCATCCAGTCGCCATCGCCCCACGTGTAGTCGAGCAACCAGGCGCGCGAGGCGGTGGCAGGCGGCGGCTCGCAGTAGAACGCGAAGGGATCGGCCTTGTCGACCTGGTAGCCGTTGTGGCGCGAGCGGATGCGGTACTTGTAGGCCTGGCCGGGCTGGACCTCGCAGGCCGAGCCGGTCCAGATGCCGGTGCTTTCGTGCGGCTCCAGCGGGTGGGCGTCGCCGTTCCAGCCGTTCCAGTCCCCGACCACCGAGACCGATGCGGCGTTCGGGGCCCAGACCGCAAAGCGGGCACCGCCCTCGGTGCTCAGATGGCAGCCCAGTTGATCGTAGAGACGGGAGTGTGTGCCCTCGCCGAAGAAGTAGCGATCCTGGGCACTGAAGGCGGTGGTGGTGATGGGCACTGCGGACGTCCTTGGGCGATCGAGCCCACGGCCGTGCGAACAACACGGCCGGACGGGCCTGGACCGCTCTTTGTAGAGGCGTAGCAGCGCCGCGGCAAGGTCCCTGTGCCCTTCGGCCTGTCGGACAGCGACGCGTCTTGGTCCCTGCGGGCAAAAAAAATCGGGCCCCGCTTGCGCGAGGCCCGATTTGTGGGAGGAGTCCGCCGGAGATTACAGGCCGGCTTGGCGCGTGTTGGTGCGCTGGATCTTGTACTGCGCCGGAATGACGCTGTTCACGAAGGCCTTGCGGTCCAGGCTCTGCGTCCCGTCGTGGGCGGCGGCGACGGCTTCGGCCGCGACGGCAGCGCGGTCCCGCACGCTGGCAACCACCGGTGCGACGCCGGCGGCGGCGCCGTCGGCATAGGGGTTGGCGGCACGGGCGGCTTCGGTCGCCTGGGCGTTCACTTCGGCGCGGCTGAAGGTCGACACGGGCGCTTGCACGCCTTCGTAGGTTTCGGCTTGGGCGCCCGCGGCGGCGAGCAGCGTCAGGGCGGCGGCGGCGATGATCCTGGAGGTCTTCATTTTTAGTTCCTTTTCAGTGCTTTGGATGGTTCGGGTACGGAGTCTGCCGCGGGAAACTAGGTGGAAACCCGAAGAAATCGAATCACGGTGTTCACAGGCTGGAAACAATGAGGCGGAACTTTTGGGGAGTGGGGCTCCGTGCTTCTTCATATCCGGCGGTAGGCGGCGGCGAGTTCGGGGACGAAGTCCTCGAAGCGGGTGGGCGTCGTGTTCGCCGGCGTGCGGCCTTCACGGGGGCCGACGCGCTCCTCGTTGAAGGCGCGTGTCATCTCGACATAGAGCGCCACGAAGCTGGGCGACAGGCCGGCGCCGACGAGTGCTTCGCCCATGTCCGCCTCGGTCAACTGCACATAGGGCAGCGCCGGCTGGCCGATGGCTTCGCCGATCAGGCGGGCGACTTCGCGATGGCTGATGTCGCGCTCGCCCAGCAGCTCGCGTACCGCGACGCCGGTCCCCTCGCGTGCCAGCAGGGCCTCGGCAGCGACCGCGGCGATGTCGTCGGTCGCGATCATGGGCACGGCCAGGTCGGGAGCGACGGTGTCGGCCAGCATGCCCGCTTCCTTGATCGTGCCGAGTGCGTCGTGCAGGTTCTCGAAGAATGAAGCGGGGCGCAGCAGCAGCAGGTCGATGCCGGCGATCTTCCGCAGGCGCTGCTCCTGGCGGTGCAGGCCGGCAATCACGCCGGTGCCCTCGGGCACGTCCGCGCCCAGGCTGCTCAGGGCGACGACGCGGCGCACGCCGCAGGCGCGCAGTGCGGCCGCGATCGCCTCGCCTTCCTCGTCCTGTCGGGCTGCGTAGTCGGGCGCCTGGCGGTCAGTCGCCAACAGGGTGTAAGCCGCAGCCGCGCCGCGGAAGGCCTGCGCGAGGAAGGCCGGGTCGCGGCTGTCACCGGCCAGCACCTCGGCGCCGGCGCTGGCCAGTGCGGCCAGCTTGTCCGGATTGCGGCCGATGGCGCGGACCCGGGCGCCGGCGCCCAGCAGGCGCCGAACGATCTTGCTGCCGGTGTGGCCGGTGGCGCCCATGACGGTGAGAAGAGGGGTGGTGCTCATGATCGGCATTCCTGGGGTGGGTGGGACATGGCGTCTACTATCGTTGGCACGCAGGGGCCTATCAATGTTCGAAAGGCGCTGATTCATGCTCATTCGTCCAGTCCACCTGGACGATGGGTAGGGCGGTGCCCATACTCGCCCCATGCAGATCGCCGACGCCTTCACCCCCGTGGACCCGCTGGGCGAAGCCCTGCATTTCCTTCGCATGAACGGCGTCTTCTACTGCCGCTCCGAGTTCAGCGCGCCCTGGGGGGTGGCGCTGCCGCCGTTGGAGGGCTGCCTGATGTTCCATGTGGTGACGGCCGGCCCCTGCTGGCTGGAGGTCGAGGGCCTCGAGCCGCAGCGGCTCGCGCCGGGCGAGTTCGCGCTGGTGCCGCACGGCGCCGGTCATCGGCTGGTGGGCGAGCCGGGTGCGGAGGCAGCCGGGCTCTTCGACCTGCCGCGCGAGCAGCTCAGCGAACGCTACGAAGTGCTGCGCCATGGGGGCGGCGGTACGGCCACCGGCCTGGTGTGCGGGGCGGTGCGCTTCGACCATCCGGCGGCGCAGCGGCTGGTCCGGCTGCTGCCGGCCGTGATCCGCATGGACGCCGAGCGCTCGCCCGACGCCGAATGGCTGGGCAGCACGCTGCGCTTCATGGCGGCCGAGGCCAAAGCCCTGCGGCCGGGCGGCGAGACCGTGATCACCCGGCTGGCCGACATCCTCGTGATCCAGGCCATCCGCTCGTGGATGGCGCGCGATCCGGCCGCGCGCGTCGGCTGGCTCGGCGCGCTGCAGGACCGTCAGATCGGCCGCGCCATTTCGCTCATCCACCGGGAGCCGGCACGCCCGTGGACGGTGGCCTCGCTGGCGGCCGAGGCCGCGATGTCGCGCTCTGCCTTCGCGGCCCGGTTCACGGCTTTGGTCGGCGAGCCGGCGATGCAGTACGTGGCGCGCTGGCGCATGCACATCGCGCTCACGCTGCTGCAGGAGAAGAATGCGCGGCCGGTGGAGCTGGCGAGCCGGCTGGGGTATCGGTCGGAGGCGGCGTTCAGCCGGTCGTTCAAGCGTTATGTGGGCATTTCGCCCGGGGCGGCGCGGCGCGGGCAGCTTGCCGTGCCGCGCGAACTCTGAAGCCTACGAGGACTTCCAGAAGCGACGTGCCTGCGCGATCTTCTCCAGCGCCGCGCGGCATTCGCGTGCGCTCTGCGGCTGCCGCGCCGAGAGCCAGCCGACGGCGAACCAGGCGCTGCCGTCCCGGCTTGCCGCCTCGCGGTAGGCGTCGATCGCCACGGCCGCGTCGTTGTGCTCGCCCAGGGCATCCTGCGCCGGCTTCAGTTCCTTCAGGTAGCGCTCGGCGCGGCCCACTCCGAAGATGGGCGCGACGAACTCGGCCAGGTAGCGCAGCCGCTTGAGCCGCTTGCGGACCCGGTGCTGCACCGCGGGCTCCAAGGCTTCGAAGTGCCGGCCCTCGCGCACCACCTGCCGATGCAGCTTCGCGAGGCGCGCGCGCAGCGGCTTGCGAGCCGGCTTCGCTTTTTGCTGCTCCGGCAGTGGCACGTCGGGGGCCGGCTCGGCCGGCGGCAGCGAGGCGGCGATGAGGCTCATCAGCACCAGCTGAAAGGCCTGGTCGCGCACCACGGCGGCCGGTGCCGGCTCCGGTTCGGCCGGCTCGGGCC
>DATFFA010000272.1:0-12527 GCA_035250605.1 Variovorax sp. | reverse complement strand
TGCATGCCGAGCGCGCGCAGGCCGAGCGGCTCACGCGGGAGATGATGGCGCTCTACACCTGTGGCCCTGCCGGCGGCGGCGGCGTGCGCACCGCGCTCACGCCGCGCCTCAACACGCGCTCCTGCCTGTTGCCGCGCGAGCAGGTGCCGGTGCGCTTCGAGATGCTCGAGGAGGCGCAGGCATGACGCTGCAAACCCATCGCGTCCCGCTCTTTCGCGCCGCCCATGGCCGCACCGGCGACAAGGGCGACCGCTCCAACATCAGCGTGATCGCCTGGCATCCGGCGCTCTACCCGCTGCTGGTCGAGCAGATCACGCCCGAGGCCGTGGCCGCGCAGTTCCGCCATCGCGCGCCCAGCGGGGTGCAGCGCTTCCTGCTGCCGCGCCTTCATGCCATGAACTTCGTGCTCGACGGCGTGCTCGACGGCGGCGTCAACGATGCGCTCAACCTGGATGCGCATGGCAAGGCGCTGTCCTTCCTGCTGCTGGACATGCCGCTCGAGGTGCCCGAAGCGCTGCGGCACCGCCTCGCGGGGCCCCCTGAGGGCTGAGCGTCGAATCCCCTTTCCATCATTCAACGACCCCAGGAGACAAGCAACCATGATCCGATCGTCATCCCTTCCGCTGGTGCTCGCCGCGCTGCTCGCCGCAGGCAGCGCCGCGGCGCAGGGCTACCCCGAGAAGCCCATCACCTTCGTCGTGCCCTTCGCGGCCGGCAGCGCGACCGACCAGATCGCCCGCGCGCTGGGCAACGGCGTGACGGCCGAGGCGAAGCAGCCGGTGGTGATCGACAACAAGGCGGGCGCCAGCGGCTTCATCGCCTCGCAGCAGGTGGCCAAGGCCGCGCCCGACGGCTACACCGTGCTGATCACCACCAACACCACGCACGCGGCCAACGAGCACCTGTTCAAGAAGCTGCCCTACGACCCGGTGAAGGACTTCGCACCGGTCGCCGCCTTGGGCAAGGGCGGGCAGATCATGGTGGTGCGGCCCGACTTTCCGGCAAAGACGGTGGCCGAGTTCGTCGCGCTCGCGAAGAAGGACCCGGGCAAGCACAGCTTCGGCAGCGGCAGCTCGTCCAGCCGCATGGCGGGCGAACTGCTGCAGCAGCTGGCCGACATCAAGCTGCTGCACGTGCCGTACAAGAGCAACCCCTTGGCCGTGACGGACCTGCTGGGCGGCCAGATCGACATGATGATCACCGACACGGCGACCGGCCTGCCGCAGGTCAAGGCCGGCAAGCTGCGCGCGCTCGGCGTCTCCGGCGCGAAGCGCTCGCCGCTCGCGCCCGAGGTGCCCACCATCGCCGAGGCAGGCGTGAAGGGCTACGAGATGGGTTACTGGTTCGCGGCCTACGCGCCCGCGAAGACGCCGCCGGCGGTGGTGAAGCGGCTCAACGAGCTGCTGGTGAAGGCCGCGAAGAGCGAGGCGGCCAAGACCGCCTTCTACGAACCGAGCGGCACCGAGGTGTTCACCAGCACGCCGGAGGAGCTGGCCAGGTTCCAGGCCGGCGAGTCGCAGAAGTGGGGCCGCATCGTGAAGGCGGCCGGCATCGAGGCCGAATAAGCAAGCGGCCGGACTCCCTCTCGAACCACAACCAGGAGACAGCAATGCAAGAACCCAAGGAGGCGCGCCGCCGGCGCGCACTCTTCGCCGCCGCATGGGCGATCGCCACCCTCGCACTGAGCGCCTGCGGCGGAGGCGGTGGTGGCGGATTCTCCGGATTCCTGCCTGTGGCGACGACTCCGGCGCCGGCCGCAGCCACACCGCAGACCAAGCTCACCGTGAGCGCCACCGCCGACTACCCCGGCAGCTTCGGCAGCGTCGGCGCGTACGAGCAGCTCACGGGCACGATCAGCGGCGAGCTCGATCCCAAGGACCCGAAGAACGCGGTCATCCAGGACCTGGCGTTCGCGCCGCTCAACGCCCGCGGCATGGTCGAGTACAGCGCCGACTTCCTGATGCTCAAGCCCAAGGACATGAGCAAGGCCAACGGCGTGCTGCGCTACGACGCGCCCAACCGCGGCAACATCCTGACGATGCCCAACCTCGCGGCGAATCCCAGCGACGCGGAGTACTTCGAGCGCGGCTATGTGTGGATGTTCTCGGCCTGGCAGGGCGACGTGCCCAAGAGCACGCCGCAGCGGCTCACCGTGACGGTGCCGGTGGCGAAGAACAAGGACGGCTCCTCGATCACCGGGCCCTACGCCACCGAGCTGATCGCCTCCGCGCCCACGCCCTCGATCGCGCTGCCCGGCGGCGTGTTCAACGGCAGCATGATCCCCTACGCGCCGGCAAGCATGGACAACACGCAGCCCGGCTACCTGCTGACGCGCCGCGTGAACGAGACCGACCCGCGCATCGCCATCGCACCTACGGACTGGAAGTTCGCCAGCTGCGATGCCGCCGCCAACCCCTTCCCCGGCACCCCCGACCCGGCGCGCGTTTGCCTCAAGGGCGGCTTCCAGCCCAACCAGCTCTACGAGCTGCAGTACGTCGCCAAGGACCCGAAGGTGATGGGCGTGGGCCTCGCCGCGCTGCGCGACACCATCAGCTTCTTCCGCTCGGCAGCGGCCGATTCGGCCGGCACGCCGAACCCGCTCGCCGGGAAGATCGCCCACACCATCGGGCAGGGCACCTCGCAATCGGGCAATGCGATGAAGACCTTCCTGCACCTGGGCTTCAACCAGCGGCTGGACGGCGGCAAGGTCTTCGACGGCATGTTCGCGCACGTGGCGGCACGCCAGACCAACATCAACACGCGCTTCGCGGTGCCGGGCGGCGGCGGGGGCTTGCGCACCGACCACCGCGCCTTCGGTCAGACCGCGCCGCGCGGCCTCGCCGCCGACTACGTGGACGCCGTCTCGGGCCGCAGCGGCGGGGTGATGAAGCGCTGCGCCGCCACGGCCACCTGCCCCAAGTTCTTCCTGGGGCTCTCCGGCACCGAGTTCTGGCAGCTGCAGGGCTCGCCGGTGCTGACCGACGCCAACGGCTTCGCCGACCTGGTGCAGCCCGACAACGCGCGCATCTACTACTACGGGAGCACGCAGCACGGCGGCGGCACGGGCGGGCTGGCGACGGGCATCAACTTCAACCCGGCGGCCACGGTCTATCCGGCGGGCTCCATGGTGGACTTCGCCGACACCTTCCGCGCGCTCTTCATCGACATGGAGGACTGGGTGGTGAAGAACACCGCGCCGCCCCCCAGCCAGGTGCCCAAGGTGGCCGACGGCACGCTGGTGCGGCCCAGCCAGTTGCTGTTCCCGACCATCGCGGGCCTCAGCTGGCCGCCGGCCGGCGGCACGCCGGCGGCGATCCCGGCCTTCAACTACCTGGCGCGCTACAACGGCTTTCCGCTGCTGGACTACGGGCCACAGTACCGGCCGGAGGACGAGTCCGGCATCCCGACCGTCGTGCCGCCTTCCTACATGGGCAAGGACTACGCGATCCTGGTGCCGCAGGTCGACCCGGCGACCGGCCTCACCAGGGCCGGCATCCGCAGCGTCGACGTGCAGGCGCCGCTGGGCACCAGCCTCGAGTTCAACTACGTGGCGACCCCCGGCATCGTCGACCTGGCCAACCTGACGGGCAGCTTCCTCCCGTTCCACAAGACCGAGGCGGCGCGCGTCGCGGCGGGCGACACGCGGCCTTCGATCGAGTCGCTGTACGGCACGCAGGCCGGCTACCTGTCGGCCGTGACCAGCGCAGCCGACAGCCTGGTGGCGCAGCGCTTCCTGCTGCAGCGGGACGCAGACCGCCGTATCCAGCGGGCGCAGGCCAATCCGGTGCTGCCCTGAGGCCGATGCTTCGTCCGGGCGCTGTTTCCTGGCAGTACTTGTGTCGCTGCTTGTAAATGACGTTTAGTACCTAAGTTGTCGAATGGGGAGGCCGCGCGGGCGGCCTTGCCGTTTCGCGTCGCTCGGGGACCACGGATGCCTGTTTGACGGGCACTCCGTCGCAGCGCGCATGGGGCCTCGCACGGATGAGTTGCCCTTGGACTTTTCCACAACGTTATCCACCTGCCCGGGGGATAAATTTCCCTCTGGAAGCGAGTCGCAAAGGGAGCCGCCGGCCGGACTTAGCCACATGCGCGGCTATCAAATAATTCACGCGCTGACAACGCGCGTTACCGAGCAATGACACAGGCTTGACTTCTCGCGGCCGATGCCGGACGCGGCAGAAATCGCGAGCTTCAGGCCCGCGCGGGCGGTGCCTCCAGCGGCCGCAAGGCGCCCAGCACCGTCGGCAGCAGCTCCGACACCGTCGGATGGATGAACACGGCGCGCTGCACGGTCGACACGGGCTGGCGCGAATACATCAGCGTCAGCAGCGCATGCACCGCTTCGTCGGCCTCCACGCCCAGCAGCGTGGCGCCGACCAGGTGCTTCGTCTGCGCATCCACCAGCACGCGCAGGAAGCCCTGTTCCTCGCCCTTCTGAACGGCTCGGCCCACCCTGGACATGGGCCGCTCGCCGATCAGCGTCGGCCGCCCCGAGGCCAGCGCCTCGCCCACCGTGATGCCGATGCGCGCCAGCGGCGGATCGGTGTAGAGCGCATAGGCGGGAATGCGGTCGCCCAGGCGACGCGGATCGTCGTCCAGCAGGTTGGCGGCGACGATCTCGAAATCGTTGTAGGCGGTGTGCGTGAAGGCGCCGCGGCCGTTGCATTCGCCCAGGGCCCAGACGCCTGCCGCCGAGGTGCGCAGCTGGTCGTCGACCTCGATGAAGCCGCGCTCGTCGACCTTGACGCCGGCGCGGTCCAGCCCGAGGTCATCCGTGTTCGGCCGGCGGCCGGTTGCGTTGAGCACGTGCGTGCAGAGGAATTCGTCCTTGTCGTCGCCGCAGCGCCAGCGCGCCGCGATGCGCTCGCCTTCGCGCCGCAGCGCGAAGCACTCGCTCCCGGTGCGGATCTCGACGCCCTCGCGTTCCAGGATCTCCTGCAGGGTCCGCGCCACGTCGGCATCTTCCCGCGGCACGATCTGCGCGCCGCGCTGAATCACCGTCACGCGCGAGCCGAAGCGCCTGAACATCTGGGCGAACTCCAGCCCCACGTAGCTGCCGCCGACCACGCCCAGGTGCTCGGGCAGGCGGTCGAGCGCCATCAACGAAGCGTTGTTGAGCACATCGACGCCGTTGCGGATGTCGGGCGCCAGTTCGCTCGCGCGTCCGCCCACGTTCAAGAAGATGCGCCCGCTGCGCAGCAGCCGGTCGCCCACGCGGACCGCGCCGGCGTCCTCGAAGCGCGCATGGCCCTGGATGACCGTGACGCCCGGCATGCCGCGCAGCCACTTCTCGACGTTCTCGCTCGAACGGCCGGAGATCCGGCTCTTGCGCGCCATCACCGCGGGAAAGTCCACTTCGGCCTTGCCCCGGATCGAGACGCCGTAGTCCTCGCTGCGATGCAGCAGCGCCGCCACGTGCGCACTGGCCACCATCGCCTTGGTCGGAATGCAGCCGGTGTTGACGCAGGTGCCGCCGAAGCGGTGGCGCTCGACCACCGCGACGCGCCAGCCGGCCTGCGAGAGGCGGTCGGCCAGCGCGGGGCCGGCCTGGCCGCTGCCGATGACGATGGCGTCGAATTGCTCGTCCATGTGCAGCTCCTTTTCGGAAGCGGGCAGTGTCTCAGGCCGGCGGCCTCTTGGCGAGCGCGGCGGGGCTTTTTCCGTGCAAACTCGGGTGCTCCATCGCCATCGACCAACCTCCTTCCCCGATGCATCCCATTCCTGTTCGTGCGGCTGCGCAGGACGGCCATGCCGCCCGGCGGCCGTTCATCGTCTGCACGAAAGAGCCGTGAGCGCCATGAACTTCGTCACCTGCACGCACGACGCCCATGCCGGCGCCATCCTCGAGATCTTCAACGACGCCATCGTCAACTCGACCGCGCTCTACGACTACAAGCCCCGCACGCCCGGGAACATGGTCGGTTGGTTCAAGGCCAAGGAGGCGGGGCGCTTCCCGGTGATCGGTGCGGTCGACGACAACGGCGAACTGCTCGGCTTCGCGAGCTACGGCACCTTCCGCGCCTGGCCGGCCTACAAGTATTCGGTCGAGCATTCCGTCTACGTCCACAAGAACCATCGCGGCAAGGGCCTGGGCCTGCGCCTCATGCAGGCGCTGATCGCGGCCGCAAAGGCGCAGGAGGTCCATGTCATGGTGGGCGCCATCGACCTGGACAACAAGGGCAGCATCGCGCTGCACCAGCGGCTCGGCTTCGAGCATGCGGGCACCATCCGGCAGGCCGGCTTCAAGTTCGGGCGCTGGCTGGACGTGGACTTCTGGCAGCTGGTGCTGGAAACGCCGGCGCATCCGGTCGACGGTTGATCGCGCCCGCGCGCGCCGTCAAGCCAGCAGCGCCTTGACCAGGTCCAGCTGCCGGTCCGCCCCCTGCGTGGTGAGCTGCAGGTTGGCCTCGATGCGCAGCAGGTGCTCGGTCATGCAGGCCACGGCCGCCTCCGCATCGCCGCTGCGGGCCGTGCGCAGGAAGTCCGAGTGCTCGTCGGAGGAGCAGTGCGGGTCGTTGGAGGAGTGGTAGAGCATCGCAATGAGCGAGCTGCGTGCCACCAGCTCGCGCACCAGCTCGGCCAGCGTGTGGTTGCCGGCCGCCTCGGCCAGCGCGACGTGGAAGTCGCCCAGCAGCTTCTCGCGCACCGTGCCCGTCGTCGTGGTGGATAGCAGCGTGGTGCGCTCGAACTGGATGTGCTGCTCCAGCGCGCGGTAGTCGGCGGGCTTGGCCTTGGCGACGAACAGGCGCACCACCTCGGCCTCGAGGATGCGGCGCACGCCGAAGACCTCGCGCGCCTCCTGCACGCTGGGCTTGGAGACGAAGGCGCCCTTGTCGGGAATCATCTCGATCAGCTTGTCCTTCGACAGCGTCAGCAGCGCCGCGCGGATCTTGGTGCGGCTCACCGCATAGACCCGGCCCAGCGCCTCCTCGCGCAGCCAGGTGCCGGGCGGCAGGCGCTTCTCGACGATGGCGGTGGCGATGTCCTGGGCGATGCTTTCGATGGTCGCGCTCTTGTCGGGTGCGGCGGCGGCCGCCTCGGGTTCGGGGCTCGGCGTCGGGAACGGAGAGGCGGGTGCTTTGGGCGCGCGTGGCATGGCCCGATTGTGGACGAGCCGCGGCGCGCGTTTCATGCCGCGGCCCGCTCACGCCTTCTTCAGGCGGCGCGCTTGAGCGCGGGCGCCTGCAGGGTGAAGCCTTCCAGCAGGCCCGCCATCGGCTTGGCCGGCGGCAGCGCCAGCTCGCCGCGCTTGCTGGTGGAAAGGCGCAGGTTCACCAGCGACTCGACCAGCTGCGTGCCCGCCGCCACCCCGTCGACCACCGGCACCCCCAGCACCTGGCCGATGTGGGCGCACAGGTCGGCCATGCCGGCGCAGCCGAGCACGATCGTGTCGCTGCCGTCTTCCGCCAGCGCGCGCCGGCATTCCTCGACGATGCGCTCGCGCGCCTTGCTCCCCGGCGCCTCCAGCTCCAGCACCGGGATCTCGCAGGCCCGCACGTTGGCGCAGAAGCGCTGCATGCCGTAGGCCTCGGCCAGGTGCCGGGCCTGGCCGATGGTGCGCGCGAGCGTCGTCACCACGCTGAATCGCGTGCCCACCAGGCTGGCCACGTGCATGGCCGCCTGCGCGATCCCCACCACGGGGCCGCGCGCCAGCTCGCGCGCCGCCTGCAGGCCCGGGTCGCCGAAGCAGGCGATGACATAGCCGTCGACGCCCTCGCGCTCGCCGGCCGCGACCTCCTGCAGCAGGCCGGGCACCGCCAGGGCTTCGTCGTAGTGGCTCTCGATGGAGGCCGGCCCCATCGCCGGGCTGACCGCCACGATCTCGGTGCCGGGCCGCGCGACCGAGCGCGCGCAGGCGCCGATCTTCTCGGTCATGCTCCAGGTGGTGTTGGGGTTGATGATCTTGATGCGCATGGGATCTCGTTCAGGGCTTTCGGTTGAGGAGGGCGTAGATCACGAAGCCCAGGCCCATGCCGATGAACCAGGCGTAGTTGGCGGCGCCGCGCCACGCGGGGATGAGCACGCACAGGATCGGAATCAGCGCCGAGGGGATCATGGTCCACACGGCCTTCATGTTGTAGCCCTTGGTGTACCAGTAGCGGCCCTTGGAGCTCAGCGTGTAGAGCTCGTCGACCACGACGTGCTGCTTTTGCACCAGGTAGAAGTCCGCGATCAGGATGCCGAACAGCGGTCCGATGAAGGAGCCCAGGATGTCCAGCGTGTAGTGGATCACCTCGGGGTTGTTGTAGAGGTTCCAGGGCGTCAGGAAGATCGAGCCGACCGCGGCGATCATGCCGCCCGTGCGCCAGCTGATGTGCTGCGGCGCCACGTTCGAGAAGTCGAAGGCCGGCGAGACGAAGTTGGCCACGATGTTGATGCCGATGGTCGCGATCATGAAGGTCAGCGCGCCCAGCACGACGGCGGTGGTGCTGTCGATCTTGCCCACCGTGTGGACCGGGTCGGTGATCAGCTCCCCGAAGACCGGCAGCGTCGCTGCGGTGGTGATCACCGTCAGCAGCGAGAAGAACACGAAGTTGACGGGCAGGCCCCAGAAGTTGCCCTTCTTCACTGCGGCGAAGCTCTTGCCGTAGCGCGAGAAGTCGCCGAAGTTGAGCATCGGCCCGCTGAAGTAGCTCACCACCAGCGCGATCGCCGACAGCATCACCGGCAGCGCGTCCCAGCCCTGGAACTTGACGCCTCCGAGGTTGAGGTCGATGTTCTTCCAGCCGGCCTTCCACACCAGCCAGCCGCACAGGATCGCCATCACCACGTACACGCCGGGGCCGGCCCAGTCGATGAACTTGCGGATCGCTTCCATGCCGTGCCAGAACACGAAGGCCTGCAGCACCCACATCACCATGAAGGCGACCCAGCCCAGCGCCGACAGCCCGGCGAAGCCGTGCAGCTTGACGTCGGCGTAGGGCGCGAGGGTGGGGAACAGGTGCAGCGCCAGCACCATGAAGGCGGCCGAGGCGAGGTAGGTCTGGATGCCGTACCAGGCCACCGCGATCAGGCCGCGGATGATGGCCGGGATGTTGGCGCCGCGCACGCCGAAGGAGGCGCGGCAGATCACGGGGTAGGGCGTGCCCGTCACCTGACTGGGCTTGGCCACCAGGTTGCAGAAGAACTGCACGATGCAGATGCCCACCAGCAGCGCCACCAGCACCTGCCAGCTGGACAGGCCCAGCGCGAACAGGCTGCCGGCCGTGATGTAGCCGCCGACGCTGTGCACGTCGGACATCCAAAACGCGAAGATGTTGTACTGGCCCCAGGTCTGCTTCTTCAGCGGCGCAAGGTCTTCGTTGGTGAGGGCAGGGTCGTAGCCCGGCTTGATGAGGGCGTTCGATTCATGGGCGTGCGGCGGGGGGCTGGCGAGCGGTAGCTCCACGCTGGCTTGGCTGACGGCGGTGTTCACGGGTTGTCTCCTCGTGGCGGTTGGCGGTTGGCGGATGTCCGGACGGGGGAAGTCCGGTTCGTTGATTGCACCCTATATTTGTATACAAAAAATGAGTGCAATCAAGCGCGAAGTTGGGGATTGGGGTTGGTGTTTACCCGGAGCCGGTCGACAATGGGCGGCCCGGCATCAGCGAGAGGCGCGCATGGATCGACATGATGAGAACGCAGCGATCGAGCACCGCCTGGTGCGGGTGCGCGGAGTGGTGCAGGGCGTCGGGTTCCGGGACGGCTGCATGCGCCACGCGCGAGCGCTCGGCATCGCCGGCTGGGTCCGCAACCGCCGGGATGGCTCGGTCGAGGCGCTGCTTCAGGGCTCGCCGCAGCAGGTGGCGCAGATGTGCGCGTGGCTGCGGCACGGCGTGCCGGGCGCACGCGTCGATGCGCTGGAGGGGACCGCAGTGCCGGCACCGTCGCCGCCACTGGAAGGCTTCGAGGTGCTGCCCACCGCGTGATCAATCGTCGCTTGTGTTCAGTGCAGTGACGGCATGCACCTTGTTCCGCGCGTCGACCCGGCGAATCATGGTTTCTCTGTATCGCTTCAACGCCAGTCGGCAGCCAGGAGCGGTGCCAGGCTGTTCTGGTAGGCCTGCGGCAAGGTGGTCTGCCCCGCGGGCGGCGGCGCGAAGCTCGCCATCGCCTGCACCAGGTTCTGCACCTGGGTGTCGATCAGTACATGGCCTTCGCTGGTCCTGAACTCCTCGACTTGGTAGCCGCTGCCCGCGTACCAGCTGTTGAGGGTGAGCTTGTCTTCGGTGCCGATGATGCTCACTTCGAGGTTGTTGCCCACTTGCCTGAACCACAGCTGGTCTGCCGTGATCCCGCTGGCGAACTGCACCGCGTCTTTGTTGCCTGCGGTGGCGTCGGCTTCGATGATCGTGTCGCTGCCCTGAGCCAGCGGCAATTTCATCCAATAGCAGACCAGTACCTTGAACAAGCTTCTGCCCTTGCTGCTCAAGTCCGGCGATGAACGTCTTGAGTTTGAGTTCGTCAGAGGTGCCGGCAGGTACGTTAATGGCACTCACGCGGGCAGCTACCTTGCTCATGCTGGTGGATAAGAACCTTGCGATTGCGTCCATACGCTGAGCGTCAACGGCAGACAGAGCGCCGGTCTTTTGCTTGGCCGCCAGCTCACCGAGCTCCCTGAACGCCTGCTCGGGTCCTGTGAATGCAGCACCGCCAGCGTCCCACGCATCCGGTGCCTTCCAAGCCGCAAATACTGCATCTATGAATGACGAGTTGCTCATGATTTCCCCCTTGAAAAGATGTCAAACAAGAAAAGACGGACCTGCATCGGCCACGTTCCAAATCCGATGCCGGCAAGCGCAATCGAAAGTGATGACACAAAGATGTATCCGAGACGACTGTGCGTCGTGAGACCAGTTGCGAAACTTGGGTCGCCCTTGAGGCAGTAGAAGGCCCAAAAACAGAACAACCCGAATGCCGGCAACATCACCATGCCGCCAAAGCGTTCCTTTGCTGACGGCGCAGGGCGCGATGCATGTGCCGCTCGAATATGTCTGAAGAAAAAGCTCGAGTTAAGAGCCATCGCCAGTGCCATGAGCGCTGCTATGCACGCACCCAACGCGCTAGCCAGCATGGCAATCTGAGGAAACGCCGTCGCCCTTGCATGTGTGTAGATATCAAACACCGGCCACCTCGAAAGCAACCAGTGATGAATACCGTCAGCAGCGATCTTTGCCCAAGGAACCTGGTCAAGGACGTCGATCGGTACGAGCAAAACTATGGCTGCATAGATGGCCAAAGGAAATGCATAGCAGAGCCATAGGGCTGCCTTCCCTGCGTCCCGCACGTGAGGAGGAACTGGTGGCTGATCGGAAGATGCAGCGAGCCATTCTTCATTCATCCAATATGCCCTCGCGCAAAGCCGTGTCGACAAAGAGCCGCGGGCTGAGCCCTGTGCGGACAATCGCCATCCGCAGAAGTTGTCGCCATTCCTTCGGCAACTGCGCTCGATTGAGTTCCTTGTTGCTTTTGAACTCTCTGCAGCTCATTCGCAACTCCAGCGATGGCCACTGAAGACTGCGCAGATGCATGCCGAATCACTCATGATCTCTCCCTGGAATACGTCATTAACAAAAAGTCTCGCCTGCATCACACACAAGGCAACTCCGCCACCAGCAAATGTGACAGCTAATGCAGACATGAAAACATAGCCCAAACGACTCTGTGTGGTTAGGATGAGTCGGCTCGACCGGTGCCTCCGCCAATGTCCAGACGATCTCAGTCCATTGCTGATCATGCCGGCGCTGACGGAATGACAGCCCATCGCGTCATCAAGGTCCGCATGCGCCATGCAGACCTCCGAATGCGATCGTCAAACGCAGAGGAGCAGAGGCCCAAAGACTCGTCGCATTCGTCGACGAGCCATTGAGGAGCGGCTTCGGCCCCAGCATGGCGCCATCGCCGCGGTCCAATCTGTGCCGCCCACACGGCGTACGCGCATGGCAACCGACCTGATCCAGTCGTGACATGGTGAGGATTCCCTTGGTTTGCTTCTTTGATTACAGCCCGGAGGCTCGTTCTTGATCGACAGAAATATGGGTCGAGATGTCTCATCGAAACCCGTGCGCGCCGCCGTGGCGGCAATGAAGACTGAGCACCATATCGGCACTCCCGCCCGAACTCAATGGGCCGAATGTCCCGATCTGCATGCCTCGCGACAATTGATCAGATTTGGACCCTGCGCTTACCGAGGCCGCGACAGGTCCGGGGCCATGAAAGTGGTGCGGTCGTTCCCTTTTTCGATGGAGCGGGGGCTCTGCCTCGGCGAGGCGGCACCTGGGTGGCCAGGTCGCGTTGAGTTCGGTGCGCGAGCCCGCGCGTGCGCTCAGGCCGAGAAACGCATCACCCCGTCATCCAGCGCCGCGAAGCGCAGGCTCATCAGGTCGGACAGATAGTCCTGGTTCAGCTTCCACGGCCGCTTCGCGCCCTGTCGGGGCAACTGGTCCATCGCGCGCTGGAAGTAGCCTGACGAGAAATCGGTCCAGGGCGCGAGCGGCATCGCGCTCGCGTCGAGCTGCGGCCGGCACTCCCGTGCGCCGGTGCGCTGC
>DATFFA010000271.1:0-2766 GCA_035250605.1 Variovorax sp. | reverse complement strand
CGACGGGATGGGCGTTGTCTCTGCAACGCCGGCAGGTCGTGGGGCGGCAACCGGGGCCCGGGCCGCCTGCGGGCGCTCGGGCGCGCCCGCGGAGGCTTCATTCAGAGTTTTTTTTTCCGCGCCGGCCGCAGCCGCAGGTTTGAAGGCCAGCAGGCGCAACAGCACCATGGTGAGCGCGGCGTACTCGTCCGGCGCCAGGCCCAGCTCGCCGCGGCCGTGCAGGCACAGGCTGTAGAGCAGCTGCGTCTCGTCGGCCGGCATCGCGGCAGCGAGGCGCGCGGTCTCGGCCGCATCGGGGTCGCCCGCATCGGCGGCCTCGGCGCGCGAAGGCACGGCCTGCAGCACGGCCATGGCTTGCAGCACGGCCGTCATTTCCTCGAGCGTGGAGGCAGCCGACAGGCCGTCGCGGCGCAGGCCCTCGGCGGTCTCGACCACCGTCCGGCCGTCGCCCTGCGCCAGCGCCTCGATCAGGCGGAACACATGGCCGCGGTCGACACTCCCCAGCATCTGGCGCACGCCGCCTTCGGTCAACTCGCCGTTGCCGAAGGCGATGGCTTGGTCGGTCAGCGACAACGCATCGCGCATGGAGCCGCGGGCGGCGCGCGCGATCAGGCGCAGCGCATGCGGCTCGGCCGGCACGGTTTCGGTCTGCAGCACGCGCGTGAGGTGCTCCAGCACGGTCTCGGGCGCCATCGGCCGCAGGTTGAACTGCAAACAGCGCGACAGCACCGTGACGGGCACCTTCTGCGGATCGGTGGTGGCCAGCACGAACTTGAGGTATTCCGGCGGCTCCTCCAGCGTCTTCAGCATCGCGTTGAAGGCATGCCCGGTGAGCATGTGCACCTCGTCGATCATGAAGACCTTGAAGCGGCCCTGCACCGGCTTGTAGACCGCCTGCTCCAGCAGCGCCTGCACCTCGTCGACGCCGCGGTTCGAGGCCGCGTCCAGTTCGGTGTAGTCGACGAAGCGGCCCGAGTCGATGTCCTTGCAGGCCTGGCAGACGCCGCAGGGCGCGGCGGTGATGCCGCCCTGCCCGTCGGGCCCCTGGCAATTGAGCGACTTGGCCAGGATGCGCGAGACGGTGGTCTTGCCGACGCCGCGGGTGCCGGTGAAGAGGTAGGCGTGGTGCAGCCGCTGGGAGGTCAGCGCGTTTTCGAGCGCCTGCACGACGTGTTCCTGGCCGACCATCTCGCTGAAAGTCCTGGGGCGGTGTTTGCGAGCGAGAACGAGATAGGCCATCGGCGCATTTTAGGTTGTCGTCAAAGTTGTCCTTAAGGGCCGGCCAAGGGACGGCATAGGCCTTTTTACTTATGGATTTTCATTGTTTCGCCCCTAGCATGGCATGGTCTTCCAAGGAGACGGACATGCCCACTGCGCATCCCAGGGCGGCGGCGCGCGCGCCCGCGGCCAAGGCCAAGTCCCAGCAGTCGACCGGCGCGCGCCGCTACTGCATGCAGCCCGTGCAGGCGCCGCGCCAGTTCGACAACAGCGTCTCGGCCGGCCGCGCCTCTGCCATCCTTGCCGCGAGCAAGAAATGGGTGAACGGCACGCAGCTCAGCTACTACTGCTACAAGCGCGGCGACGGCGTGCCGGCCGCCTGGCAGGGCAACAGCGCCGACACGGGGGTGGTCGACGAGGCGTTCGAGGCCTGGGCCAAGCTGGGCATCGGCATCAGCTTTCGCCGTGTCGAGGCGCCCGAGGATGCGATCGTGCGCATCGGCTTCGACCCGCAGGACGGATCCTGGTCCTACGTGGGCCGCGACGTGCTCGGCGTGCGCGACCCGCTGCAGCGGACGATGAATTTCGGCTGGCCGCTCAACACCGACTACGGCAACGACACCGCGCTGCACGAGATCGGCCACACGCTGGGCCTGGAGCACGAGCACCAGAACCCGCATGCCGGCATCACCTGGAACCGCCAGGCGGTGCTCGACTACTTCTCGGGCCCGCCCAACAACTGGCCGGAGCCGCAGATCGAGTGGAACATCCTGCGCAAGATCCCGGCCGCGGAGGTCAAGGGCACCACGTGGGACCCCGACTCGGTGATGGAGTACCACTTCGAACCCGGCCTCATCGATGCGCCCGCGCAGTACCGCGAGGGGTTGGTGCCCAAGGGCGGGCTTTCGTATGCCGACAAGGCCTGGGTGGTGGAGTCCTACCCCGGCGTGCGGGCACCGGCGGTGGGCACGCTGAAGGTCGGGCTGTCGCAGCTGCTCAAGCTCAAGGCCGGCGAGACCCGCAACTTCGAGTTCGTGCCGCCGCGCACGCGCACCTACCAGCTCGGCACCTTCGGCACGTCCGACACGGTGCTGGTGCTGTTCGAGGTCACGCCCGCGGGCAACGTGCAGATCGCGGGCAACGACGACAGCGGCACCGACCTCAACGCGCGCGTCAGCATGCGCCTGCAGAAGGGCCGGCATTACCTGGTGGGCGTGCGCCTCTACTACGCCGATGCGGCCCTCGAGACCTCGCTGATGGCCTGGTGAGCCGGGGGGCATGGGGGCGTCGCCTACAATCGCCGCTGACGGGCCTCCCCGCATGGTGAAGTGGCCAACCGGGTCAGGTGGGGAACCAAGCAGCCCTAACTGCGTAGCCAGTGCCGGGGGTAAGGCTCGTCAACCTCACATCAGTAAAAAAGCCGCGTGGACCCACGCGGCTTTTTTGCTGGCCTGCAAGACCTGCCTCAGGTCGCCGCCTCGAAGCGCTCCAGCTTGGCCAGCAGCGTTTGCGCCAGCGCCACCGTCTTGTGCTCCATGCTCGCCACCC
>DATFFA010000270.1:0-10831 GCA_035250605.1 Variovorax sp. | reverse complement strand
CTGGAGCGCGCCACCGCCGATGCCCGGGCCGCCGGGCTCACGAACCTCGAGGTCCGCGAGCTCGACGGAGAGGCGCTCGACACCCTGCCGGCCGCCAGCTTCGATGCCGTGATCAGCCGCGTCGGCCTGATCTACTTTCCCGACCAGCAGCGCGCGCTGGCGGGCATGCGGCGCGCGCTGCGGCCGGGCGGGCGCGTGTCGGCCGTCGTGTACTCGACGCCCGAGCGCAATGCCTTCTTCTCGATCCCCGTGAAGATCATCCGCGAGCGCGCCGGGCTGCCGCCGCCGCTGCCGGGGCAGCCCGGGCCCTTCTCGCTGGGCGGGGAGGGCGTGCTCGAGGCCGCATTCGCGAAGGCGGGCCTGCGGGAGATCGAGGTGCGCAAGGTGCCTTCGCCGGTGCGGCTGCCGAGTGCGGCGGAGTGCGTGCGCTTCGAGCGGGAGTCCTTCGGGGCCCTGCACCAGATGATGATCGGGTTGAGCGAGGAGGAGCGGGCGCGGACCTGGGAAGCGATCGAGGAGGCGCTGCGGGGCTTCGAGACCGCCGGCGGGTTCGAAGGGCCGTGCGAGATGCTGGTGGGGGCGGGGACCGTGTCCTGACCGGTTGGGCCGCCGTGCCGGTTCAAGGCACCAGCCCGGCCTTGCGCAGGCCCGTCACGAAGCGCTCGAGCGGCGCGGGGCTGGTGTAGGGCAGGACGCGCAGCGTGAGCTCGATCGTGTAGCCGGGATTCAGCGCCATCAGCTCGCGCCAGATCCGGGCGGCCTCGTCGAGGCGGCCGGCGTGGCCGTAGAGCGACGCCAGGTAGGCGCGCGTGACGTCCGACCCCGGCATCTGGATCAGGCGGCGCTTGAAGCTCACTTCGGCCTCGGCGTCGTGCCCGAGTGCGAATTGAGCCCGCCCCTGCGCGTGCCGCCACAGGCTGAACTCCGGGTCCAGGCGCAGGGCCTTCGCCAGCGATTCGATCGACTCCTCGTGCCGCCCGGAGAAATCCAGGATGATGCCCAGCGTCCCATGGCTCTGGGCGGAATTGGGGTCGAGCGCCACCGACTTGCGCGCGGCGCGCTCGGCCTCGTCCAGCCTGCGCAGCCACATCAGCGCGTTCGACATCGCGTGATACGACAGGGGCTCGGCGGGGTCCAGCTCGCAGGCCTTGCGAGCGATCGCCAGGTTCTCCTCCAGATCATCCGCCGTCCGGCCGTTCCAGGCGTTGGCGTACTCGACGCCGCGGGCGATCGCCAGGTAGGCATAGGCCAGCGCCAGCTCCGGTTCGATCGCCAGTGCGCGCTCCAGCATCTCGCGCGTCTCGACCAGGGCCGGTTCCGTGAAATGCAGGATGCAGCTCTTCGCGCGAATGAGATAGTCGTAGGCCTCGACGTTGACCTTGCCGCGATCGTGCCGGCGCGCCTCTTCGTTGCCGGTGAGCCGCACCTCCAGCGTCTCCACGATCTTGCGCGTGACCTCGTCCTGCACCAGGAAGATGTCCTCGAGGTCGCGGTCGTAGCGGTCTGCCCAGACATGCCCGCCGGATTCGGCATCGATCAGCTGCACGTTGATGCGCACCCGCATCCCGTGGCGCCGCACGCTGCCTTCGAGCACGTGCCGCACGCCCAGCTTGGCCCCCACGTCCTTGATGTCGACGTTCTGCTTCTTGAAGGTGAAGGTCGAGTTGCGCGCGATCACGAACAGGCCGGAGATCTTGGAGCAGTCGGTGATGATGTCTTCGGTGATGCCGTCGGCGAAGTACTCCTGCTCCGGGTCGCCGCTCATGTTGGTGAAGGGCAGCACGGCCAGCGAGGGCCGGTCCGGCAGGCGCAATGCCGGGCCGTTGGCGCGCGGGGATGCGGGCGCCGGCTCGGCAGGCTTCAGCTGAAAGGCGTGGACCAGGTGCGCGATGTTCTTCATCGGCTGCTCGCCCTGGTCGACGAAGCTGGCGACGATCCGGTCGCGCACGGCCCCGTGCACCGCGTCGGACACGACGATGCCGCCCGCCTCGGCCACCGCGCACAGCCGCGAGGCGATGTTCACGCCGTCGCCGTAGACCGTGCCGTCCGCCTTTTCGATCACGTCGCCCATGTGGATGCCGATGCGAAAGAGCATGCGCCGGTCCTGCGGCACGCCGCCGGTGGATGCGCCCAGCTGCTGCTGGACGGCGATGGCGGCCGTCACCGCGCCCGCTGCGGTCTCGAACACGGCGAGCACCGAATCGCCGGCCATGTCGATCACGCGGCCGTGGCCGGCCTCGATGCGGCTGCGGAAGACCGCCCGGGCGGCATCGAGCGCGGCCACGGTGCCGCGATCGTCGATGGCCATCAGGCGCGAATAGCCCACCGCGTCCGCGGCGAGGATGGCCAGCAGGCGTTGTTTGAGATCAGACGAGTTCACCGATGCCGACTCCATGGGGAACAGACGAGTCCACCAGAGCCGGAGCATATTACGCTCCTCGCGGGCGTTCGGCGGCGGCGCTCGATCACGCCTGGCCGAAGCCGCGCGCTACGGTCCGGTGCGGTGCTGGTCGCCCGAGTCCGCGAGGTGCCGCAGCAACAGGTCCGCGGCCGGCGACAGCGCCTCGCCGGTCTTGGTGGCCATCAGCAGCCGGCGCACCGCCCAGGGGTCCTTGAGCCGCACGACGCGCAGGTCCAGCACGCTGACCTGCGCCGAGCAGGCCGCCAGCGGCACCACGCCGATGCCCAGGCCGGCCGCGATCATGTGGCACATCGCATCGAAGCTGCGCACCTGCACACGCAGCCGCATCGGAACGCCGGCCTGCTCGGCCGCGCGCGAGGTCAGCTCCAGCAGCGAGCTGCTGCGGTTCAGGCCCACGAACTCGTAAGCCAGGCAGGTCTTGAAATCGACCCGCTTCAGGCGCGCCAGCGGATGCTGCCGGGCGCACAGCACGACCAGCTCGTCGGTCTGGAAGGGCGCGATGTCCAGCCCGTAGGCCGGCGTGTTCTCGGCGAACACGCCGACGTCGGCCAGGCCGTCGACCAGGGCGCGCACGATGTCGCCGCTCAGCTGCTCCTCGACCTCGACGCGGATGTCGGGATGCCGCTCCAGAAAGCTTGCAAGCGCCGCCGGCAGGAACTCCGTGAGCGCCGACATGTTGGCCCACAGGCGCACGTGGCCGCGCACGCCGGCCGCGTAGTCGCCGAGCTCGCTGCTGAACTGCTCGAAGCCCTGGAACAGGCGCATCGCGTGCTGCATCGCCACGTGGCCGGCGGGCGTCAGCGCGATGCCCTGGGCGCTGCGCTCCAGCAGCTTCGAGCCGGTGGCGCTCTCGAAATCGGAAAGGCGCCGGCTCGCCGCCGAAAGCGCCAGGTGGCAGGCTTCGGCGCCCTTGGTGATGCTGCCCGACTGCGCCACTGCGCAGAACAGGCGCAGCGTGACGAAATCGATGCGCGCCGGGTTGATCGTGCGGGCCATGCGCGGGATTCTAGGCAAGGCCTTCGCGTTTTGCGAAGCCCTGCTGCCGTCAAAGCAATTCCGCGAAAGCTCCCGCGTTTCTACAGTGGAGGCCATTCCACTCAAGAGACGAACACCACGCCATGAACGCACTCGAAGGCCTCAAAGTCCTGGAGCTCGGCCAGCTCATCGCCGGCCCCTTTGCCGGCAAGACGCTGGCCGAATTCGGCGCCGACGTGATCAAGGTCGAGCCCGCCGAGGTGGGCGATCCGCTGCGCAAGTGGCGCATGCTGCGCGACGGCAGCTCGGTGTGGTGGGAAGTGCAGTCGCGCAACAAGCGCTCGGTCTGCCTCGACCTGCGCAGCGCCGAAGGGCAGGAGGCGGTGCGCGCCCTGGCGCTCGAGGCCGACGTGCTGATCGAGAACTTCAAGCCCGGCACGCTCGAAGGCTGGGGCCTGGGCTGGGAGCAACTGCATGCGCTCAATCCCGGGCTGGTGATGCTGCGCATCTCGGGCTACGGCCAGACCGGCCCTTACCGCGACAAGCCGGGCTTCGGCGTGCTCGGCGAATCCATGGGCGGCCTGCGCTACCTCAGCGGCGAGCCGGGCCGGGTGCCGGTGCGCGTGGGCATCTCGCTGGGCGACACGCTGTCGGCGCTGCACGGCGTGATCGGCGTGCTGATGGCGCTCTACCACCGCGCGGCCCACGGCTGCGAGGGCCAGTTCATCGACGTGGCGCTCTACGAGTCGGTCTTCAACGTGATGGAGAGCCTGCTGCCCGAGTACGATGCCTTCGGCACGGTGCGCGAGCGCGCGGGCAGCGCCCTGCCGGGCATCGCGCCCACCAACGCCTACCGGTGCAACGATGGCCACTACGTGCTGGTGGCGGGCAACGGCGACAGCATCTTCCGCCGGCTGATGCGGGCGATCGAGCGCCCCGACCTGGAGGACGACCCGGCGCTGCGCCACAACGACGGCCGCGTGGCGCAGGTCGAGATGCTCGATGCCGCCATCGAGGCCTGGACCGTGCAGCGCAGCCGCGACGAGGTGCTGGCCGTGCTCGATGCGGCCGGCGTGCCGGTCGGGCGCATCTACACGGTGGCCGACATCGCGAGCGACCCGCAGTACCTGGCGCGCGAAATGATCGTCGAGGCGCCCACCTCCGATGGCCGAACGCTCAAGGTGCCGGGCATCGTGCCCAAGCTGAGCGCCACGCCCGGCCGCATCGCTCATCCGGCGCCGCGGCTGGGCGAGCACGACGATCAATTGCGGCCCGGCGCCGGCTGGCCCGCACGCACCCGCTGAAAGGACTTCGCATGAACACCGGCAACGGCACGCGCCTCGGCGTCAACGAGGTCGCCACCCGCGACGGCTTCCAGATGGAAAGCCGCTTCATTCCCACCGAGGACAAGATCGCGCTGGTCGACCGCCTGAGCGGCCTGGGCTACGCCAAGATCGAGGTCACCTCCTTCACATCGCCCAAGGCCATCCCGGCGCTGCGCGACGGCGAGGAGGTCATGGGCCGCATCGCGCGCCGCCCCGGCGTGGTCTACACCGCGCTGGTGCCCAACCTGCGCGGCGGCGAGCGTGCGCTGGACAGCCGCGTCGACGAGTTCAACATCGTGATGTCGGCCAGCGAGACCCACAACCTCGCCAACCTGCGCATGACGCGCGAGCAGTCCTTCGCCCAGCTGGCCGAGGTGATCGCACTGGCGCGCCAGGCGAAAGTGCCGGTGAACGTGTCGCTGTCCTGCGTGTTCGGCTGCCCGATGGAGGGCGAGGTGCCGCTCGGCGGCGTGCTGGGCTGGATCGACCGCTTCGCCGCGCTGGACGTGGCCGGCATCACGCTGTGCGACACCACGGGCATGGCTTATCCGACGCAGGTGCAGGACGTCTGCGCGAGCGCGCTGGCGCGCTTCGAGGCGCTGGATTTCACCGCGCATTTCCACAACACCCGCGCCATGGGGCTGGTCAACACGGTCGCGGCGGTCGAGGCGGGCGTGCGCCGCTTCGACATGTCGCTCGGCGGCATCGGCGGCTGCCCCTATGCGCCCGGCGCGACGGGCAACGTCGCGACCGAGGACGTGGTCCACATGCTGCAGTGCATGGGCTACGACACGGGCATGGACCTCGACGGCCTGATCGGCGCCGCGGCCCAGCTCGAAGCGCTGGTGCAGCACGACCTGCCGGCCCAGGTCTCGCGCGCCGGCCATCGCCTCACGCGGCATGCGCCGCCGGCGGATTTCAGCGAGATCGTCGATCGCGCCAAGGCGCGTGGCGAAGGCAGAAAGGAGCTGCGGGCATGATCGACCATCTGGACCACCTGGTGCTGACCACCGCCGACGAGACCGCCTGCGTGCGCTTCTACATCGAGGTGCTGGGCATGACGCTCGAGACTTTCGGCGAAGGCCGCAAGGCCTTCCGCTTCGGCAACCAGAAGATCAACCTGCACCTGAAGGGGCATGAGTTCGAGCCCAAGGCGCAGGCGCCGACGCCCGGCGCGCTGGACCTCTGCTTCATTGCCGCCGTGCCGCTGGACGACGTGATCGCGCGCCTCGCCGAGAAGCAGGTGCCCATCGTCGAAGGCCCCGTGCTGCGCACCGGCGCGACGTCGCGCATCCGCTCGGTCTATGTGCGCGACCCGGATCTCAACCTCATCGAGATCTCGGAGTTGAAGGCCTGAGCCCACCCGCATTTTTTTGAAAAGGAGACAAGACATGAAACTCGCCCCCCGTCTGCTCGCGGCCTGCGCCGCATTCGCCGTGATGGCCTCGCACGCCGACACCTTTCCCTCGAAGCCCATCACCTTCATCGTCCCCACGGCGCCGGCCGGCTCCACCGACATCATGGCGCGCATGGTCGGCGATCCGCTGTCGCGTGCGCTCGGCCAGCCGGTCGTGGTCGACAACAAGCCGGGTGCCAGCGGCAACATCGGCACCGAGGCCGTGGCCCGCGCCGCGCCCGATGGCTACACGCTGCTCATGCAGTACTCCGGCTACCACGTGGGCAATCCCGCGCTGTTCCAGCAGATCAAGTGGAACCCGACGAAGGACTTCGTCCCCGTCGCGCTCGTGATGCGCGCGCCGCACGTGGTGGCGGTGAGCGGCAAGCTGCCGGTCAATTCGATGAAGGAGCTGATCGAGTACGGCAAGAAGAAGGGCGACGGCGGCCTCAACTACGCCTCCTCCGGCAACGGCTCCATCCAGCACATCGCAGGCGAGCTGCTGTCGCGCCAGGCGAAGCAGCCGATGACCCATGTGCCCTACAAGGGCTCGGGCCCGGCGATCAACGACCTGATCTCGGGCAACGTCGACATGTTCATCACCACGCCGCCTTCGGTGATCGGCCACATCGGCAGCGGCAAGCTCAAGGCGCTGGCTTATACGGGCACCCAGCGGCATCCCTCGATGCCCAACGTGCCGACCTCTGCCGAGGCCGGGCTGCCGGGCTACGAGGTGGATTCGTGGTTCGCGGTTTTTGCGCCGGCGAAGACACCGCCGGAAGTCGTCGCCAAGCTGAGCAGCGAAATCCGCAAGATCGTCGAGAGCGAAAGCTTTCGCAAGAAGGTGGATGACCAGGGCGCCTTCGCGGTCTACATGGACCCACCCGCGCTGGGCAAGTTCGTGGACCAGGAACTGGCGAAGTGGTCGAAGGTGATCAAGGCAGCCGAGATCAAGGCCGACTAGGAACGCGGACGGCGCTGCGGCCGCGGGAAATCAGTGGGCGGCGCCGGCCTCGGCGATGAACTTCAGCAGGTCGTGGTAGCCGGGGCCGAACTCCTGCGTGTCCACGCCGGCCAGCAGTTGCAGGCTCTTGGCCCGCGCCGTGCCGTCGATGCCGCGGCTGGAGCGCACGCTCAGTTCGGGATCGGCGTTGCCCTCGTCACGCTCGGACTCGCACACCACCACGATGGCGCCCGCGCACATCGCCAGGTCGCCACGCCGGAACAGGCGGCGTGCATCGGCCGGCCGAAAAACCAGACGGGGCGCGCGGCGCGGTGCGGTGGCGGGCGATGGTGCGAAGGTGATCTTGGCCATGAAAGTGCTCGTGGAACGAAGCAGTGCTGTGATGGCGCCAATGGTCGCGTAAAAATGGATGCGAGAGGAGATTCCCGTAAAAGGGAAGTTCAACAAACTGTGGCATTAGTCGCCCGCAGGCGCAACAAACCATCCGCCATAGGCTGAAGGCTCAATCGAAAGTTCTCACTCAGGAGCAGACGTAGGAAGCCGCCTGCCGCGGATCGCCGCCGGTCAACGTGGCCTTGGTCGGATACATGCAGATCGGCCGCGAACTGGCGGGCGATGTGCCGGTGGCCGGTGCCGAGATGTCGATGCGCTCGGGCGAGTTGCCGCTTTCCACCCACAGCGTCAGCGCCAGGTAAAGCTGGGCGTTGGTCGGCAGCGGCGGATTCGCTGCCGGGTTGGTCGTGCCGTTGCCGAAGGTGTGGCCCATGCCGGGCACCAGGAACAGCCGGTAGAAGTTGCGCGCCACCGAATCGCCGCCCACCCGCGAGGCCAGGCGTGTGTAGTAGTTCACGGTGCCCTGCGGCGGGATCAGCGTGTCGGCGAGGCCGTGATAGACCAGCATCTTGCCGCCGCGCGCGGCGAAGCGATCGAGGTCCGGATCGTCGGTGTTGATGTTGGCGAAGGCGGCCTGCAGGGCCACGCCCTGGTCGAAGGCGTTGGAGAGGTCCGCGTACGACAGGCTCGTCCACCGGTTGATCCCGTTGCCCGTCGCGTTGATGAAGGAAGGCGTGGCCCAGGTCGGGTCCTGCAGTTCCAGCGCCACCATGTCGGTCGCGATGGTGAAAGGCGTCGCGCCGCCCAGCCCCGCCAGGCTGGTGCCGCGCGTCAGCCCGTACCAGCGCTGGTTGGCCGAGGTGGCCGGCGAGGTGGCGAAGCCGTTGTCCGCCGAGGGGGCGGGCACGGAGCCGTTGCTGGTCTGCCCGTACCAGATCTTGTTCATCGCCAGGGCCTGGGCGGCCGTGACGCAGCTGCCGGCAGGCCCGGTGCCGCCGCTGCTGGGGCACAGCACGGCGGCGTCCAGCTGCGGGTCGTAGCGGCATTGGGAGGGATCGGGGATGTAGCCCAGATGCTGGCTGTTCACCACGTCGCAGGCGTTGATGGCGGCATTGCCCATCAGCGTCAGCTGGGCCGCGGTCAGCGGCACGCCGCCGAGGTCGCGCTGGTAGACGATCTGCGGGTACAGCTCGGCGGTGATGAATTTCGTCCAGTTGATGGCCGGAGCGCCTGCCAGGATGCCGTCGAAGTCGCCCGGATGGGCCTGCGCCTCCATGTGCCCCTGGCGGCCGCCGGTGGAGAAGCCGTTCCAGTAGGAGAACCGCGGCGCGCTGCCGTAGAAGGCGGTCGCCAGCGCCTTGGTCTTCACGGCCATTTCATGGATGCCGCGTTGCGCGAAGTCGTTCCATAGCGCCGTGTTGACGGTGCCGTCGGGCTTCATCGCGAAGGAGCCGCCGTTGGCGGTGTTGGCGTGGCCGGTGTCGGTGCTCGCGGAGACCGCCCCTTCCACCATGGCCGTGTTTGCCGGCGTGCCGGCGCTGCCGCCGGTGACGCCGGCCAGCGCGGTCAGCGAGGTGTGCACGCCGCCGGCCCAGCCGCCGCCGCCCTTCACATGCACGCGGCCGTTCCACTTCGCCTCGCCGGGCAGCCAGACCTCGATGCCGATGCCCGGCGAGGTCGAGGGCGCATCCGCCGGGCCCGGGTTGCCCGGCCCCACCAGCAGCTTCACCACGCAGAGGTCGGTGGTGGCGGTGGGTGTGGTCGGCGTGGGGGTGCCCGTCAGCAGCAGCGGATCGCCGGTCTTGAAGGATTTGACCAGCAGCACGCTGGTATTGGCGTCGGGCTTGAAGCCGGACTTGATCGAATCGTCGCAGGAGAGCCGGGTTTGGCCGGGCGGAGGCAGGACCACGCCGCCCCCATGTCCGCCGCCGCCACCGCCGCCGCAGGCAGAGAGCCCGCCGGCCGCCGCGATGCAGGCCACGCGGGCCCATGCCTTCACCCAAACTTCGAAGCGGCTGTCTCCACGCATGGCGTCCCCCTTTTCGTCGGCTGCCCGCCGGAGCCGGCGGTCTGAGCGCCAAAGGGTCATGCGCCGCGAGCGGCGTGTGATGCGTAGGACGGGGCCGCCGGCTACGAACGTCGACGGCCTACAGACCGCAACGCCGGGTAGGCTGCCCATCCGGTCGGAGCGACAATGAGGCCGGCACAACGAGAGGACGACCGGATGAGCAAGGACATCGCGCAGATCGCTGCCTGGTTGCAACCGCAGGAGATCCTGTTCGACGTCGACGTGCGCGACCGGACTCATGCGCTCGAGGTCGCGGCGGCGGCGATCTGCCGGGCCCGGGGGCTCGATCCGGCGCCGGTCGTTCGCGCGCTGTGGCGGCGCGAGCAGGCCGGCACCACCGCACTCGGCGACGGATTCGCGATTCCGCACGCCTGCATCGGCGGCATCGCGCAGCCGACCACCTTGTTCATGCGCACCCGCCGTGCCATCGCCTTCCATGCGCCGGACGGCAAGCCGGTCTCGCAGCTGCTGGCCATCATGGTCCCGGAGGAGGGCGCCAGGGACGATCATCTGCAGTTGCTCGCGCTGGTCGCCCGGCTCTTCTCCGACCGCGGTTTCCGGGCGCAGCTCGACGGCGCGTCCGATGCGGCGGCTGCTTCGGAAGTGTTCCGGGCCGGGATCGCGCGCGTGGCGGCCGCTTCGTCCTAGCACAATCGGCACCCAGCCTCGCCAGGTGGCCCACTAGAATTCGCTCGTCTTCGACTGCAAAGGATGTCCGGCGTGAGATGGTGGTTCGCGTGCTTCGGTCTGGTGGGCGCCAGCGTCGCGGCCGAGGCCGCGTGGTTCACCGTCACCGGCAATCCCGAAGATCCGTCGGTGAACACGGTGCAGGTCGATCCGGTGGCGATCAAGATCACGGGCGAGCGCAGGGTCATGAACGTGCGCGTGAGCCGCTCGCAGGACCGCGTCAACTGGGAGGGCGTGCCCTACCGTTCGTACGACGCCCGCGTCGCCTTCGATTGCCGGGCCAGGAAGGGCGAGTACCTGTTCGCGCGCTTCTACATGGCGGCCCTGTGGCAAGGCGAGGTGCACAAGGCCACCGACTATTCGGAGAAGCCGCGGCCGATGCGATTTCTCAGCATCGAACCCAATCCCGCCGATCGCATCGTCCGCGCAGCCTGCCACGCCAGCGGGCAATAGCCGGCAGCCGGCCTCGACGGGTGACGGGGTGAGTGCTCAGGCCACGCGTCCGAGCGCGGCCAGGACCTCGGCTGCGGGCGGCAGCTCGCTGGTGCGCCAGACCAGCCGGGCCTGGCGATCGAACACATAGACCTGGCCGGTGTGGCGGTCGCCTGCGGCCACGCCGCCCCTGAAGAGCGAGAGCATCGGCTCGAGCGCAGCCGGCGCA
>DATFFA010000269.1:0-2039 GCA_035250605.1 Variovorax sp. | reverse complement strand
CGCGGTGCAGCAGCACGCAGCTGGCGCCGAGCGCCGCCAGGCGCTGCGCCGTGGCGTAGCCGATGGCGCCGAGGCCGCCGGCGATGACGGCGACCTTGCCGTCGAGTCGGGGTGTGGGATCGAAGCTCATGCGATGGACGTCCGGCAGGAGGAATTCAGGGAATCGGCGGGCGGGGGAACTTCATTTCGCCGGGCTCGAGCACGAAGTCGTGCTGCAGCGTCGCGGCCTGGCCGTCGCGCTGCGCCTCGAAGCGGCCGATCAGCCGGCGCGTGACGCCGAACACCGGGTCGCTCTCCAGGTTCTCGTCGTCGTCCGCGAAGACCTGCGTGATCAGCACCTTGTGCCCCGGCTTGCTCACCATGAAGTGCAGGTGCGCCGGCCGGTTGGGGTGGCGCTGCTGCGCGCGCAGCAGCTGGCCGCAGGGCCCGTCGGTCGGCACCGGGTAGCCGGCCGGGCGCACGGTGCGGAAGTGGAAGCGGCCCTCGGCATCGGTCTCGAAGCGGCCGCGCAGGTTCATGTCGTCCTGCTGCGGGTCCTGGTTCTCGTAGAGGCCCGCGGGCGAAGCCTGCCAGGCATCGACGATGGCGCCCGCGACCGGCCGCCCCTGCGTGTCGCGGACCACCCCCGTCACTTCGAGCGGCACGCCGGGTGTGTCGCAGCGCGCGATCGATTCGCCCGCCCGGCACAGCGGCGCGTTGGCCCGCCAGAAGGGCCCGAGCAGCGCGGCGGGCGATTCGCCCTGCGGGTCCTGGTTGTTCAGCAGCGCGACCAGGGTGGAGACACCCAGCAGATCGGCCGCCAGCACCACCTCGTTCTTTTTCTCGCCGGTGGCCTGGCCGATGGCGACGATGAACTCGAGCGCCTGCTCGAACTCTTCTTCGCGAAGGTGCACTTCCTGCACGAAGGCATGGAGGTGCCGGGTGAGCGCCTCCATCACGGTGCGCAGGCGCTCGTCGGGTGTGCGGGACATGGCGGCGGTCGCCATGCGGAGCACGGAATGGGGAGTGGTCACGATGTTCATGGGGCCTTGGTAGTTGACTGCAAACGTTTGCAAATTATGAGCTCTGAGAAATTTCATGCGAAATCGGGGTTAACGAGAGTCCCCAATAAAAACAAGGCGATACTCTCGGCATCGACGAATCAATCGTTTGCAAAAATGAATCCGCAATCGCCTTCCACGGTCACGATCCGCGACGTCGCGCGGGCCGCCGGCGTGCATGTGTCGACCGTCTCGCGCGCGCTCAGCCCGGACAAGCGCGGCTTGATCAGCGAGGAAGTGCTGCGCGTGGTCGAAGAGGCCGCGCAGCGCCTGGGCTATCGGCCCAACCGCGCTGCCTCGGCTTTGCGAACCGGCCGCACCCACACCATCGGCGTGCTGGTGCCCGACATCACCAACCCGGTGTTCCCGCCCATCCTGCAGGGCGTCGAGGCCAGCGCCGCGGCGCGCGGCTACTTCGTGTTCGTGACCAACGTCATGGACCCCGCGCTCGCCCGCCCGGTGGTCGAGCGCATGCTGGCGCAGCAGGTCGACGGGCTGGTGATGGCCATCGCCATGCGCGACGATCCGCTCATCGACTACCTGCGGAAGGCCGGCATGCACACGGTGCTGGTGAACCGCGCCGACGAGAGCGGGCGCCTGCCTGCCGTGGTCAGCGACGACCGGCTGGCGATGAAGCTGGCCGTGGACCACCTCGTCGCGACCGGCCACCGCCGCATCGCGCACCTGGCCGGGCCGCAGAATGTGCCCACCGGCGTGGCCCGGCGCCAAGGCGTTGAACAGGCGCTGCGCGACCGCGGGCTGGCGTTGGCCGCAGTCGCCGAATGCGAGAGCTACAGCCGCGAGGCCGGCCGCCGCGCCATGGAGCAACTGCTCGCGCAGAACGAGCGGCCCGAGGCCGTGGTGTGCTGCAACGACCTCGTGGCCCTGGGCGCCTACGACCTGCTGCGCGCGCGAGGCCTGCGCGTGCCACAGGACATTTCGATCACCGGCCACAACGACATGCCGCTGGTCGACATGGTCGATCCGCCCCTCACCACC
>DATFFA010000268.1:0-15456 GCA_035250605.1 Variovorax sp. | reverse complement strand
CGACGGGCGCGAGCGGAAGCGCCTGTGCGCCCGGGCCCGAGCGCATCGCGCGGCGCCATTGGGCGGCGCTCATAAGGCAACCTCCGCGCGCCGCGCTGCGGTGCTGTTGGACCTGGGAGCGGCCCGGCGTCTCATGCCGCTGCCCTCCCCATGATCCCGCGCGGCCGGAAGGCCAGCACCAGGATCAGGATCACGAAGGTGAAGACCACGCTGTACGTCGGCGCATAGGCCAGCCCGTAGGTCTCGGCCAGCCCGAGGATGGCCGATCCCAGCGCGGCGCCGGGCACGCTGCCCATGCCGCCGACGATCACCACGATCAGCGAGGCCAGCAGCAGCCGGGTGTCCTCGCCCGGCACCATCGACAGCTCCACCGCGCCGATCACCCCGCCCAGGCCGGCCAGGCCGGCGCCGAGCATGAAGGTGATGGCGAACACCATGTTCACGTTCACGCCCGAGGCGGCGAGCATGCCGCGATCGTCCACGCCGGCGCGGATCATCATGCCCACGCGCGTGCGCGTGAGCAGCCACCACAGGCCCAGGCCGATGACGATGCCGAAGCCCAGCAGGGCCAGGCGATAGGCCGAGTAGGCATTGATCAGCGGGATGCCGCGGATCGGCCCCCGCAGCCAGGCCGGGGCCTCCATCTGGTGCACCTGGCCGGTGAAGACCCACAGCAGCACGTCGGCGATGACGATGGACAACGCGATCGTCACCAGCGTCTGGCGCAGCTCCTGCCCCTGCATGTGGCGCAGCACCAGCAGCTGGATCAGCAGTCCGCCGAGCGCGGCCACCGCGAAGCCGGCGGCCAGCGCGAGGAGCCACCAGCCGGTGTGCTCCGAGACCACGAAGGCGACGTAGCCGCCCAGCAGGTAAAGCGAGCCGTGCGCGAGGTTCACGTTGCGCATCAGGCCGAAGACCAGGGTGAAGCCGCTGGCGACGATGAAGTAGAGCGAGGCCAGCGTGAGGCCGTTGAGCAGGGTCACCAGGTACAGGCGCGCGTTGTCCGCGAGCGCCCAGGCCGAGAACACGGCGATCGGGCCGCCGACCAGCAGCCAGACGAGCCAGCGTGCGGTCCGGCTCGCTGGAGTACGGCTCATGCGGCGTGCTCCCAGGCCCGCTGCGAGGCGATCTCCGGCGCCTTGGCGAACTCGCCGTCCTTCATCACCGCGAGGATGCGCTTCGGATCGCGCAGGATCGCGAGGTTGGCCAGCGGGTCGCCATCCACCAGCAGCAGGTCGGCCAGGTAGCCGTCCTGGATGGTGCCCAGCTCGTCGCCGCGCTTCATGATCTGGCCGCCGTAGAGGGTGGCGCAGCGGATCGCCTCCATCGGCGTGAAGCCCAGGTAGCGCACGAAGAACTCCAGGTCGCGCGCGTTCTGGCAGTGCGGCGTGAAGGCGAAGCCGTAGTCGCCGCCGGGCAGGACGCGCACGCCGCGGCGGTGCATGGCCTTGAGCGATTCGAGGGCGGCGTCCCATTCGACCTGGTAGCCCATCGCCACCGCCTTCTCGTGCGTGATGCCGTAGGGCTCGGCCTCGTGCAGCATGGCGTAGAGGATGGCGATGCCCGGCGCGACGAAGACGCGGTCCTTGGCGGCCTCCAGCATGTCCAGCGTTTCCTCGTCGGTAAAGCTGGCGTGGTAGATCACCTCGATGCCATGGCGCAGCGCCTGCTTGACCGAGGCGGCCGAGCGGGCGTGCGCGGTGCCGCGCTTGCCGCGCACGCGGACCTCTTCCATGGCGGCGGCCACCTCGGCGTCGCTCATCCAGGTGGTGTCGGCCGGGGAGTCGGGCGTGAAGTTGTCGCCCGAGAGGTTGAGCTTGATGGAGTCGACGCCGTACTTGAGGAACATGCGCACGACCTTGCGCATCTCGTCGGCGCAGTTCACGTTGACGCCGAAGCTGAACTCGGGGAAGGGCAGGTGCGGCAGGGTCTCGTCGCCCAGGCCGCCGGGGACGGTGATCTCCTGGCTCGCGGCCAGGTAGCGCGGGCCGGGGATCTGGCCGGCGTTGATGGCGTTGCGGATCACCACGTCCAGCCGCGGCTTGGCGCAGGCGGCGCCGACGCAGGAGGTGAAGCCGGCTTCGAGATAGCGCCTGGCGACCTTGGCGCACCACAGCACGTGCTCCTCCAGCGGCATGCGCTGGATCGCCGAGAGCGTGGCGGCGTCGTTCCAGGAGAAGTGCGTGTGGGCCTCGCACATGCCGGGCATCAGCGTGGCGCCGGCGCCGTCGACCACCATCGCGCCGCCGGGTGCGATCGGCGCGGTGCTGCGGCCCACCTGGCGGATGCGGTTGCCGCGCACCAGCACGCTGCCGGTGTAGGGGTTCTGGCCGGTGCCGTCGAGGATGCGGACGTTGGTGAAGACGACATCGCTCATGAGAGTCTCCCGTGTTGCTCCCAGCGCGTCGTGTGCGAACGCCGCACCGGCGGCGCGCGGTGGAACTCGCCGTCCTTCATCACCGCCAGGATGCGCGCCTTGTCCTGCAGCACCGTGATGTCCGCCAGCGGATCGCCATCGACCAGCAGCAGGTCGGCGAGATACCCTTCGCGCACGTAGCCCAGCTGCTTGCCCATGCGCATCATCGGCCCGCCCCACGCGGTGGCCGACAACAGGGCCTCCATCGTGCTCATTCCCACGTACTTGACGAAGTACTCCAGGTCCTTCGCATTGGTCCCGTGCGGCGTCCACGCAAAGCCGTAGTCGCCGCCCGGCAGGATGCGGATGCCCCGCTTGCGCATCGCCCGCATGCTCTCGACCGCGGCCTCCAGCTCGCGGTGGTAGCCCATGCGCCGCGTCACCTCGGGCGTCAGGCCCCACTGGCTCGCGTGGTGGCAGGTGTTGATGAGCCAGGCCAGGCCCGGCGCGATGAAGTGATCGAACTTGTGCGCCTCGAGCAGGTCCAGCGCCTCCTCGTCGGTGAAGCTGGCGTGATAGATCACCTCGATGCCGTGCTTCACGCACTGCTTGATCGACCAGGTCGAGCGCGCATGCGCCGCCACCCGCTTGCCCCAGGCCTTGGCCTCCTGGACGCACACCGTGACTTCTTCCTCGGTGAACTGGCTCATCTCGCTCGGCATGCCGGTGATCGATTCGCCCGAGAGATTGATCTTCAGCGAATCGACGCCGTACTTGGCGAACATGCGCACGCAGCGGCGCATCTCCTCGGCACCGCTCACCACCGCGCCGAAGGCGAACTCGGGCTGCGGCAGGTGCGGCTGCGTGGTGTCGCCCAGGCCGCCGGGCACGGTGATCTCCTGGCTCGCCGCCAGATAGCGCGGGCCGACGATGGTGCCGTCGTTGATCGCGTTGCGAATCACCACGTCCAGCCGCGGCTTGGCCGCCGCGGCGCCGACGCAGCTCGTCCAGCCCATGTCCAGGTAGCGCTTGGCGACCTCGGCGCACCACAGGATGTGCTCCTCCGGCGGCATGCGCTGGATGGCGTCCAGGCTGGGCTGGTCGTTCCACGAGAAGTGCGTGTGCGCCTCCACCATGCCGGGCATCAGGAAGGCGCCGGCGCCGTCGATCAGCTGCGCGCCCATGACCGGCGCCGCGTGCTGGCCGTAACCCGTCTTGACGACGCGCGCGATGCGGTTGCCCTGCACCAGCACGTCGCCGGTGAAGGGCGCCTCGCCGCCGCCGTCGAAGACGCGGACGTTGGTGAACATCACGTCGGCCATCGGTTCAGCTCCTTGCGTTCGCGGCCAGGAAGTCGCTCAGTTCGCGCTGGCATTCCTCCGGCCGCTCGACGGGCGTCCAGTGGCCGCAGCGCGACAGCACCACCACGCGCTTGCTGGCCGCGTTGTGCAGCCGGTCAGCCATCGCGCGCACCGACTGCGGCGGCGCCACGCCGTCCTCGTCGCCGGTGACCAGCAGCACCGGCGCCTCGATGCGTTCCACCGCCGCGCCCTGCGCGCCGGCCAAGGCCTCGCAGCTGCGCGCGTAGGCCTCGCCGTCCTGCCGCATCAGGCTTTCGCGCACGAAGGCCACGGCGAGCGGCAGGCGCCGGCGCGTGTCCGCGGAGATCGCGGCCTGCAGCAGCCCTTGCGTGATCTCGTGCATGCCGGCCGCGCCTTCGCGGGCCTTGGCGGCACGCGCCTTCATCGCCGTGCGCGCGGCCTCCGGCGGTGCGATCAGCGGGCCGAAGAGTGCCACGCTGGCCGCCAGCTTCGGATGCGCCGCGGCAATGTGCTGGCAGACGATGGTGCCCATCGAATGACCCACCCAGTGGGCCCGTGCGATGCCCAGGCGCTCGCAGACGCGCAGCAGCGCCTCCATGTAGCGCTCGATCGAGAGCTCGCCCTCGGCCCGCTGCGAACGGCCGCTGCCGGGCAGGTCGACGCGGACCACGCGATGCCGCGCCAGCGCCGGCATCAGCGGCGTGAAGCTGTTGGAGCTGCCGCCCAGGCCGTGCACGCACACCACGGCCGGGCCGTCGCCTTCTTCTTCCACCGCCATGCGGTCGATCAGCTGGAATGACATCGTCGGGCGGCCTACTCGAAGGCGTTCTCGATGACGCCCACGCCATCGACCTCGATGCGCACCACGTCGCCGGACTTCAGCCACTGCGGCGGCGTCTGCCCCATGCCCACGCCAGCCGGGGTGCCGGTGGCGATCACGTCGCCCGGATACAGGGTGATGCCGCGCGAGCAGGTTTCGATCAGCGTGGGGATGTCGAAGATCATGTCCTTCGTCTGGCCGTCCTGGCGCAGCGCACCGTTGACCCAGCCGCGCACGCGGGTGGCGCGGCCGTCGAGTTCGTCGGCCGTGACGATCCACGGCCCCATCGGGCAGAAGGTGTCGAAGCTTTTGCCGAGCGACCATTGCTGGTGCCGCATCTGCACGTCGCGCGCGGTCACGTCGTTGACCACCGTGTAGCCGAACACGTGGTCCATGGCGCGCGAGCGCGGGATGTCGCGTCCGCCGCGGCCGATGACCACCGCCAGTTCCGACTCGTAGTCGATCTGCACCGAGGTGGCGGGCGAGGGCAGGCGCACCGCATCGCGCGGGCCGATCACGCATTCGCCCAGCTTGCCGAAGACGATGGGCCAGGGGTCGCTCTGCGGCATGCTTTCGCGGAACACGGTGCCGGCGAGCTCGCTGGCATGCGCGTGGTAGTTGCGGCCGACGCAGAACAGGCTGCGCAGCGGCCGTGGCAGCGGCGCGCGCAGGGCGAGGACTTCGACCGGCAGCCGCGCGCCGGCAGGCGAGGGCAGGGATTCGCCGCGGGCGAGCGCCTGGATCAGGGGAAGGGTGCCGAGCGAGGCGTCGCGCCATGCGAGCGGCGTGGCTTCGCGCCCGTCGGCCGAGATCGTGCCCACGTGCTCGCTTCCGCCCCAACTCCAGCTGGCCAAGCGCATCGCCTTTGTCTCCGGCTCGTCTCGTGGTCGTTGCCGCTCGTGCCGGCTGCCGCGAGATCAGGGAACTTAGCTTTATGAGACTTGCGTCTCAAATCGGGATCGGTGCATCATACGTGCCGACCTCGGACCTTCACAAGCAAGCCCGGCCCTTCGGCACTCCGTAATAACCCCATGGCGCAACTGAAGCACAAGCTGAGCGAACCGCCGGTGCCGCCCGAGCGCGGCGTCAAGGCGGCCACCTTCAAGCTGCTGCTCGACACCGCCATGGACATCATCCGGCAGAGCGGCCACATCCCGTCGGTGGCGGAGGCCGCGGCGCGCTCGAAGGTCTCGCGCGCCACCGCGTACCGCTATTTCCCGAGCCGCAGCGCGCTGGTCACCGCCGTCATCGACAGCTCGCTGGGGCCGGTGCGCAAGCTGGCCTCCGACAACCCGAGCGGCCGCGAGCGCGTGCACGAGCTGTTCCTGCAGACCTTCCCGCGCTTCAAGGAATTCGAGGCCCAGTTGCGCGCCGCGGCGCAGCTCTCGCTGGAGCAATGGGGGCTGGAGCGCGCCGGGCTGCTGGAGGAAGAGCCATACCGGCGCGGGCACCGCGTGCGCATCCTGGAGCACGCGATCGAGCCGCTGGTGCCGCAGCTGCGGCCGGACGTGCGCAAGCGGCTGCACCATGCCCTGTCGGTGGTCTACGGCATCGAGCCCTACGTGATCCTCAAGGACATCTGGGGCCTGCGCGACCGCGAAGTGGAGCGCACCGCGCTGTGGATGGCCGACGCGCTGATCGATGCCGCGTTGCGCGAGTCGGACCAGAAGCCCGCGCCGCGCGGCAGGCCGAAGCCCAATGGCGCGAGGGTGCCGGCGGCGGCCGGCGCGAAGCGGCGCTGAAGTGGCCGAAGTTCAGCCGGGGTTGCGCCAGAAGATGACCGAAGCCACGCCGTCGCCCGCCTGGTACGACGCCCAGTACAACAACCGCGCGCGCATTCCGGAGCATCCGGAGATCCTTGCGCATTGGGCCGAAGCCTCGGCCCGCGCCTACGAGCGGCCGGGCTGGGTGCTCGACGTCGCCTATGGCGAGGACCGCAGCGAGCGCCTCGACGTGCTGCCTGCCGAGCGGCCCGGCGCGCCGGTGCTGGTCTACATCCACGGCGGCTACTGGCGCGCGCTCGACAAGCGCGACCAGAGCTTCGTGGCCCCGCCCTTCGCCGACGCGGGCGCGATGGTGGTGCTGGCCAACTACGCGCTGTGCCCGGCGGTCACCCTCGAGCGCATCGTGCTGCAGCTGGTGCAGGCCCTGGCCTGGGTGCATCGGAATGCGCGCACGCATGGCGGCGACCCCGGGCGCATCGTGGTGGCCGGCCATTCGGCGGGTGGGCACCTGGCGACGATGCTGCTGGCCTGCCACTGGAAGGCGGTCGCGCCGGATCTGCCTGCGGACCTCGTCAAATCGGCGCTGTCGATTTCAGGTCTCTACGAGCTCGAGCCGCTGCGGCACGCGCCCTTCCTGGCCGCCGATCTCGGCCTCGATGCGGCAAGGGCGCTGCAGCTCAGCCCTGCGGCCATGCCCGCTCCCTTGCAGGGCTCGCTGGCGACGGTGGTCGGCGGCGACGAGAGCGAGGAGTTCCATCGGCAGGCCGGCCTGATCGGTCGTGCCTGGGGCTCGCGGGTCATTGCGGCGGAGCGGGTGCCCGGGCGCAACCACATGGACGTGCTGAACGAGCTGGCGCAGCCGAGTTCGCGGACGTTCCGGCTGGCTCTGGAGCTGCTGGGTCGAGGGTGATCCCTTGGTAGCACAACAGTGCTACAGTGGTCGCTTTCCGGGAAGCCAACATGTCGACGACCACCATTCGCATCGAAGACGATCTGAAGGCACGCATTGCTACCGCTGCCGAGCATGCGGGAAAGAGCGCGCACGCCTTCATTGTCGAAGCGATCTCCCAGAAGGTGGAACAGATCGAGGCAGAGGAGGAACTGCACCAGCTGGCGCAGAAGCGTTGGGCCAAAGTGCTGCAAACCGGCAAATCGATTGCCTGGGACGATGCCAAGGAATACCTGGTTGCGCGGGCCGCGGGACGGCCGGTGGTACGACCATCGGCGCGCAAGATGCGTGGAGCCTGAAGAACTCGATGACGCGGATCGAGCTCGCGCCGGAGGTCCTCGAAGATTTCGATCGGATCGTCGATCATTTGCTGCGCCACGAGGTCGAGGACATCCCGGCCCGCATGGCCGGCATCGTTCAGGCGCTGGACATCCTGGCGCACAGTCCCCTGATCGGCCGACCCGCCAAGGCAGGTCGGCGCGAGTTGCTGATCGGGCGAAATGCTCGCGCGTACGTCGCGCTCTATCGATTCGTTCCTGAGATCGATACGGTCTTCGTGCTGGCATTGCGCAGCCAGCGCGAATCGGGGTTCAAGCGGCCGGCGCCGTGAGTCGCCGCCATGCGGACCAGCAAAAAGGCCCGCCTTCAAGGCGGCCTTTGCGTTCGGAAAACGCGGCGGAACCGGGCTGCCTCAGTCTTCGACAAAGGCCTCTTCGCGCTTCGCCTTGATCGACGGCAGCAGCACGATCCCCAGCAGCAGCAGCGCGGCGACCAGCAGGCCCGCCGACAGCGGCCGCGACACGAACACGCTCCAGGTGCCGCGCGACAGCAGCAGCGCGCGGCGCAGGTTCTCTTCCATCATCGGGCCCAGGATGAAGCCCAGCAGCAGCGGTGCCGGCTCGGTGCGCAGCTTGAGGAAGAGGTAGCCGACAAAGCCGAAGATCGCGACCATCCACACGTCGAAGGTGTTGTTGTTGGTCGAGTACACGCCGATGGCGCAGAACAGCACGATGGCCGGGAACAGGAACTTGTAGGGCACCGTCAGCAGCTTGATCCACATGCCGATCAGCGGCAGGTTCAGGATGATCAGCATCGTGTTGCCCAGCCACATGGAGGCGATCAGGCCCCAGAACAGCTCCGGGTTGCTGGTCATCACCTGCGGGCCGGGCTGGATGTTGTGGATGGTCATCGCGCCCACCATCAGCGCCATCACCGCATTGGGCGGGATGCCCAGCGTCAGCAGCGGGATGAAGGAGGTCTGCGCGCCGGCGTTGTTGGCGGATTCGGGCGAGGCCACGCCGCGGATGTTGCCCTTGCCGAAGGCGATTTCGCCGGGTCGCATCGCGATCTTCTTCTCGAGCGCATAGGCTGCGAAGGCGGCCAGCAGCGCGCCGCCGCCGGGCAGGATGCCCAGGGCCGAGCCCAGCGTGGTGCCGCGCAGCACCGCGGGCGCCATGTTCTTGAAGTCCTCCTTCGTCGGCCACAGGCCCTTGACCTTGGAGGTGAAGACTTCGCGCTCGTCGTCGGGCTGCGAGAGGTTGCCGATGATCTCGCCGTAGCCGAACACGCCCATGGCGATCACCACGAAGCCGATGCCGTCGGTGAGCTCGGGGATGTCGAAGCTGAAGCGGGCCACGCCCGAGTTCACGTCGGTGCCGACGATGCCCAGCAGCAGGCCCAGCACGATCATCGCCACCGCCTTGAGCAGCGAGCCCGAGGCCAGCACGACGGCGCCGATCAGGCCCAGGACCATCAGCGAGAAATACTCGGCCGGGCCGAACTTGAAGGCCAGCTCGGTCAGCGGCGGCGCGAACGCGGCCAGGATCAGCGTGCCGATACAGCCCGCAAAGAAGGAGCCCAGGCCGGCTGCCGCGAGCGCGGGCCCGGCGCGGCCTTGCCTTGCCATCTGGTAGCCGTCGATACAAGTCACCACCGAGGACGATTCGCCCGGCAGGTTGACCAGGATGGCGGTGGTGGAGCCGCCGTATTGGGCTCCGTAATAGATGCCCGCCAGCATGATCAGCGCCGACACCGGCGGCAGCGCATAGGTGGCCGGCAGCAGCATCGCGATGGTGGCGACGGGGCCGATGCCCGGCAGCACGCCGATCAGCGTCCCCAGGATGCAGCCGATCAGGCAATACAGCAGGTTGGTGAAGGTGAAGGCGACGCCGAAGCCGGTCGCCAGGTTGTGGATCAGGTCCATGGCGCTCTCGTCCTCAGCCGGAAATGAAGGTGGGCCAGACCTGGATCTGAAGCTTGAGCGCCCAGATGAAAGCCACGTAGCTGCCGGCTGCCAGGATCGTCGCGAGGACCAGCACGTCGCGCAGCTTGAAATGGGCGCCGGCCATGCTGGAGATGATGGTCAGCGCATAGATCGCGAGGATCATGCCCATGGCCGGCAGCCCGATGGAGGGCAGGCCGCCGAGCAGCACGCCGAAGGCGAGATTGGCGCCGAGCACGTAGGCGAGCGGCTTCCACGCCCACTTGCCGATCTTCTCGCCGTCGACGGTCTCGACCACGAGCGCCTCGAACATGATGGCGGCTCCCAGGACCGCCAGCAGGATGCCCAGCATGAGCGGGAAGTAGCCCGGCCCCATGCGGGCGCCGTCCCCGATGTTGTAGCTGGTGGCGCCGATGGCGAAGGCGCCGCCCACCGCCGTGAACATGACTCCCGAATAGAAGTCGGCCTGACTCTTGATGCGCATGTCTCAACCCTCGTTGTGGAGCTTTCGAGGGTCGTTCGCGGCGGCTGACCGCCGGCTGACCGGTGCCGTACGGACTTCCACGTAGCGGGGCGCGGGGTCGGCGGAGGGCGCCGGTCTTGCTCCCTCTCGCCTTGGGGAGAGGGCTGGGGTGAGGGCAGCGGAGGTGGCAACCGGCGCGCGTCATCCACGGCCCGGTGCCCTCACCCCCACTCTCTCCCAGAGCGAGAGGGAGATGGAGTCAAGCGGGCGGCCGCTTCGCGATCCCCATCGTCTTTGCCAGGATGCCCAGCATCACCTCGTCCGCCCCGCCGCCGATCGACGCCAACCGCCCATCCCGGTACAGCCGCGACACGCGGTTCTCCCAGGTGAAGCCCATCCCGCCCCAGAACTGAAGGCAGGTGTCGGCCACCTCGCGCGTGAGGCGGCCGCACTTGAGCTTGGCCATCGAGGCCAGCGCGGTCACGTCCTCGCCCTGCACATGCAGGTCGCAGGCGCGGTAGGTCAGCGCGCGCAGCGCCTCGACCTCGGTCTGCAGTTCGGCCAGCTTGAACTGCACCCACTGCTGGTCGGCCAGGGTGCCGCCGAAGAGGCGGCGCTCCTGCGCCCATTCGATGGTGTCGCGGATGCAGTCCTCCATCGGCTCGAGCGAGCTGGCGGCGCACCACAGGCGCTCCTCCTGGAACTGCTGCATCTGGTAGACGAAGCCCTGGCCCTCCTCGCCGATGCGATAGCGCTGCGGCACGCGCACCTCGTCGAAGTAGATCAGGCCGGTGTCGCTCGAATGCATGCCGATCTTGCGGATCTTCTTCGCCTTTTCGATGCCGGGGCTGTCCATCGGCACGATGACCAGCGACTTGTTGCGATGCGCGGGCCCGTCGCCGGTGTTCACCAGCATGCACATCCAGTCGGCCTGCAGGCTGTTGGTGATCCACATCTTCTGGCCGCTGACGAGGTAGTCGCCGCCATCCTTGCGCGCGCGGCTCGTGAGGCCCGCCACGTCGCTGCCCGCGCCGGGCTCGCTGACGCCGATGCAGCCGACGGACTGGCCGGCGATCGCCGGGGCCAGGAACTCGCGCCGGAGCGCGTCGCTGCCGAAGCGCGCCAGCGCCGGCGTGCACATGTCGGTCTGCACGCCGATGGCCATCGGCACGCCGCCGCAGCGCACATGGCCCAGGGCCTCGGCCATCGCCATCGCGTAGGAGTAGTCGAGGCCGGCGCCGCCGTAGTCCTCGGGCTTGTTGAGTCCCAGCAGGCCGAGGGCGCCGAGCTTGCCGAACACCTCGTGCGCGGGGAAGCCTTCCGCCGCTTCCCATTCGTCGACGTGCGGGTTGATCTCCTCGTCGATGAAGCGCCGCAGCGTCTTCTGGATCTCGAGGTGCTCGTGGGTGTACTGCATGCCCCACTCTAGGCGCGGCCCGCGGCGCGCCGCTTGCGCCAAGTGGCTATGCGTGGCGCGGCGAGACCGCCTTGCGGGGCTCGTCCAGCGCGCGCCCGGTCACCACCCAGAGGATGAAGATCAGCACCGCGCCGGCCGTGCCGAACACGCCCAGGCCGAGGTTGCTGCCGCCGATGCTCAGGCTGCCGGGCGGCGTGGGCGCGGTGCACACCATGGTGGCGGCCGTCATGCCCACGTAGTGCATGGAACACACCGCCACGCCCATCACCGCGGCGGCGACCACCTGGTGCGTCAACTCGGTCAGGTTGAAGGCCAGCCACAGGGCGGAGGCCGCCGCGATGATCGCAATGGCCACCGAGCCGGCCACGATGCCCCAGTCCAGGCTCATCGCCGCGCGCAGGCTCATCGCGTACATGCCCATGTAGTGCATCACGCAAACGCCCAGCCCGGCGAGCAGGCTTCCCATGACCCAGCCCTTGCTGTTGAAGCGCTTGCCGCCCGCGAGGTAGAGCGCCAGGCCGGAAATGACGATGGCCGCCACCAGCGAGACCACCGTCAGCGGCAGGTTGTAGGCGACCGGCACCGGCAGGCGATAAGCCACCATGCCCATGAAATGCATCGACCAGATGCCGATGCCACCCAGGGCCACCGCACCGCCGGCGAGCATCGCGAGGTCCACGCTGCCGTCGCTGCGCACCATCTTGCGCGTGCACAGCAGCGCGAGCAGGGAACCGAAGAAGGAGATCACGTACGACAGCGCGACGGTGCCCATGGCGTAGGTGGGGTTCAGCACTTGACCGACGAGAGGGTCCATGACTTCTTTCCTTTTCGACGAGTGGAGAAAGACCGGCTCCTGGATGGGAGAGCCGGCGTGATGCCCGGAGACATCACGAGTCTGTTACATGTGTTGCCGCAAGTAAATTAAGCGCTTGTTACTCAAAGGCGGGTGCGAGCGTGACTTTGTTCCGCTTTTCCGGCCGGCGATCAGCGCTGCGGTCGAATCCTGTAGAGCGCGTTGTTGCGGTCGGCCGAGAAGTAGATGCTGCCGTCGGCACCCACCGCCACGCCGGTCGGCACATAGGGCGGCGGCATTCCCGGCCCGCCGGGCAGTCCGATCGGCAGGTTCTCGGCCACGGTGCGACGCGCGCCGTTCGCCGGATCGATCTCGACCAGCCGCCGTGCCGCGCTCTCCGCGACGATGAAGCTGCCCCAGGGCGTCTGGGCCAGGCCTTCGGGCAGCGCCAGCCCGTCGGCGACGACGCGCAGCGGCGCACTGGCGTCCAGCGGGATGCGCGTGAGCTTGCCCGCGGCCTCCGTGAGGTACAGCGCGCCGTCGCGGCCGAGCACCATCTGCACCGGCCCGCCCAGGCCGCTGGCGACCAGCTGGCGGTTCTCGAACTTCGGACCGCTCGCGCGCGTCACGCTGCCGGTGGCGAGCTCGGCGTAGACCAGGCTGCCGTCGGGCATCGGGATCGCGTCCACCGGCGCCTTCAGGCCGTGCAGCACCGCGGTGGTCTTGAAGCTCTTGCGGTCCACCAGCTGCACCGAGCCGGTGAACCAGGAAGACAGCGCGATCGTCGATGCCGACAGGCCCACGCCGAAGGGGTAGTCGAGCTCCGGCTCGCGCTGCATGCGGAAGATGTCGCGCACCTCGCCGGTCTGCGCATCGACCTGGCGGAAGCCGAAGATGTCGGCCACGAAAAGCGTGCCGCCGTCGATCTTGAGGCCCGCCGGCACGGCCAGCTTGCCGCCGGTCAGCAGCCGCGAGGTGCCGGTCTCCGGCTCGAAGGCCTCGATGGAGTTGTCGGCCATGTTCGAGACGTAGATCGTCCCCTCGGGCGCGATCGCGAGGTTGTCGATGGAGGGCTTGAACTGCCTGGCGACCGTCTTGCGGCCGCTGGCCAGCTCGACGCGCACCAGCTCGCCGCTGCGGGTGTCGACCACCCACAGGTTGCCCTTGCCGTCCAGGTTGGCCGCGGCCGGAATCCGGAAGCCCTCGGCAATCACCGTGAGCCGGCCGTCCGCCGGGTCGATCTTCACCACCTGGCCCTTGAACCACAGCGGGCCGTAGAGCAGGCCGTCCGGCCCGACCTCGAAGCCGTTGAAGCCGCCCATGTCCTTCTTGATCAGGCGCGGCGGCTTCTGGCCGGCGACGTCGATCTCCCACAGCGCGTCGCCGAGGAAGACCTGCGAGGCGTAGAGCTTGCCGTTGCGGCGGTCGAAGTCGAGCGAGTTGATGCCGGGCAGGTCCTTGGCGAGCACGCGCATCGGCGCGCCGTCGTTTTCGCGCAGGCGCACTTGGCCCATCAAATAGTTGGTCCAGGCCAGTTCGCCCCTGGGGCCGATCGCGACGTCGTCGGACTGGCCGTCGGGCGCATCGATCAGCACCCGCGCGGCGCCGGTGCTGCGGTCGACCTGCCACAGCTGGCTGCCGACCACCGTGCCGGCGAGCAGCCGGCCCTGGCGGTCGATGGCGAGGCCATGGACGCCGGAGAAGGAGGAGGGCGCGACCAGCGCCTCGGGCGGCCCCCACGCCGCGGGGCGGCTGGGCGGGGCGGCGGCGGTGCGCAGAGGAACCGGCGGGGTGCAGGCGCCGAGGGCGAGCACGCAAGACAGCAGGGCAGCGGCGAAGGCACGTGGCACTCTGGACTCCTCGTATTTCTCAAGACGCCAGCAGGCGCTCCTGCGCGATCACCAGCAGCCCGTCCATGATCAGGCTGTCGACCTGCTCGAAGTTCCCGTTCATGCTGGGCGCCATCTTCCAGGCCGCGCCGCCCGTCATGTAGCAGGCCGGCTCGGCGCCGCAATGGGCGCGCACATGCTGGACCATGCGCTCGATCGCACCGGCAATCGCATAGGTGCCGCCGCTGGTCAGCGCATCGCTGGTATTGGTGGGGAATTCGCACACTTCGCCGGTCGGCACGTGCAGGCCCGCCGTGCCCGACTCGAGCGCGCGCAGCATGATGCCGTGGCCCGGCAGGATCAGGCCCCCCAGGAACTTGCCATGAACGTCCACCGCCTCCACCGTGACCGCGGTGCCGATCATCACCACCACCATCGGCCGCGCAGGCCCCTGGGAGAGCATGCGGTGGCGCGCGCCGATCATCGCGACCCAGCGGTCGGCGCCCAGCCGCGTGGGGTGGTCGTAGCCGTTGACGATGCCGGCCTCGGCGGCGCTGGACACCACCCAGCGTGCGGCGCAGTCGAAGCGCTCGGTCAGCTGTTCCTCCGCGCGCCGTCGCACGGCATCGCCGGCCACCACGCAGCCCAGCATCGAGGCGGGGGCGGGCAGCTCGGCCCACGGCCCTTCGGCCAGCCGTTCGATGTGGTCCAGGAACTCGGCGCCATGGGCCATCAGCGACGCGCCCGGCCGGGCCGCATCGTAGAGCGACCACTTGAGCCGGGTGTTGCCGATGTCGATCGCAAGGAATGCCATGCGCGGCATTATTGCGATTTGTCTTCCCGGATGGTTGCGATTGCGACTGCGGCCTACGCGTGCCCGTCACGCCATGCCATTACAGTGGCCTTCCCCTCAACCGGCACAAGGAGAACCCCATGGGATTGCTGAGTTTCATCAAGGAAGCGGGCGAAAAGCTGTTCGGAGGCTCTTCGGCCCAGGCCGCGGAGCCCGATGCCAACAAGGTGGCGGGTGATGCCATCAAGACCTACATCGAGACCCAGAACCTCGGCCTGACCAACCTCGAGGTGAGCTACGTCGCCGCCGAGGGCCTGGTGACGCTCAAGGGCAACGCGCCCTCGCAGGAAGCCAGCGAGAAGGCCTCGCTCGCGGCCGGCAACGTGGCCAACGTGACCAAGGTCGACAACCAGCTGGTCGCGCCCGCGGCCGACCCGGCGCAGTACCACGACGTGGTGAAGGGCGACACGCTCTCGGCCATCTCCAAGAAGTACTACGGCGACGCCAACAAGTACAACGCCATCTTCGAAGCCAACAAACCGATGCTGACGCACCCGGACAAGATCTACCCGGGGCAGAAACTCAGGATTCCGCCGCAGAAGTAGGCGGGGGCGTTGACCTTTCGATCGAGCCGCCTAGTTCTGCTTCCACGGCAGCCCGCGCAAGCGCCACCCGCCCTTGCGCCCGCGGTGCCCTTCCGCGTCGGCATCGCCCTCGAAGCCCTCGAGGATGTTGTAGGCCTCGAAGCCCAGCTCGGTGGCCCGCCGGG
>DATFFA010000267.1:0-7549 GCA_035250605.1 Variovorax sp. | reverse complement strand
GCGCGTGCGCGGCCACCCAGCGCAGCGCGCAGGCCACGTCGTCCACCGCCGCCGGAAAGGGATGCTCCGGCGCCAGGCGGTAGTCCACCGCCACCACCACGGCGGCCACGTCATGGCTCAAGGTGCGGCAGACCTTGTCGTGGGTCTCGAGGTCGCCGATCACGAAGCCGCCACCATGCACATAGAGCAGCAAGGGAAGCGGCCCTTCTGCGTCGGGCTGGTAGATGCGAAGCGTCAACGAGCTGCAGGGTCCCTCGATGACGCGGTCGTTCGCCGATGCGATGGCCGGCGCGGGCAGCCCCAGGCCGGCGGCCAGGTCGCGGTAGATCTGGCGCGCCGCCGGCAGCGGCAGCGTCTCGAGCGGCGGATTGCCCTGGGCGGCGGCTTGCGCCAGGAAGGCCGCCAAAGCCGGGTCCAGGGGCGCCGTGTCGAGCGCGGCCGGAATGGAGGTGTCGGTCATGCGGGTCAGATGTAGGTCGATGCCAGTCCACCGTCGACGGGGATGTTGGCGCCGCTGATCCAGCGGGCCTGGTCGCTGCACAGCCACGCGATCACCGGCGCGATCTCGTCGGCGAAGCCGGGGCGCAGCATGCGATGCGAATCCGCCTGCACCCGCTCCTGGCCCAGCATGCTCACGAAGTCGCCGAGGATCGGCGTGAACACCGGACCCGGCGCGACGCAGTTCATGCGCACGCCGTATTCCAGAAACCATTTCTGCGACTGCGTGGCGCTCCAGATGATCAGCGCTTCCTTGAAGTACTGGTAGCAGGTCTCCTGCGGCACGGGGTGGTCGCGCAGCCAATGGGCCCCGGCCTCGAAGCCTCGAGCGGCGGCCAGGGCCTTGTGCGGCGCCAATCGCTGCGCCCATTCGGCGCCGAGGATCGAGGCCACGTTCACGATGGAGCCGCCACGCGGCATGCGCGGCAGCGCCTGTTCCGTCAGATGGCGAAGGCCGAGGTAGTTGATGTCGGCGACGAGCTTGACGGGCGCCGTGCCGGGCACGCCGGCGATGTTGCAGAGTGCGTCGAGGCGCTCGGGCAGTTGCGCGACGGCCGCATCGATGGCGGCGGCGGAGCAGAGGTCGGCCTGGACGAAGCCGTCGAGCGTGAGGCTGGGATCGTTGCGGTCCATCCCGATGACGCGGGCGCCGGCAAAGCGCGCGATGCGCGCCACCTCGGCGCCGATGCCCGACGACACGCCGGTGACGACGATGGTCTTTCCTTGAAGCTGCATGTGATGTCTCCTCGCGGGTTCGGTCGATAAAGCTCAGAACGGATAGGGATGCGGCGCTTGCTTGATGGTCAGCCACTGCCACTGGGTGTATTCCTCCCAGTCGGCCGGGCCGCCCACGCTGCTGCCGTTGCCGGCGATGCCGGGGCCGCCGAAAGGATTGACGCATTCGTCGTTGACGGTCTGGTCGTTGATGTGGACCATGCCGGAGTTCAGCTGCGCCGCGATCGACATGGCCCGCCCGATCGAGGGCGAGATCACCGCCGACGCCAGGCTGCCCTGGTGGTCGTTGGCCAGGGCCACGGCCTCGTCGTCGGTCTTGAAGCTGATGATGTTGGCGACAGGGCCGAACACTTCTTCGTCGTACACGCGCATGCCGGCCTTCACGCCCGCCAGCACCGTCGGCTTGTAGAACAGGCCATCGCTGCTGCCGCCGGCCAGCAACTGCGCGCCGGCGGCGATGCTGTCCTGCACGATGGCATGCACGCGATCGCGCTGCCTGGCGTCGATCAGCGGGCCCAGGGCCACCTGGCCGCTGGCACCGTCGCCGACCGGCAGGTGCTGGGCCTTCGCGACCAGCCGCTGCGTCAGAGCGGCAGCGACGCTCTCGTGCACGAGGATGCGATTGGTCGCCATGCAGATTTGCCCCTGGTGCAGGTAGGCACCCCAGGCGGCATTGCTCGCGGCCACGTCGAGGTCGGCGTCTTCCAGGATGATCAGCGAGTTGGCGCCGCCCAGCTCCAGCGTCACCTTCTTCAGATGGCGGCCGGCCAGCTCGCCGATGCGCCGGCCCACGGCGGGCGAGCCGGTGAAAGCGATCATCGGCACGCGCGCGTCGGTCACCAGGGCTTCACCGGCGGCCGCGTCGCCGGGCAGCACCTGCAGCAGGCCGGCGGGCAGGCCTGCCTCCTCGAACACGCGGGCGATCATGAAGCCGCCGCTCACCGGCGTGCGCGCGTCGGGCTTGATCACCACGCCATTGCCGGCCGCGAGGGCCGGCGCCACGGCGCGAAGGGTGAGGATGAGCGGAAAGTTGAAGGGCGAGATCACGCCCACCAGGCCGCGCGGCACGCGCCGCGCCAGGCTGGTGGTGCCGCTCGCGCTCGGCAGGATCTGGCCCTGCGCCTGCAGGGGCATGGCCGCCGCCAGATGGCACAGGGTGATGGCCTCGCGCACCTCGTGCTGCCCTTTGGGCAGGATGGCGCCCGTCTCACGGGCGACGTAGAGCGCCAGTTCGTCGAAGTGCTGCTGGAACAAGGCCGCGGCCCGTTGGAACACGGCGGCCTTTTCGCGCGGCGCGACCTGCGCCCAGCGCTTCTGTGCCTGCGCTGCGGCGGCCGTGGCCAGCCCCACGTCCTGCGCGTCGGCGATGCCGACGGCCGTCATCACCTGGCCCGTCGCCGGTTCGACCACTTCGCGCACACCGCCCGCCGAGGCGATCCACGCGCCGTTGAACACCTTGCCGGCCCAGACCGCCGCGTCCAGGAACGCCGGCTTTTCCGAAACACCCATGAGTCACCCCTTGCAAAAAATTGATCGGCTGGCCGCGGGTGCCAATACCCCCGGCGCGCCTTCATTTCGCAACGGGCGTACCAGCGGCGCCGCGTCGGGGCGGTCCGACGCCGTTGCGCGACGCTCGTTCTCATTGGAGGACTAGGTGAATTCCCGTAGTCCTTTTGATTATTTCCAGTAACTGGTTTACCCGCATCGACGGAGTTGCCAAATGATCAAAAAATCGATCACTGCTTTCACCAAAGGATGAACCCCCATTGATCAAGGCCACTGCCTCACCCGCCCCGGACCGGATCTCGCTGGCCGATGTCGCGCGCGCCACAGGCGCTGCGCTCGGCCGTTTCGACGGCGCCGAAGTGGCGCGTGCCATGAGCCGCTTCGAGGCCTCGCATGTGGGCAGCGAAGAGCACCCGACGATTGCCGACATCAGCGAATGCCTGTTCTTCTCGCCCGGCGACGGCCGCATCTGGCTGCAGGATCAGCGCATGGTGCTGTTGCACAACGAAGCGCTGGGGTCGCTCCGTCGCGAGCTCATCGACAGCCTGGGCCAGGAGAAGGCCCGCGGCCTGTTCACGCGCGCGGGCTACGTCAGCGGCGCACGCGATGCGCGACTGGTGCGCGAGCACTGGCCCGAGGCCGAGCCGGCCGCGGCCGCCATGGCCGGCACCCGCCTGCATGCCCTGGAAGGCCTGGTGAAGGTCGAGCTGGTGCATGCGCGCTACGACCCCGCGACCTCGGACTACGAGGGCGAATTCCTGTGGCACCACTCGAGCGAGGACGACGAGCACATCGCTGCCTACGGCATCGGCGGCTCGCCGGCCTGCTGGATGCAGGTGGGCTATGCCACCGGCTACGTCAGCACGCTGTTCGGGCGGCTGGTGGTGTTCCGCGAAGTCGCCTGCCGCTCGATGGGCGAGAGCCAATGCCGTGTGATCGGTAAATCCGCGGAGCGCTGGGACGACGTGGAAGAAGACATGCGTTACCTGCGTGCGCGCGACTTCGTCGGGGTGTCGCAGTACGGCAGTGCGCCGCCGCAGGCTGCCGCGGCGTTGCCGACGCCGCCGCGCGGAAGCGACCCGATGGTGGGGGCGTCATCGGCATTCAACGCGGCCTGCCACCTGTTGCACCGCGTTGCGCCGACCACCGCCACCGTGCTGTTTACCGGCGAGTCCGGCGTCGGCAAGGAGAAGTTCGCCAGCATGCTGCACAGCATCGGCCCGCGGCGCGACAAGCCCTTCGTCGCGGTGAATTGCGCCGCCATTCCGGAGACGCTGGTCGAGTCCGAGTTGTTCGGGGTGGAGCGCGGCGCCTACACCGGCGCCGGTGCGGCACGGCCGGGACGCTTCGAGCGCGCCCATGGCGGCACGCTGTTCCTGGACGAGATCGGCACGCTGAGCTACGCGGCCCAGGGCAAGCTGTTGCGCACCTTGCAGGAGGGCGAGGTCGAGCGCGTGGGTGGCACGCGCAGCATCCGGGTCGACACGCGCGTCATTGCGGCCACCAACGTCGATCTGCGACAGGCCGTGCGCGAGGGCAAGTTTCGCGACGACCTGTTCTTCCGCCTCAACGTCTTTCCCATTCACCTGCCGCCGCTGCGTGAGCGGCGCGACGACGTGCCGCTCCTGATGAGCCATTTCCTGCGGCATTACGGCCGCAAGCATGGCCGGCAGGTCGCCGGTTTCACGCAAGCCGCGGTCAAGGCGCTCCTGAACTACGACTACCCCGGCAACATCCGCGAACTGCAGAACCTGATCGAGCGCGCCTTGATCGTCGCTCCCGAGGGCGGCCTGATCGAAGTCCAGCACCTGTTCACCAGCGGCGAGACGCTCGACAAGAACGTGCTCTCGGTACGACCGGATGGCCATCTGGCTGGCGCTGCCGGCGCCTCGCCCCCGCAGGCCACGCCTGCAAACACCGCTGTGGCGGAGGGCCGGCACGGCTCCGGTACATGGGGGCAAGCAGAAGAGGCGCTGATACGCCGTGCGCTCGAGCAATGCGCAGGCAACCTCTCCGCGGCGGCGCGCTTGCTGGGTGTCACGCGTCCCCAGCTGGCCTATCGTGCGCGCAAGCGCGGCATCACGAGCTGACGACCGCTCGCGCCTGTCTGCTCCGTGCCGCAGGTGCGGACATCACGGCGCTCTCTTGCGCTGTCCGGATGTAGCCGACCAGCGCGCACTCCACGTCGCTCGCCAGGTCTTCGGTGCCGGGGCAGGCGTCCTGCACCAGCAAGGCCTGCTCGACGATGGCGTCCATGATGGCGAACGCGTTGAAGGCCGTGCGCTGCGGATCGAGCGCTGCCGGCCAGTCGGAAGACGCGACGAGCGCATCGCGAAGCAGGCCCACGAACTCGCGGTAGATCTCGCGATAGCTTTCGGGCGAGGAGATGCGGCGCTCGACGAACAAGAGCGCACGCCATTCGTCGGCATGGCCGATGAGCCCGCGCACGTGTGCGGCCACCATCGCGCGGATCGTCTGTTCGATCGTGCGTGGAGCCGGCGCCTCGGCCGCTTGCGCGAGGAGCGCGACCTGCCTGCGCATCCAGCTGCGGACGGTGACCGCGGCAATGGAGTCCTTCCCGGGAAAGTACAGGTACAGGGTCCCCAGGCCCACGCCCGCGACCCCTGCGATGTCGCGCATCGAGACCTTCTCGTAGCCGCGCTCGACCAGCAGCAGGACGAAGGCATCCTGGATCGCGCCGGTGGTCATCCAGGCGCGCGATTGCAGAGGTCTGCGGCGGGGCTTCACGATCGAGTTCATGCAGGGATCTTCGGGGTTCGCCGCTGCCGCTGCAAGCCGTCCGCTGCGGATCGCGCAAACCTGAACATCCCTCGCTCAGGGCTCCCGAAATCGCCTCGGCGTGGAACCTGAACACGCCTCGAATGCATTCGGACTAAGCTGATGCCCATCTTGCGGGTCACCCTGTGTGGCGTCCCGCGACCACGGGGCCAGCGAATGACTCTCCACCGGAATGATGCGATCACGATGAGCAATCCGAGCACCACCCCGATGCCCGCCACGCTGGCCGATCTGGTTCAGCGTCTGGACCAGGCGCGGCGCACCGGCACGCGAGAGGAGGGCGAAGCGATCGGAACGGTTTCCACCCGCCGCTACACGGACCCTGCGCACTGGCAGCAAGAGCAGGCGTCGCTGTTCGGCCAGTGGCCCATCGTCGCGGCCCACGGCTCGGAGCTTCCGAAAGAATCGGCGCTGCCCTTCGATGCCCTGGGCGTCCCCATCGTGCTGACCCGCGCGGCGGACGGCCGTGCGCGTGCCTTCCTCAATGTGTGCAGGCATCGCGGCATGGCGCTGGTCGGCGCCGGCGGGCCCGAGCCAGCCAAGTCAAAGCCTTGCAGGGCGCTCGTGTGCCCGTACCACGCCTGGACCTACGAGCTCGATGGGCGGCTGCGGCATCGCCTGCACGCGCAGACCTTCGACGGCTTCGACCCGGCCACGCTGAACCTGGTCGAGCTGCCTTGCGACGAAGCGGGCGGGCTGATCTTCGTCAAGCGCACCCCCGGCGCGGCCTTCTCCGCAGCAGCCTTCCTGCAGGGGCTGGACGCGCATCTGCAGTGGATGGGCCTGCCCGGCATGACCGTGTTCCGCAAAGTCGACCGGGTGTACGCCGCGAACTGGAAGCTCACGGTCGACGCGTTCCTGGAGGGTTATCACATCCGCGTGCTGCATCGCGAGACGATCTATCCCTTCTTTGCCGATGCGTACACGGTCAACCTGCATGCGGGGCCGCACCAGGACTCGCTGGTGGCGCGGCGAGCCGCCTTCGATGCCTTTGCGCCGCCGGGTGACCGCTATGCCCTGTGCAAGCTGGCCACGCCGACGCAGCTCGTGTTCCCGAACACCTTTCTCATCTGGCATCCCGACTACGTGAGCCTGATCGGCATGTTCTCGCCGGCGGTGGACCAGGTCCGCTGGGTACACACCATGCTGATACCGCCCGAGCGCAGCGGCGAGGACTGGAATGCCCATTGGGAGAAGACCTTCCAGCTCATCGAGCAGACCGTCTTTCAGCAGGAGGACATCGCCACCGCGGTGGCGATCCAGCGCGGCCTGGCCAGTGGTGCCAACGCGGACTTTCATCTGGGCCGGCTCGAGCACGGGGTGTTGCGCTTTCACCGCGGCATCGACGATGCCCTCGGCGGCACGCTGGTGCCATGCGCAGCTCCGGCTGGACCGCCATCGGCGTGAGCCGCCGTCCATCGTGATGAGTGCCCCCGCGACGACGGCCACCACCCTTGCATTGCCCTCCGACTTCGATGCGCAGCACGCGTGTTGCGGACGCTGTGCCGCTCACAGCAGCACCACGCATGACACGTCCGGCTCGCGCTGCGTCCCGATGAAGCGTTCGAAGGCCAGTGTCTCCATGTTGAAGTAGCCGAGCCTGTCGTTGTCCTGGCTGACGAAAGCGAGCGGCCGAGTGGGATGAAAGCTCAGGATCTCTTGTGTCATGGTCGCTGGATTCCTTCGTTACGAAGAACGACTCGGCAATTCGGGTGGGGGCATCGGGCCCTCGATCAAACTCAACGGCGAATCATGCGCCCGGCGCCCCCGCCCCCGCCCTTCCCCGAAGGGGAGGGAGCAAAGACCTCAGGCCAGCGTATAGGCCGTCTTCACCACCGTGAAGAACTCCTGCGCATACCGCCCCTGCTCGCGCGGCCCGTAGCTGGAGCCTTTGCGCCCGCCGAAGGGCACGTGGTAGTCCACCCCGGCCGTCGGCAGGTTCACCATCACCATCCCGGCCTGGCTGTGGCGCTTGAAGTGCGTCGCGTACTTCAGGCTCGTCGTGGCGATG
>DATFFA010000266.1:0-13931 GCA_035250605.1 Variovorax sp. | reverse complement strand
CTCACCGACGAGCAGAAGCACTGGGTGATCGAGGGCACGCCCAACTACAAGGAAGGCAACTGGAACAAGCAGTGGTATGGCGTGCGCCGCTTCTTCGGCTACCTGGAGAGCAAGGCCTACAAGATGCACATCCGCGTGCTCCTGTCCAAGTACCGCAGCTACACGCCGTGCCCCACCTGCAGCGGCGCGCGCCTGAAGCTCGACAGCCTGATCTGGCGCATCGGCAGCAAGGAAGATGCGGATGCGGTGCTGGAGCCCGCCAAGCGCTTCCTGCCGGCCGGCGTGAAGTGGAGCCGCGCGCAGCTGGAGGCGCTGCCGGGGTTGTGCCTGCATGATTTGATGCTGCTGCCGATCGAGCGGTTGCGGAAGTTCTTCGACCGCATGGGCTTGGCTCCCTCCCCCGCCGGGGGAGGGCAGGGGTGGGGGCACGCGGCCTCTGCAAAGGCGGTGGCGGTGGTGGAGGCCGACAGCCCCCATCCCAGCCTTCCCCCGGCGGGGGAAGGAGCAAGACAGGGCGAAGCCCAGGCGCTGAAGCTGCTGTTCGAGGAAATCACCACCCGCCTGCGCTACCTGCATGATGTGGGCATCGGCTATCTCACGCTCGACCGGCAGAGCCGCACGCTGTCGGGCGGCGAGGTGCAGCGCATCAATCTCACCACCGCGCTCGGCACCTCGCTGGTCAACACGCTGTTCGTGCTCGACGAGCCCAGCATCGGCCTGCATCCGCGCGACATGAACCGAATTACGGAGGCCATGCTGCGCCTGCGCGACGCCGGCAACACGCTGGTGGTGGTGGAGCACGACCCGGCCGTGATGCTGGCCGCCGACCGCGTGATCGACATGGGCCCCGGCCCCGGCGCGCGCGGCGGTCAGATCGTGTTCGACGGCGACACCGGCGCGCTGCGCCATGCCGACACGCTGACCGGCCAGTACCTGGGCGGGCGCAAGCAGATCGGCATGGGCTTCAAGCGCATGGTGAGCGACAACACGGCGCGCCTCATTCTCGAAGGCGTGCGCGAGCACAACCTGCGCGGCATCACGGTCGAGTTTCCGCTGGCGCGGCTGGTGTGCGTGACCGGCGTCAGCGGCTCGGGCAAGTCGACCTTGATCCAGGATGTGCTGGCTCCCGCGCTGATGCGCCACTTCGGCCGATCCACCGAGTCGCCCGGCGCGCACGACCGAATGCTGGGTGCCGATCATCTGAGCGACGTGGTCTTCGTCGACCAGTCGCCGATCGGCAAGACGGCGCGCTCCAACCCCGCGAGCTACGTGGGCGCATGGGACGCGATTCGCGAGATCTTCGCCACCGCCACGCTGTCGCGGCAGCGCGGCTACACCGCCTCGAAGTTCAGCTTCAACAGCGGCGATGGGCGCTGCCCGACCTGCGGCGGCTCGGGCTTCGAGCATGTGGAGATGCAGTTCCTCTCCGACGTCTACCTGCGCTGCCCCGATTGCGACGGCAAGCGCTATCGGCCCGAGATCCTGGAGGTGAAGATCGAGCGTCCAGCCGTTCGGGCCGAGCTTGTCGAAGCCGCGCCCACTTCTTCACCCCGCCCCACCCCGACAGCCGTCGGCTACAACGTTGCCGACATCCTCGAACTCACTGTCGCCGAAGCCGCTTCCATCTTCGCCGGCGACCGCGAGGTGCTGCGCGTGCTGCAGCCCATCATCGACGTGGGGCTGGACTACGTGAAGCTCGGCCAGCCCGTACCCACGCTCTCGGGCGGCGAGGCGCAGCGCCTCAAGCTCGCGGGCTTCCTGGCCGAGGCCGCGAAGAACGGCAGCGCCAGCAAGCAACCGCTGGCGCGCAAGGGCACGTTGTTCCTGTTCGACGAGCCGACCACCGGCCTGCACTTCGACGACATCGCGCGCCTGATGCGTGCGCTGCGCAAGCTGCTCGATGCCGGCCACTCGCTGGTGGTGATCGAGCACAACCTCGACGTGATCCGCGCCAGCGACTGGCTGATCGATCTCGGCCCCGAAGGCGGCGAGGGCGGCGGCCAGGTGGTGGCGGTCGGCACGCCCGAGCAGGTGCGCGAGAACCGCGCCTCGCTGACCGGCGCAGCGCTGCTCGACTACGACCTGGCCATCGGCCCCGGGGCCTACAAGGTGGCCGAGCGTGCCGCGCGCTCGTATGCGGCGCGCGCGCTGCAGCAGGCGCCCGGCCGCGATGCGATCCAGATCGTCCATGCGCGCGAGCACAACCTCAAGAACCTGTCGGTGGACATCCCGCGCGGCAAGTTCAGCGTGGTGACCGGCGTGAGCGGCTCGGGCAAGTCCACGCTGGCCTTCGACATCCTGTTCAACGAAGGGCAGCGGCGCTATCTCGAATCGCTCAACGCCTACGCGCGCAGCATCGTGCAGCCGGCCGGCCGCCCCGAGGTGGACGCGGTCTACGGCATCCCGCCCACGGTCGCGATCGAGCAGCGGCTGTCGCGCGGCGGGCGCAAGAGCACCGTGGGCACCACCACCGAGGTCTGGCACTTCCTGCGCCTGCTCTACGTCAAGCTGGGCATCCAGCATTGCATTCACGACGGCGCGGCGGTGCAGCCGCAGACGCCCGACAGCATCGCGGCGCAGCTGCTGAAGAGTTTTCGCGGCCAGCATATCGGGCTGCTGGCGCCGCTGGTGAGCAACCGCAAGGGCGTCTACACCGAGCTGGCCGACTGGGCGCGGCCGCGCGGCTTCACGCACCTGCGGGTGGACGGCGAATTCCTGCCGACCACCGGCTTCCCGCGCATCGACCGCTTCAAGGAGCACACCATCGAGCTGCCGGTGGCCAGCCTCGACGTGGAGCCGGCGAACGAGACCGAGCTGCGCGAGGCCCTCGCACGCGCGCTGGAGCACGGCAAGGGCGTGGTGCACGTGCTGTGCGAGCTCGCCGGCCTGCGCGGCGCCATGATGGCGGGCGTGCCCACGGCGGGCATCGGCCGCGTGCATGTGTTCTCCACCCTGCGCGCCTGTCCGGTGTGCAGCACCAGCTATGCCGAGCTGGACCCGCGGCTGTTCTCCTACAACAGCAAGCATGGCTGGTGCCCGGACTGCGTGGGCACCGGCGTCAAGCTCACGAAGGACCAGCGCAAGGTCTACGACGATTCGACGATGGCGGCGGACAACCGGGGGCGGGAGCAGACCTTCGCGGAGCCCGAGGCCGAAGACGTGGGGGATGTGGCGTGTCCGGCGTGCCAGGGGATGCGGCTGAATCCGACGGCGCGGGCGGTGATGTTCGGCGGGGATGCCCGCAGGGATGCCCCTCAGCCCAGCGCTCTCCCCGGCGCGGAGAGGGACGCGGCCCCGCGTGCAGGCGCAGGCCCCGCCTTGCTCGCTCGCGCGGCCGGGGCCACGGCGACCGATCCCGATCTGCTCCCTCTCCCGCCTGCGGGAGAGGGCTGGGGCGAGGGCGGCATCGCCATCACGCAGCTCGCCCGCATGAGCGTGACCGACATCCGGATCTGGTTCGACCACATCGCCTTGACCGGCAGGCAAGCCGAGATCGCACGCGACCTGGTCCCCGAAATCAGGAGCCGCCTCGAATTCCTCGAGGAGGTCGGCCTCGGCTACCTCACGCTCGACCGCGGTGCGCCCACGCTCTCCGGCGGCGAGGCCCAGCGCATCCGCCTCGCGGCGCAACTGGGAAGCAACCTGCAGGGCGTGTGCTACGTGCTGGACGAGCCCACGATCGGCCTGCATGCGCGCGACAACCAGATCCTGCTGGATGCGCTGCACAAGCTGGGCGAGAAGGGCAACACGCTGGTGGTGGTGGAGCACGACGAGGACACCATCCGCCGCGCCGACCACATCATCGACATCGGGCCCAGCGCGGGCAAGCGCGGCGGGCGGCTGGTGGCCGAAGGCACCGTGGCGGATCTGGAGGGGGCGAACGATTCGCAGACCGGGCGCTACCTGCGGGATGCGATCAAGCACCCCCTTCAGCCCAGGCGCTCTGTCTTGCTCACTTCCCTGCCGGGCGAGGGCGGGGGTGGGGGCACGGCGTCCGCCACGACGCAGCGCACGAAAGCGAGCGCCGCGCGCCCCCGGCCCGACCCCTTGGAGGCGGAGGGAGTCCAGCGCTGGCTGACCGTCCGCGGCGCCAATCTGCACAACCTGCGGGATGTCACCGTGACCCTGCCGCTGAACCGCCTGGTCGCCGTCACCGGCGTCAGCCGCTCCGGCAAATCCACGCTCGCGCGCGACGTGCTGCTCGCCAACGTCCACGCCATCGTCGTGCAGCGCATGACCAAGGCCGGCCGCGATGCCGACACCGCGGGCAAGCGCCCCAAATGGACCGGCTGCGCCGCCGTCGACGGCTACGAGCCCATCGACCGCGTTCTCGAGGTCGACCAGACGCCCATCGGCAAGACGCCGCGCAGCTGTCCGGCCACCTACATCGGCTTCTGGGACACCATTCGCAAGCTCTTCGCCGACACGCTGGAAGCCAAGGCGCGCGGCTACGGCCCCGGCCGCTTCAGCTTCAACACCGGCGAGGGCCGCTGCCCGGGCTGCGAGGGCGCGGGCGTGCGCACCATCGAGATGAGCTTCCTGCCCGACGTCAAGGTGCCCTGCGAGGTCTGCCATGGCGCGCGCTTCAACCCCGAGACACTGGCCGTGAGCTGGCGCGGCAAGAGCATCGGCGACGTGCTGCAGATGGAGGTGGACGAGGCGGTGGAGTTCTTCGCCGCCATGCCCAGCATCAGCCATCCGCTGCAGCTGCTGAAGGACGTGGGCCTGGGCTACCTCACCCTGGGCCAGCCCTCGCCCACGCTCTCGGGCGGCGAGGCGCAGCGCATCAAGCTGGTGACCGAGCTCAGCAAGGTGCGCGACGACCTCACCCGCCGCGGCTGGATCGACAGCCCCCTGGCGCCTGCGGCGCCGCCCTCCGAGGGGGATCGCCCGCTCGGGGCGGCCCGGCGCGGGCGGGCGCCGCACACGCTCTACGTGCTCGACGAGCCGACGGTCGGCCTGCACATGGCCGACGTGGAGAAGCTCATCCATGTGCTGCACCGGCTGGTGAACGGCGGCCACAGCGTGGTGGTGATCGAGCACGACCTCGACGTCATCGCCGAGGCCGACTGGCTGATCGACCTCGGTCCCGAGGGCGGCGACGGCGGCGGCCGGGTGGTGGCGGCTGCGCCGCCGGAAGAAGTGGTGCGGCTTCGCACGCACACCGGCGTGGCGCTGGCGCCGGTGCTGGCGCGCGGCGCCGGGCGGCACGAGGTGGTGCAGTTGCCGGTCCAGCCGGCGCCGGTCCCGATGCGACGCGAGGCCTGATGCGCACCTTCTACAACGACCGCCACGCGCTGCACCACGGCAAGGTGGAGATGTTCCGCGGCGAGCTGGTGCCTTGCTTCGAGGTGCCGGCGCGCGCGGACTACGTGCTGGAGGAACTGAAGCGGCGCCGGCTCGGCGCCATCGACACGCCCGCCGAACTCGACGAGGCCGCGCTGGCCCGCGTGCATGCGCCGCGCTACCTCGACTTCCTGGCCGGCGCGTGGAACGAATGGGTCGCGCTCGATCCTTCCAATGCGCAGCGCGACGCGCTGCCTTCCTACTGGCCGATCCGCAGCTTCCGCCACGACGTCCTGCCCGCGAGCTTTCCGGCGCGCATGGGCCTGTTCTCCTACGATGCGGGCACGCCGCTCACTGCCGGGACCTGGGCCGCGGCGCGGGCCGGTGCCGGCTGCGCACTTGCCGCGGCCTCGCACGTGCTCCAGGGCGCGTGCGCCGCCTTCGCGCTGACGCGCCCGCCCGGCCACCATGCCGGTGCCGATTTCTTCGGCGGCTACTGCTTCCTCAACAACGCGGCCATCGCGGCACAGGCGCTGCGCGACGCCGGCGTCGCGCGCGTGGCGGTGCTCGACATCGACTACCACCACGGCAATGGCACGCAGGCGATCTTCTATGAGCGCGCCGACGTGCATTTCACCAGCATCCACGGCGACCCGCACACCGAGTACCCCTATTACCTCGGCTACGCGGACGAGCAGGGCGCCGGCGCCGGGCTGGGCCTCAACCGCAACCTGCCGCTGGCGCGCGGCACCGGCTTCGCGGCGTGGCGCGAGGCGCTGCGCTCCGCACTCGCGGGCATTGCCGGGTTCAAGCCCGGGGCGCTGGTGGTCTCGCTGGGGCTCGACACCTTCGAGGGCGATCCGATCGCCGGCTTCAAGCTGACCACGCCCGACTACCTGCGCATCGGCGAAGACCTGGCGCGCGCCGGGCTGCCGACCGTTTTCGTCTTCGAGGGCGGCTATGCGGTGGCCGAGGTGGGCGTCAACGCAGTCAACGTGCTCGAGGGCTTCATGCAGCAGGCGGCCTGACGCTCCAGCGACAGGCCGGGGGTCAGCCCCGATTGCCCGGGGCGCGGCCACGCGGCCAAATGGCAGGCCTTTCTGTCCTGGAGCTATCCCATGTTTCGCCGTTCCCTCCTGTGCGCCGCCCTCGGCCTGGCCGCGGCCGCCGCCGCGCATGCCCAGAACTTCCCTGCCAAGCCGATCAAGCTCCTGGTCGCCTTCCCGGCCGGCGGCCCCACCGACATCACGATGCGCCAGCTGGCCGAGAACGCCTCGAAGATCCTCGGCCAGCCGGTCGTGGTCGAGAACAAGCCCGGCGCCGGCGGCACGCTGCCCGCGCAGGCGCTGCAGACCGCGCAGCCGGACGGCTACACGGTCGCCCAGACCCCCCTCGGCGTGTTCCGCCTGCCCTACACCACTAAGATCACCTGGGACCCGGTGAAGGACATCAGCTACGTGATCAATGTCACCGGCTATGCCTTCGGCATCGTCGTGCCGGCCGACAGTCCGTTCAAGACCTGGAAGGACTTCGTGGCCTACGCCAAGGCCAACCCCGGCAAGCTGACCTACGGTTCGACCGGCAACCTGACCAGCCCCCACCTCACCACCGAGCTGATCGCGCAGAAGGCCGGCATCGAGCTGCAGCATGTGCCCTACAAGGGCAGCGCCGATCTGATGCTGGCCGTGCTCAGCGGTCAACTGATGGCTGCGGCCGACAGCACCGGCTTCGCGCCGCAGGTCGAGGCCGGCAAGCTGCGCGTGCTCAATACCTGGGGCGAGAAGCGGCTGGCCAAGTTCCCGGATGCACCGACGCTGAAGGAGCTGGGCTACGACATCGTGCAGAGCTCGCCTTTCGGCATCGGCGCGCCCAAGGGCACGCCGCCGGAGGTGGTGAAGAAGCTGCACGATGCCTTCAAGCAGGCGATGGAAGAGCCGAGCTACGTGGCGGCGCTCGGACGCTACGACATGCTGCCCAACTACATGAGCACGGCCGATTACACGAAGTTCGCCCAGACCACCTTCACGCGCGAGAAAGCGCTCATCGAGAAGCTGGGGCTGGCCAAGCCGCAGTGAGCGGCTAGCCGAGCTCGAAGCTCGTGATGCCGTAGACCCGCTGCAGCTCGCAGGCGGGGGCCGGGCCTGCGTACATGCGGGCGGTCTCGAAGACGCTGCGCAAGCCCCGCGCCTGCACCAGCGCCACGGCGGCGGGGTTGGGCAGAGGCACGTCGAGGAACACCGTGTCGCCGGTCGGCACGGCGGCGCACAGGGCGGCGTACAGGGCGCTCGCGATCGCGGGGGTGTCGGCCACCAGCGGGCCGATCTTGTGGCCCTCGCGGCAGCGGCGGATCAGGCCCCATCCCGCCAGCTTTCCATCGGCGAGCCAGGCCAGGCCGGTGGCGTCGGGCATGGCGGTCCAGCTGCGCAGGAAGGCATCGCGCGGCGCCGGGAAGACGCGGCGGTCGTCGGCGCACAGCGCGGCGAAGTCGATGTCGGCGAGCGGCACGATCGGCGCCTTGGCGTCGAGCGTTCCAGCGCCGGCCGTGCCGGCGAAGCGGACGTTGTTCCAGGCCAGCGCGAAACCGCTCTTGCGATAGTTGTCCTGCTGCGCGGGCACGCCGTCGAGGCCCACGACCTGGCCCGACAGCCGCTTCATGCCCGCCGTCCAGAGGCGAAGCCCGATGCCGCGCCCGCGCCACGCCGGCAGCACGATGTACAGGCCGATGAAGCCGAAGCGGCCGGCGTAGGAGACGGCGGAGATGCAGCCCACCGGCTCGCCGCCGCATTCGGCGACCAGGAAGCCATCGGGATCGGCCGCGTGGAAGCAGGCGGCGTCGTGCAGGCCGGGGTTCCAGCCCTCGGCCGCGGCCCATTCGATCGCCATTGCGACTTCGTCGCGGCGCATGTTGCGGATGGTGCAGTCCATGGGCGGCATTGTCGCGCCGCTTGCATTCGCCGCACCCGGCCCCAGCTCCCTGGAATGAGCGCCCCGGAGGTCCCCATGAACGAATCGCTGCACGTCGTCTGCCCCCATTGCCACACCACCAACCGCGTGCGCCAGGCGCAGCTGGGCAGCGCGCCCGATTGCGGCAGTTGCCACCGCCCGCTCTTCGCGGGGCGATCGACCGCGCTGGACCAGGCGGCCTTCGAGCGTCACATCGGCCGCAACGAGATCCCGGTGCTGGTGGATTTCTGGGCGCCCTGGTGCGGCCCCTGCCGGCAAATGGCGCCCGGCTTCGAGCAGGCGGCGGCGCAGCTCGAACCGCAGGTGCGGCTGGCCAAGGTCGATACCGAGGCCGTGCCGGCGCTGGCGTCGCGCTTCAACATCCGCAGCATCCCGACCCTGGCCCTCTTCCGCGGCGGTCGCGAGATCGCGCGCCAAGCCGGCGCCATGGGCCCGGCGGACATCGTTCGCTGGACGCGGGCGCAGCTGGGCTGAGCCTTCGTCGCGAACGCTCGCGCAGACCGCGCGAACGGAGCCTGCGCCAGGGCGGTGGGCTTCACCGGCGTGCCTGGAGGATGGCGGCCGCGACTTCGGCGAAGCCGGCGCCGCGCTCGCTGGGCGCGACGTAGCGCGGCAGATGCGACAGCGCAGCCTCGAAGCGGCGCACGTTGGCGACGCCCACGCTGTGGGCGAAGTGCTCGAACATCAGCGCATCGTTGGTCGAGTCGCCCACGTAGGCCCAGCGCTGCGTCTCATCGTCGAGCGAACGGCCCCAGAGCTCGCGCACGATCCAGCGGGCGCCTTCCAGCTTGTTGTGGTCGCCCCACCAGCCGTTGATGTGGATGCTGCTGACGGTGGCGTGCATGCCTTCGCTGCGCATCAGGCCGGCCACCTGCGCGATGGTGGCGTCGTCGAGCCGCGTGAACTCGCTGTGGTCGATCGCGATGTCGCATTCCCGGCCGGCCGAGTCGGTGGCGCGACGGGCCGCCGGGATCTCGCGCTCGATGCGCGCAAGCACGGCCTGCATGCGCTCGAAGTTGCGCGCGCGCGTGACGGCATCCTGCTGGTAGCGCTTCTCGATCCGGCCCTCGGCCGTGCGCACCAGGGCGACGGCGCCGTTCTCCGCCACGATGGCATCGACCGGCCAGACGCCGGCGAAGGGCTCGCTCCAGCCGACCGGCCGGCCGGTGATGGCGACCAGGTTCAGCCCTGCAGCGTGCAGCGCGCCCATGGCCTGGAGCGCGTCGGGCGTGATCGCGCCCTCGGTGGTGAGCGTGTCGTCGATGTCGGTGAACACGCCGACGAGCGCGCTGCGCGCGGCCGCCTCCCACTGAGTCAAGGGCAACAGGTGCTGGGGCGAGGAGGGCATGGCATGAATTCTTGAGGAGCCGCGATCCTACCGGCGCTTTCGTGTAGCATCCCGCCCCCGCCGCGCTTTCGAGGCCGGTGCGGCGCCCTTCCATGCCTCACATCCTCGTCGATCAGCTCCAGAAGACCTACCGCATTTCCGAGCGCGACCCCGGCGTGATGGGGGCGCTGCGCGGGCTCGTTTCGCGCCGCCATCGCATGGTGGCGGCGCTGTCGGGCGTGTCCTTCTCGCTCGAGCGCGGCGAGCTGCTGGGCTTCATCGGACCGAACGGTGCGGGCAAGTCCACCACCATCAAGATCCTCGCGGGCATCCTGCGCCCAGACGGCGGGCGCGTGGAAGTCGACGGGCGCGACCCGTTCGCGCACCGCGAGCGCCACGTGGCACGCATCGGCGTGGTCTTCGGCCAGCGCACGCAGCTGTGGTGGGACCTGCCCGTGGGCGACGGATTCGACCTGCTGCGCGACATCTACCGCGTGGACGCCGCGCGCTACCGCCGGACGCGCGACGAACTGGTCGCGCTGCTGCACCTGGAGCGCGTGCTCGACCAGCCGGTGCGGCAGCTGTCGCTGGGCCAGCGCATGCGCGCCGAGATTGCCGCGGCGCTGCTGCACGAGCCCGACATCCTGTTCCTCGACGAGCCGACCCTCGGGCTCGACGCTCCCTCGAAGCTGGCCGTGCGCGACTTCGTGCGGCGTGCCAACCGGGAGCGCGGCACCACCGTGCTGCTGACCACGCACGACATGCACGACATCGAGGCCCTGGCCCGGCGCGTGATCGTCATCGGCCACGGCCGTGTGCTGGCCGACAGCCCGGTCGAGGCCTTGCGCGCGCAGGTGATGGCCGAGCGGCGGCTGGTGGTCGACTTCGCGCAGGATGCCGACTTGCCGGCGCAGGTGGCCGGCGCCCGCGTGCATTCGCGCGACGGGCAGACGCTGGTGCTCGACTTCGATCCGGCGGTGACCACCGCGCCCGCGTTGATCGCGCGCATCGCGGCCGCGCATGCGGTGGAAGACATCCGGCTCGAAGGTCTGGCGATCGAGGCCGTCATCGCGCGCTTCTATGCGATGCATGGAGCGGCCGAGGCGTGACGATGCTGCGCGAACTGGCGCGCCCCTACGTCGCGGCCTTCGCCTCGCGCTTCCTGCAGATGCTGCAGTACCGCACCGCCGCGCTCGCGGGCTTTGCCACGCAGTGCTGGTGGGGCGGGATCAAGGTGATGGTGCTGGCTGCGTTCTACGGCGGCGCGTCGATGGCGGCGGCGCCGATGTCGCTCGCGCAGGCGGTCAGCTACACCTGGCTCGCGCAGGGACTGCTCGCGCTGCTGCCCTGGCTCGGCGACCCGGAGGTCGCGCTGGCCGTGCGCACCGGTGCCGTGGCCTACGACCGCCTTCGGCCGGTGGACGCCTACGCGCTCTGGTTCGCCCGCAGCGCAGGCTGGATCGCGGCGCGCGTGTTGCCCCGCTTGGCGCTGATGGCGGTCTTTGCGGCCATCGCACTGCCGCTGGCGGGTTGGAGCGATTGGGCCTGGAAGCCGCCGGCAAGCGCCGCGGCCGCAGTCGCGTTCCTCGCATCGGCCGTGCTCGCGCTGCTGCTGTCCGCGTCGATGGTGATGCTGCTCAACATCGCGGCGGCCGCGGCGCTCGACGAGCGCGGCATCAACGCGCTCGCGGCCCCGGTGGTCATCGTGTTCTCGGGCAACCTGCTGCCGCTGGTGCTGCTTCCCGACGCATGGCAGACCGCGCTGCTGCTGCAGCCCCTTGCCGGCGTGGTCGACATTCCCGCGCGGCTGTATTTCGGGTTGATGAGCGGCGCGCAGGCGCTGGTGGGGCTGGGGTTGCAGTGCTTCTGGCTCGTCGCGCTGGTTGCGCTCGGGCATCAGGCCATGGACCGCACCATGCGCAAGCTGGAAGTGCAGGGCGGCTGACATGGGCTCGGGCGCGCTCTTTCTTCGCCTCGTGAAGGCCTCGCTCCTCGGGCAGGCACGTTATCCGGCCTCGGCCTCGATGCTGATGCTGGGGCAGTTCCTGGCCACCGGCATCGAGGTGATCGCCATCTGGGCGCTGTTCCATCGCTTCGGCGACGTGCAGGGCTGGACCCTCGGCGAGGTGGCGGTGTTCTACGGGCTGGCGAACTGCATGTTCGCCATCGCCGATGCGCTGGGGCGCGGCTTCGACGTGCTGGGCACGGAGTTCCTGCGTACCGGGACTTTCGATCGTCTGCTGCTGCGCCCGCGTCCGCTGGCGTTGCAGCTGATGGGGCATGACGTTCGCGTGAGCCGCCTGGGCCGGCTGATGCAGGGCGTGGCGGTGCTGGCCTTCGGCACGGTGCAGGCGGGCGTGGCGTGGACGCCGGAGGCGGTCGCCGTCGCGCTGTTCGCGCTGGCCGGCGGCGTGGCCTTGTTCCTTGGCATCCTGGTGCTGCAGGGCACGCTGGCGTTCTGGACCGTGGAGAGCCTGGAGATCGCCCATGTGCTGACCTATGGCGGCGTGCAGGCCGCGCAATACCCGCTGGCGCTTTATGCGCGATGGTTCCGGCGCGTGCTGACCTTCATCGTGCCGCTGGCCTGCGTGGCCTACTACCCGGTGCTGGCCATCCTGGGAAAGGCCGATCCGCTGGGTGCGCCGAGGTGGGCCGGGATGGTGTCGCCGCTCGCGGGGTTCGTGTTTCTCGCGGCGGCTTTCATGGCGTGGCGCCTCGGGCTGCGCCACTACACCTCGACGGGCAGTTGAGCCCGCGTCAGCCGGCGCTCTGCAAGGCGAGCCCTGCGTGCTCCCGCAGCGGATGGAAGTGGATCTTCGGAAAGCGCTCCTGCGCCAGCCGCACGTCGTACGGCGAGGTGCACAGGAAAGCCAGCGTATCGGCTGCGTCCTTGGCCATGCGCGCCGGATAGGCGTTGACGAACTCGCGCAGCTCGGCCGGGCTGTCGGCCGTGATCCAACGCGCGCCCGTGTACTGGCAGCCCTCGAGCCGCACGTCGGCGTCGTATTCGGCCTTCAGGCGGTGCTGCACCACTTCGAACTGCAGCTGGCCGACGGCGCCCAGCAGCATCGGGCCGCCGACCTCGGGCCGGAACACCTGGATCGCACCTTCCTCGCCCAGCTGGGCCAGGCCCTGCTGCAACTGCTTGGTGCGCAGCGGGTTCTTCAGGATCACGGTCATGAAGAGCTCGGGCGCGAAGAAGGGCAGGCCGGTGAACTGCAGGCTCGCGCCGTCGGTGATTGTGTCGCCCAGCTGCACCCCGCCGTGGGTGGTGAAGCCCACGATGTCGCCTGCGTAGGCTTCTTCGACCGCTTCGCGCCGCTGGCTCATGAAGGTCACCACGCTGGTGGGCCGCAGTTCCTTCGCGGTGCGCTGCACCTTGAGCTTCATGCCCGGCGTGTACTTGCCCGAGGCCATGCGCACGAAGGCGATGCGGTCGCGGTGGTTGGCGTCCATGTTGGCCTGCACCTTGAAGACCACGCCCGCGAAGTCCTTGTCCTCGGGCCGGATTTCCTTCACCACCGGCTGGCGGTTGACCACGGTGGTGCTGGTGCGCGAGCGCGGCGAGGGCGCCAGGTCGACCAGGGCGTCGAGCACTTCCATCACACCGAAGTTGTTCACGCCGGAGCCGAAGAACACGGGCGTCTGCTTGCCCGCGAGGAAGGCCTCGCGGTCCCAGGTGGGTGAGGCGCCGGTGGCCAGTTCCATGCTTTCCATGGCACTTTCGAAGTCGGTGCCGAAGCGCTTCGCCAGCGTCTCGCGCTCGGTCAGCGCGATGGTCTCGAAGTCCTGCGGCAGTCGCTCGCTGCCCGACTCGAACACCGTCATGGCCTGCGTGCGCAGGTTCATGATCCCGCGGAAGGTCTTGCCCTGGCCCACGGGCCAGGTCATCGGCACGCAGGGCATGCCGAGCTCGCGCTCCACCTCGTCGAGGATGTCGAGCGGCTCGCGCACCTCGCGGTCCATCTTGTTGACGAAGGTGATGATGGGCGTGTCGCGCTGGCGGCAGACCTCGATCAGGCGGCGCGTCTGCGCTTCCACGCCGTTGGCGGCGTCGATCACCATCAGGGCGGAGTCGACGGCGGTGAGCACGCGGTAGGTGTCTTCGGAGAAGTCCTTGTGGCCGGGCGTGTCGAGCAGGTTGATCACGTGTTCGCGATAGACCATCTGCATCACCGAGCTGGCCACCGAGATGCCGCGCTGCTTCTCGATCTCCATCCAGTCGGAGGTGGCGTGGCGCGAGGCCTTGCGCGCCTTCACCGAGCCGGCGATCTGGATCGCGCCGGAGAAAAGCAGCAGCTTCTCGGTCAGCGTGGTCTTGCCGGCGTCGGGGTGGGAAATGATCGCGAAGGTG
>DATFFA010000265.1:0-12681 GCA_035250605.1 Variovorax sp. | reverse complement strand
GAGCCGGCGGCCAGGGCGGCAGCCCGTCGCGAGCCGCGTGCCGGGAACACACGGGTGAACCAGTTCATGGTGCGGTCTCCCTGTTGCGGCGGGCGCTGGCCTCAGCGCGGCAGCGCGAGGTTGGGCTCCGGGGGGAAGGGGCGCGCCTGGCAGGTGGTCCAGCCGGAGTCGGTGACGATCACCGAGCCGCCGTTGCGGTCGGTCGCCACCAGCTTCGCGCCCTGCCGGGCCTCGGGGCCCAGGGTGACCGGCCCTTCGTCGAACAGCAGGCGGCCGTACTGCCAGCAGCGCAGCCGATAGGTGCCTTGCCCCTTCTGCCTCGACACCGGGGTCGAGGCCGGGGACGGAGGCGCCGGCGGGAGGGCGGTCACCACGCGGTCGTCGGTGGCCGCGGTGGCGGTGGCGGTCGCGACGCCTGCCGTCGCACCGAAGGGCAGCTGCAGGAGACCGACGACGGCGGCCAGGGCGACCCCGCTCACGGCGGCCAGGCGGATGCCGAGCCACTTCGCACGGCCAGGAAGGGATTCATTTGGCTTGGACACGGAAGTTCTCCTGGGCGAGCGTGCCGCCGCTGGCTTTGAGGAAGGCGCCGCGGATCAGTTCGAGCGTGGCGCCGGGCAGGGGCTCGAAGTCGGTGCCGACCAGGGCCTGCGGCAGCGAAGCCATCACGTCGCGCTGCGTTGCGAAGCAGGAGATGGTCTCGGGCACGCCCTTCGTATTCATCGTGAGCTGGAAGCGCATGGCGCCGGGCAGCGTGAGCGGCTGGTCCGCGGCGATGCGCGAGTCCCGGGCGAAGCGGTTCGGGAAGAAGCGTATGACCTTGGACTCCTCGTCCTGCAGGTAGCAGTAGACATGCGCATCCTGCGAGGGCGCGAGCGAGAGGCTGATCGACTCCCCGCGGGCGAATCGGGTCTGCTGCCTGGGTGCCGTCACCGACAGCTTCAGCGGCGCCGCGGGTGATGCAGCCGCTGCTGCCGCCGCCGCCGCGGGCTTGGCGGAGGCTGCGCTTGCCGCCACCGGGATCGATGCCGGCGCCCCGGCCACCGAGGTCGGCGCGACGTAGCGTGCGGGCTGGTCCGGGCGCTTGATCTTGGTGTGGTCGGCCGCGAGGAAGGCGTAGAAGAACTCCTCGTTGAGCACGGCCTCGCGGCTGAGCCCCAGCGCGGCACGGTAGTTCGCGATCGCCTCGTCGATGGCCGGGTTGAATTCGCCGTCGATCGGGCCGTCGTAGAACGCGCGCCGGCGCAGCTGGTTCTGGAAGTAGGCGATCAGCTCGATACGGGTCGAAGCCATCGCGTGGTACCAGTCGAACATCTCGAGGCGCGTCTCGTCGTTCTTCTTCGGGTCGGTCACGCCCAGGCAGCTCCAGTAGGGCGTCTTGGTGAGCTTGCCGATGAGTTCGACCGCCGCCAGCTCGACCAGCCCGCGCAGCGCCTGCGTCTGGCCTTCGGCCTTGGCCAGGTTCATGCTGTAGTTGATGCCGAACTTGTGGTACGCGGCGTCGCCGTCGATGCCGCTGCCCTGCTTCAGGATCATGACCGAGTTGCGCGAGGTGACGCCGGCGAGCACCGCCATGTCGCTGGTGGTCAGCACGCTGAGGTCGAGCGCCAGCATGCTGGAGCCCGCATCCTTTGCCGCGCCGAGGTTGATGAAGGGTGCAAAGCCGATGCCGAGGTCCTTCTGGTTCTTGACCAGGTTCTCGTCGAACTGCGAGACGGAGCCCTTGATGTCGTAGAGCGGGATCGCCTGGTAGGCCGCCGCGCTCTGCGCCGAAGCGAGATAGCTGATGACGTTCGCCGTGTCCTTGCCGAAGGCGACCAGGCGCACCGCACGGCTGCGGCGCGACATGTCCGACACCGACGAGATCAGCATGTCGCGCGTGCCGGCGTTCAGCTTCTTCGTTTCGTCGGTGATTTCCTCGGTCAGCATCGTGATGTCGCGCACGCCGTAGTCGAGCAGCAGCGTGTCCATGCAGCGCAGCGCATGCGAGAAGCCGGTGATCGAGCGCTGGGGCCGATCCTCGGGCCCCTTGCGGATCTCGTTGGTCTGGTCGATGGTGGGCTGCTTGACCTCGAGCGTCTGGCAACCGGCCAGGGCGGCGAGGGTGGCGGAAAGCGCGAGAAGGCGCGCGGCTTTGGGCGGTTTCATGTCATCTCCCTTGGACGGGACGTTGTGCTCAGCGGCACCCGCCGCGGCCGACGATGTTGATCGCGTTGGGGGCGAATACGAAGACCTCGCGCGGCCCGGCGCCGATGCGCCCGCCGGTGTCGATGTTGCCGATGTTCTGACTCCCGCAGGTGCTGGAGTCCGAGGAGTTTCCCTGTGACTTTCCCTGCTCGTCGGCCTTGCGCTCCTGGGCGGCGATGCGGATCTTTTCCTTGGCGATCTTGGCGCGGAAGCGCGTGTCGACGCCCATCAGCTCCTGCCCTGCGAATGCGTGGGCGCCGGCGCCCAGCGTGACGGCGGCGAGGACGATGCGGGCGGTGAGGGCGAGGCTTGCATTCATGGTGGTCTCCTGGGTGGGAAAGCGCGCCGGCGGGGAGTCGCCGGCGCAGGGAAGGAAGAAGGACGAGGTCCTACTTCGCGACGCCGACGCTCTGGTCGGCGGTGGACAGGAAGCCCGCGGCGGTGTTGACTTGGGCGGTGGCGAGCACCGTCGAGTTCGTCAGCTTGCCGCTGCCTTGCGCGCCGCCGATCTGCTGGCGCGCCGTGGACAGGAAGCCGCCGGCCACGTTGCTCACGCCGGTGGCGCCGACGAAGCTGCTCTGCACCTTGCCGTCGTCCTTGGCGAAGCCCACTTCCTGGTTGGCGGTGCTCAGGAAACCGGCGGCGCTGTTGTTCACGCCCTGGGCGACGATGGCGGTCTGGCTGATCTGGCCGTTCTGGGTGGCGCGGGCGATGCTCTGGTTGGCCGTCGACAGGAAGCCGGCCGAGGTGTTCACGGCGCCGTTGACGATCACGGCCGTGTTGCGGATCTTGCCGTTCTGCTCGGCCACGCCGACGTTCTGGCGCGCGGTGGACAGGAAGCCGGCCGAGGTGTTGACGGCGCCGGTGGAGAACACGCCGGAGTCGGTGATCTCGCCGGCCATGGCGGCACCGAAGACGAGGCCGAGCGCGGCGAGGACGGAAAGTTTGGGAGCGGCTTTCATGGTGATTCTCCTGAAGGGTTGCGGGGTTGGGGTGGTGGCTTGCCATTGCTTGCCATCCGCTCCATGGGTTGCGGCGGCCTCGCAATCGGTTCAAGCGAATTTGCGTTCGCAGCAAAAGGACGGCGCTCGGGCTGCCGCAAAGAAAAGACCCGCCGGCGCGGGCGCGCGGGCGGGTCGGGTCGAGGGCTGAAACCGGGCCTTGCCCGGCAGCGGCTTACTTGGCAACGCCGATGCTTTGGTCGGCGGTGGACAGGAAGCCGGCGGCGGTGTTGACCGAGCCCGAGGCGATGACGGTCGAGTTCGTCAGCTTGCCGTTGCCTTGCGCGCCGCCGATCTGCTGGCGAGCCGTCGACAGGAAGCCGGCGGCCGTGTTGCTGGCGCCGTTGGCGATGACTGTCGAGTTCACGACCTCGCCGCTGTCCTTGGCGAAACCCACTTCCTGCGTGGCCGTGCTGAGGAAGCCGGCAGCCACGTTGTTCAGGCCGTTACCGATGACCGTGCTGTTGGTGATCTTGCCGTTTTGCGTGGCACGGCCGACGCTTTGCGTCGCCGTCGACAGGAAGCCCGCGGCGGTGTTGTTGGCGCCGTTGACGATGACGGTGCTGTTGGTGATCTTGCCGTTCTGCTCGGCCACGCCGATGTTCTGGCGCGCCGTGGACAGGAAGCCGGCCGAAGTGTTGACGGCGCCGGTGGACAGCACGGTGGACCCCGTGATTTCGCCGGCCATGGCGCCGCCGAAGACCAGACCGAGGGCGACAAGGACGGAAGCTTTGCGAACGATTTGCATGATGATCTCCTGAGAGTGAGGGACGAGGGTTTAGTGGTGGGGCTTGCCGATTTGCCTGCCTTCCCGCTCCATGGGTTGCGGCCGTTTCGGAAACGGTTCAAAGGATTTGCAGCGGCTTTTCCAAGAAGGGTTCGAGCCGATTTCGGGCCGGCTGCGCGCCAGCGTAGGATTGCCCGCCATGCTCGACGGCGCCCCGCCTGAACCGCCTCCCCACGCGCCACGCCTGACAGGCCTGCGCGGCACCTGGAACGCGCTGCGCAATCTCGGGCTGGTGAGCCTCGGCGCGCCCGCCACCGGCGACTACGACAGCTTCACTGCCGGCGATGGCCAGGTGGTGCCCGTGTACGTGCTCGGCAAGGGACCGCCGCTGGTGCTGGTGCACGGGGTGGGGTGCTCGCATCGCGACTGGATGCCGGTGGCGCGGCGGCTCGCGCGGCACCGTTGCGTGCTCGCCTGGGACGCGCGCGGCCATGGCAGCTGCAGGCCGGTGCGCGGCAGCATCACGCTGGCGCGGCTGGCGACCGACCTGGCCGAGATGCTCGATCACTTCGGGCTGCAGCGCTCGGCGATCGTCGGGCACTCCATGGGTGCGCTGGCGGTGATGCAGTACCTCCATTCGTACGGCACGCAGCGCGTCGCGGCGGTGGCGCTGGTCGACCAGTCGCCGCGCATCGTGACCGACGACGGCTGGCGCCTGGGGCTGTTCGGCGGCTGCAGCGCGACGATGCTCTCGGGGCTGATCGCCGGGGCGCGCCAGGATCTGGCCGAGACGCTGCTGAACGAGGTCGGTGCGATCGGCGGCGCCTGGCTGCGGCGCCAGCTGGGCGTGGAGGCGCCGCTCGGGCGCATGCTGCGCCGGCGCCTGGGGAGCATCGACATCCGGCCGCTGCTCGACCTCGCAGAGTCGATGGCGCAGGCGGACTTCCGCGCTTCGCTGTCGCGCCTCGATGCGCCGCTGCTGGTCGTGCTGGGGGCGCGCAGCCCGCATTACGCCGGCCTGCCGCTCGATGCCTGGTATCGCGACACGGTCAAGCATGCGCAGATCTCGGTGTACCCGCGGGCCGGCCATTCGCCGCATGTGAGCGAGCCGCTGCGCTTCGCGCGCGACCTGGCGCGCTTCCTGGACGACCACGCGTAGCGGGGCTTACCCGCAGCGGCCCTTGTCGTCCGATTTGAAGCAGAAGTCGGCCGTGAGGCTCGAGGACTCCCAGGGCACCTGCGCGCGGCCGGTATCTTCGGCCACGCCGATGCGCACCCGCTTGAAGAGCTGCTCGATCTGCAGCCCCGGCGTCGGCAGGTTGGCCAGCAGATGGCGGGCATAGACGCTGTGCTTGCCGCTGGCGCCGTCCAGCGCCACGCCATTGGGTGCGGTCGAGAAGGCGACCAGGGTGCCCACCGGCGCATCGAGCGTCGCCAGGCCGCCCGGCGTCGCCCCGCGGAATTTCAGGCGCCGTCCGTCGGGGCCGACGATGACGCCGCCGGCGAAGGGGTTCACGCGGCAGGCGTCGAGCACCACGATGTTGATGCCGGTGCGGATCGCGCTGAGCCGGTCGACGAACTCGCCGACGTCCGCGCTCTGGCGCTGGATTTCCTCTTCGGTCTGCGGGTCGGCGTCGATCGGCACCAGGTAGTTGCGGCCCTTCACCTGGACGCCGTGGCCGGCATAGAACAGCATCCGGACCGCGGCCTTGGGAGCGCGCAGCGAAAACTCGCGCAGGGACTCGATCAGTTCCGGCAGCCGCGTGTTCTGGCGCAGCGTCACGTCGTAGCCGAGGCCGCGCAGCGCCGCCGCGACGGCGGCGGCATCGCCGGTCGGGTTTTTCAGCGGGGCCGCGCGGTACGCGCCGTTGCCGATCACCAGGGCGATGCGCGACTCGGCGTTGCCGGCGTGGGCAGCGCCGCTCATGGCGGGCGTCAAAGGCAGTGCCGCGGCGCCCAATGCGCAGCGCAGCAGCATACGGCGGGTGGGCAGCAGGGCCATGGCAGCTACTCCCGAGGCGGCACGCCGGGCGACAGCGAGGCGGTCTGGACGATGGGGGCGGCCTGCACCTTGGCGAGCGCCGCCGATTCGGTGCCGGCCGGCACCCGCAGGTAGTAGTCGCCGAGCTGGCCCGGGCCGCCGGCCAGCTCGCCCTGGATCTGGACCATCAGCAGGCGGATGTCGGCCTCCCTGGCGTCGGGCGCGAAGCTGATCTTCAGCATCGGCGCTTCGGTGACGCGGACGGCGTTCAGCGCGCGGATCTCGTTCTCGCTCTCCCGCACGTTGCCCAGCAGGTTCAGGATCACGCCGCCCTGCACGGCCACGAGCGCCAGGCCGGCGATCGCGAAGCTCGGGCGCATGCCGAGGTTGCCGAAGAAGGCGCCGATGCGCTCGGCCAGCGTCGGACGGTCGCCCTGGATCAGTCGCATGGCGCGCGCCAGGCCGATCGTCGCCGGCACGGCCGGAGCGCTTTCCCGTACGCGCATCTGCAGGGAGCGGTACCAGTCCAGCTCGCTGCGGGCCTCGGGGTTCTGTGCCAGGTAGGCGTCGACCCAGGCCCGGTCTTCCGCCCCCAGCGAGCCATTGGCATACCAGGGGAGCAGTTCTTCGAAGCGCTTGTTGTTCATGATGCCTGTGCTCCCGCGGCAAAGGTCGCAGCCTTGCGGTGCGGCAACGATGAAATGATCTCGACCATGGTGACCACCAAGAATCCTTCGGCTCCCAGGAGCCCGTGAGTGACGCGATCGTCGTCCATGCCAGCGGCGACTGTGGCGAGAACACGCAATATAGTGCTCAACCCACCGCAACAAGACCCCGATCGACCTGCACGGGACTTTCCCGTGTGGCCTCTGGGTTGCACGGGCCCGGCGGATGGTTCAGATTATTTTTGCGCGCATGCCGGGGGCGCCGCAAGCTTCAGGAGGCGAGCGCGCCTTTGGCACTGGCGGCACCTCCTTCGCTGCGCAGCAGGGACTCCAGGCATTTCTTGATCTTCTGGCGGGCGTGGAAGAGGCGCGTCTTGACGGTGCCTTCCGGGCAGTTCTGGATTTCGGCCACTTCGGCCAGGCCCATGCCCTCGTAGAACACCAGGTGCATGCATTCGCGGTGCTCGTCCGAGAGCTTGCCCATGCAGTGCTGCACGCCTTCGCGCCGTTGCTTTTGCGCCAGCTCGGCGTAGCCGTCGGGCGTCTCGGAGGCGGTGGTTTCGGCGATGTCGTCGAGATCCGCGTGCACCTCGTCGGGCCGGCGCGCACGGTAGACCATCAATGCCTTTCGGCGCGCGATCCCGATGAGCCACGTGGAAAACTGCGAATCGCCCCGAAAGCGCTCGGGGTGGCGCCAGACCTCGTAGAGCGTGTCGACCAGGACCTCCTCGGCCCGCGCATGGTCGTTCAGCATGTTGAGGACGTAGGCGTAAACCCTTTGGCTGAACGCCTTGTACAGCTGGCGAAACGCCGCCTGGTCTTCGCGGCCGATGCGTACGAGCAGCTGTTTGACCTCGTCGTTGTCCATGCGGGCAGTGGCGGTGCGGTGGCAGTGACGGTAACGCAATATAACGTTTCTGTCCTGCTTGTCAGGAGCGCACGCCGCCGATGCGTCGCGCCTTCCGCGGAGGCGCGGCCGATGCTCAGACCCGGCGCCGTTTCCGCATGCGCAGGTAGACCAGGCCGAGCACGGCTGCCACGACCGCTGCCTTGCGCACCGCCCCCATCGGGTTGTGCTTGAGCTCCGCGGCGCCCCCCATCTCCGCGTACACATTGGGCACGTGGCCGCGCGCGAGATCCTCCACCAGGCCTTCGCCGACATCCACGCGGTCGGCCATCAAGAGCAGCAACCAGTGGCGAAGATCGTTCTCGCTGTAGCGGAAGGCGAGGCGGCGCAGCCTTCCGCTCAGCCAGCGCGGCGGGCAGGTGGAGCCGAAGACCGGCGTGATGCCCGGCCGCTCGGTGGAACAGAACACCTCCACCCGCTCGGCCTGCTGTTCCGGCTGGTCCCAGTGGACCCCTTCGAGGCGCGCCGGCACGCGCTCCTTGGGATAAGCGGGCCGGTCGGCGTGGTCGAGATCGGCACCCCAGCCGATGATGTGTGCGTACTTGTTCGGCGTGTCCATGGCAGCTCCAGCGATCGCTCAGGCCGGGACGCCCGGCGGGATCAGCACTGTCTTGATGCAGCCGTCGAGCTTGCTCGAGAACAGGTGGTAGGCGTCGGCCACCTCCTCCAGCGGCATGCGATGCGTGATGACGCGATGGGGCTCGATGCGATGCGCCCGGATGTGCTCGATGAGCCGCGGCAGGTGCCGTTTGACGCTCGCCTGGTTCATGCGCAGGGTCAGCCCCTTGTTGACTGCGTTGCCGATGGGCACCGCGTTGAAGGTCGGCCCGTACACCCCCACGATGGAGACCACGCCGCCCTTGCGCACCGAGTTGATCGCCCAGTGCAGCACGGTGGCGGCACCCGCCTGCATCTTGAGCTTCACGCCCGTGAGATGCTGCAAGGCGCTGCCGGCCGCCTCGCAGCCCACGCAATCGATGCAGACGTCGGCACCCAGCCCGTCCGTCATCTTCTTGATGTGAATGGCCATGTCGTCGACCGTCTTGAAGTCGAGGGTTTCGCACTGGGCGAATTGCCTGGCGAAGTCCAGCCGGTACTCCAGCTGGTCCACCACGATCACCCGCCCCGCACCGAGCAGCCACGCCGACTTCGCCGCGAAGATGCCGATGGGCCCAACGCCGAAGATGACAACGGTGTCGCCCTGTTCGATCTCCCCCATCTCGGCCGCCTGGTAGCCGGTGGGGTAGGCGTCCGTGAGCATGACCGCGTCCTCCAGCAGCAGGTCGTCGGGGATGCGGGTCGGGCCGACGTCCGCCAGCGGCACGCGAACGTACTGCGCCTGGCCGCCGTCGTAGCCGCCCGCGGTGTGCGAATAGCCGAAGATGCCGCCCACGGCCGTGGCCTGCGGATTGGTGTTGTGACAGTTGCCGTACAGCTCCCGCTGGCAGAAGAAGCAGCTGCCGCAGAAGATGTTGAAGGGCACCAGCACGCGGTCGCCGACCTTGAGGTTCTGCACCGAGCTGCCGATGTCCACCACCGTGCCGACGAACTCATGGCCGAAGGTCGTGCCGACGCGGGTGTCCGGCACGAGGCCGTGGTAGAGGTGCAGGTCCGACCCGCAGATGCAGGATCGCAGGACCTGCACGATGGCATCGTTGGGATGCTCGATCGCGGGGTCCGGCTTGTAGGCGGCCCGCACGCGGTACGGGCCCCGGTAGTTCATGGCGAGCATCGTTCTTTTCCTTTCGCCTGGGTGGCGGCAGTTCCTGGTTTCCTGGAAGGGCGTCGAGCCGTGAGGGTGCAATCTCCATCGACGGCCGGCGCATGCGTGTAGGCACCCTCGGTGCGCTGCTGTCTCCTTTCATTGATGAGCCGGCGGTCGAGGCCGCGCGGCCGACGTGCCCGCTGAAGCTCTGCCGCGGCCGTCACGCGACTCTCTGCCGTTCGTTTCGTGCGCCGCCGCCCTACACGGGATGCGGCCGAGCGCCGACGAGTGCCCCGGTGTGCGCTGTCGTATCAACGCTTGGCAGGTCGCAAGACTGTCGTGTCCCATCTATTTCATCTAAGGAGCTGCCATGGAGATCTCCCCTTTCGAATCCTCGACGACAGGTTCGGCGCAATCCGGTCAAAGCGCTGAAGAGAGAAGGGCCAATGCTTCAGAGCTTGCGAGTCAGGCAGCGCGCCAGGTGATCGACTCCGGGAAGGAGTACGCGCAAAACGCCGTCAATGCCGCCGGCAAGCGGTTGAGCGCAGCGAAGGAACAGGTGGGCAGGGTCGCCGACCAGGGCACCCAGTATGTGTCCGAGCAACCCGGCCGGGCCGTGGCGATTGCAGCCGCAGGCGGCGCGATCCTCGGCGCGCTCCTGGTCACGGCCATGCGCAGCCGCCGCTGATCCCAACACACCTGGAGAGCAAGATGAACATCGTTGTCTGGCTGATCGTTGGCGGCCTCATCGGCTGGGTCGCAAGCATGATGATGAAGACGGATGCCCAGCAGGGCGTCATCCTCAATGTCGTGGTGGGCGTCGTCGGATCGGTGATCGGCGGCTGGCTCATCGCGCCACTTCTCGGCGCCGGCACCGTCAATCAGAACGACTTCAGCGTGCGAGGACTCATCGCCTCGCTGATCGGCGCTGTCATCTTGCTCGCGATCGTCAATCTCGTGCGGCGAGGGCGCGTGAGGTAATCCGCTCACTTGGCCGGCGCGCCCTTGCGCGAAGCTATTTTTCGACGAAGGCGCGTTCGATCACGTAGTCGCCGAGCTCGCCCTGGCGCGGGCTGATGCGGAATCCGCGCGCATCGAGCAGCTTGCAGCTGTCGGCCAGCATCGCGGCGCTGCCGCAGATCATGGCGCGGTCGAGTGCGGGGTCGAGCGGCGGCAGCCCGATGTCTTCGAACAGCCGGCCCGATTCGATGATCTCGGTGAGCCGGCCCTGGTGGCGGAAGGGCTCGCGCGTGACCGTGGGGTAGTAGACCAGCTTGTCGCGCACCATCTCGCCGATGTACTCGTTGTCCGGCAGCTCCTGCTCGATGAAGCGCGCGTAGGCCAGCTCGCTGACCTGCCGCACGCCGTGGATCAGCACCACCTTCTCGAAGCGCTCGTAGGTGTCGGGGTCCTGAATGATGCTGATGAACGGCGCCAGGCCGGTGCCCGTGGACAGCAGGTAGAGATGGCGGCCGGGCCGCAGGTCGTCCAGCACCAGGCTGCCGACGGGCTTGCGTCCGACGATCACCTCGTCGCCCGGTTGCAGGTGCTGCAGGCGCGAAGTCAGCGGGCCGTTCGACACCTTGATGCTGAAGAACTCGAGATGCTCGTCGTGGTTCGCGCTCGCGACGCTGTAGGCGCGCATCAGCGGCTTGCCTTCCACCGGCAGGCCGAGCATCACGAAATGTCCGTTGCGGAAACGCAATCCGGGATCGCGGGTGGTGCGAAACGAGAAGAGCGTGTCGTTCCAGTGGTGGACATGCAGCACGCGTTCGGTGGCGAGTTGGGACATCGGAAAGTGATCAGGAAGTTGCGGAAAGGCCGAGCTCGCGCAGATAGGCCCAGGGAAAGATGCCGCGCCCGTGCCCGTCGGAAAAGGCGAGGTTCAGGCCCTTGTCCGACACGGCGTGGATCGCCGCGAGGCGGATCGACGACGCGGCTTCGGGATGGCTGCCACGCTCGCGGTGCGCCTGTTCGCAAGCGGCGCAACGGCAGCGCGCGCGCAGCAGGCCGTGCGGCAGCCGGCTCGCGCTCCCGTCCTGCCAGCGCAGCTCGAGCACGCCGCTGGCCTGATGGTCGACGATCTCGATCGGAAATGCATGCGTCTCGAGTGGAGGTGGCGCTTCGCTCATGTCAGCGCCTTCATCCCGTCCCGGCCGAAGTGGTGGTCCATGCCCTGCAGCCCGCCGTTGCCGAGCTCGCCGCCCATGGCGGCCAGGCTCTCTTCGCGGATCAAGGCCTTGAGCTGCCGCACGAGCGCCTGGAAGGTGGGTGAAGCCGTCATCTCCGGTGTGCGCGGGCGCGGCAGCGGAATGGGGACCTCGGCCTTGATGCGTCCCGGACGCGCCGTCATCACATAGACCTTCTCGGAGAGAAAGATCGCTTCCTCGATGTCGTGCGTGATGAACAGCACCGACAACTGCAGCTGTTGCCACATGTTGGTGAGGATTTCCTGCATCACCGCGCGCGTTTGCGAATCGAGCGCGCCGAAAGGCTCGTCCATGAGCAGCACCTGCGGGCTGGTCGCCAGCGCGCGCACGATCCCCACGCGCTGCTTCATGCCGCCCGACAGCTGGTCCGGGTAGTGGTTCTCGAACGAGAGCAGGCCGGTCATGCCGAGCAGCGAGCGCGCCGCCGATTCGCGCTGGTTCCGGCCCAGGCCCTGCATCTTCAGCCCGAACTCGACGTTCTTGCGCACGGTCATCCAGGGGAACAGGGAATACTGCTGGAACACCACGCCGCGGTCCGCACCGGGCCCGCCGATGGGCTTGTCGTCGAGCAGGGCTTGGCCGTCGCTGGGCCGGATGAACCCGGCCACGATGTTCAGCAGCGTGGACTTGCCGCAGCCCGACGGGCCGATGACGCTGACGAACTCGCCGGGCTTGACTTCCAGCGACACGCGGCTCGCGGCTTCGATCATCCGACCCTGGGCACCGAAGCGCACCGAGACGTCGCGAATCTGCACGTGCCCGTTGCGGGGGGTGTCGGCGGCGCTCATTACCTCCGCGCTGCGCGCTGCGGTGCGAGCGCCTTCGGGCGGCCGGGCGGCGCTCATTGAACGCTCCCTGTGCGCGCGCCGTAGCCGACCCAGGGCATCATCGACTTGCCGACGAAGCGGATCAGTCCGCTGCACAGCAGGCCCAGCACGCCGATGGTGATCATGCCCAGCACGATCTCGGGGTAGGAGATCAGCGAATAGGCTTCCCAGGTGAAGTAGCCGATGCCGAACTGGCCGGAGATCATCTCCGCGGCGATCAGCGAGACCCAGGCCACCCCCATGCCGACGGCCAGGCCGGTGAAGATCTGCGGCGCGGCGCCGGGAAGCACCACATACCACATGATCTGGCGCTCCCGTGCGCCCAGGCATTGGCTCGCGCGCAGCAGCACGCCGTCCACCGCCTGCACGCCGCTGATGGTGTTGAGCAGGATCGGAAAGAACGCGCCGATGAAGGTGATGAAGACGATGCTCACCTCGTTGTCGGGCCACAGCATGATGGAGATCGGCACC
>DATFFA010000264.1:0-4132 GCA_035250605.1 Variovorax sp. | reverse complement strand
CCCGAGGCGATCGAGGTCCCCAGCGCACTGGTCCCGCTGCTCAGCGACCTGCGCGATCTGCTCGGCGGGGCGCTGGCAGTGGTGTCGGGCCGGCAGATCGACGTGCTGGACCGCTTCCTCGCCCCCCTTCGCCTGCCGGCCGCGGGCGAGCACGGCGTGCAGCGCCGCAGTGCCGAAGGGGATATGCAGGAAGCACGACCGCCCGATCTCACCGACGTGCTGGACACCGCCAACGAGCTGGCCCGCGTCTACGAGGGCCTGCTGGTGGAGCGCAAGCACGCGGCCATCGCCTTGCACTACCGGCTCGCGCCCCAGCTGGAAGCGGTGTGCCGCGATGCGCTGCTGCGCACCATCACCGACCAGCCGCAGCTGGAGCTGATGCACGGCAAGTTCGTGTTCGAGGTCAAGCCCTCAGGCATCAACAAGGGCATCGCGATCGACGCCTTCATGCGGGAGGCGCCCTTCGTCGGCCGCACGCCGGTCTTCGCCGGCGACGACACCACCGACGAAAGCGGCTTTGCAGTGGTGCAGCCGCGCGGCGGCGTGGCGATCAAGGTCGGATCGGGCCCCAGCCAGGCGCTGCACCGGCTGGATTCGCCGCTCGCCGTGTTCGAATGGCTGGTCGAGGCACGCAAACTGCTGGCCGAATCGCCATCCGATTCCAAAGGAAAACCCGCATGACGAAAAACCCCCAAGAGGTCACCACGACGGAGGAAGAACAGGAGCAGGAAAGCCGGGCCGGCGACTCGATCGCAGGCGCCGCCAGCGCCAGCGACAAGCCGGCAGCCCACCCGGAAGCCGTCACCCGGCCGGCCGCGCGCGGCGGCTTCGGCCCGCCCGCGGAGCCCTCGCTCAACCTCGGCGTGATCGGGAACTGCTCCTACAGCGCGCTCATCGACGCGCGCGGCCGTGTGGTCTGGTGCTGCTTGCCGCGCTTCGACGGCGAGCCGGTGTTCAACGCCCTGCTCCACACCGGCGAGGATGCCAGCGCCTGGGCCATCGAGATCGAGGATTTCGCTTCCAGCAAGCAGTGGTACGAGCCGAACACCGCCGTGCTGCGCACCCAGCTCTTCGACAGCGCGGGACAGGGCCTGGAAATCACCGACTTCGCGCCGCGCTTCCACAGCCGCTCGCGCTACTTCCGGCCGCTCACCATGGTGCGCCGGGTGAAGCCCATCCAGGGGACGCCGCGCATCCGCGTCTCGCTGGTGCCGCGCTTCCAGTGGGGCAGCACGCCCCCGCAGATCACGCGCGGCAGCAACCACATCCGCTACGTGGGGCCGGACTTCGCGCTGCGCCTCAACATGGACGCCCCGGTCTCGCACGTGCTCTCGAAGCAGCCCTTCGTGCTGTCGCGCGAGCACAATTTCGTGCTCGGCGCCGACGAGACGCTGATGGACGGCATCGCCGACACGGCACGCCACTTCGAGCAGGAGACCATCGCCTACTGGCGCACCTGGAGCAAGCGGCTCGCGATTCCCTTCGAGTGGCAGGACGCGGTGATCCGTGCCGCCATCACGCTCAAGATGTCCCTTTACGAGGACACGGGCGCCATCGTGGCCGCCATGACCACCAGCATCCCCGAAGCGCCGGGCAGCCAGCGCAACTGGGACTACCGCTTCTGCTGGCTGCGCGATGCCTTCTTCGTGGTGCGGGCGCTCAACAGCCTGTCCGAGGTCGGCACCATGGAGGACTACCTGCGCTGGCTGGCCAACGTGGTGATCGGCTCGCACGGCCAGCACATCCAGCCGCTCTACGGCATCGGCCTGGAGCGCGAGCTGCCCGAGTCCTTCGTCGAGGGCCTGACCGGCTACCGCGGCATGGGCCCGGTGCGGGTGGGCAACCAGGCGCAGGAGCATTTCCAGCACGACGTCTACGGCAACATCGTGCTGGGCGCTTCGCAGGCCTTCCACGACCATCGGCTGCTCAGCCGCGGCGGCGTGGCGGAGTTTCCGCACCTGGAGGCGGTGGGCGAGCAGGCGATCCGCGTCTACGGCACGCCCGATGCCGGCATGTGGGAGCTGCGCACGCGCGCCCGCGTGCACACCAGTTCGGCGCTGATGAGCTGGGCGGCCTGCGACCGGCTCGCCAAGGTGGCGCGCGCGCTGGGGCTGCCGGAGCGCGCGGCCTACTGGCACGACCATTCCTCGCGCATGCGCGAGGAGATCCTCGCCAAGTCCTGGTGCGAGGAGCGGCAGGCCTTTGCCGAGAGCTTCGGCGGGCACGAGCTCGACGCCAGCATCCTGCTGATGACCGAAGTCGGCCTGATCGACGCGCGCGATCCGCGCTTCATCTCCACCGTCGACGCGATGGAAAAGTCGCTGTGCGACGGCCCCTACATGCGCCGCTACGAGGCGGCCGACGACTTCGGCAAGCCCGAGACCGCCTTCAACATCTGCACCTTCTGGCGCATCGATGCCTTGGCCAAGATCGGGCGCAAGGCCGAGGCGCGCCAGATCTTCGAGACCATGCTGGCCGCGCGCAATCCGCTGGGCCTGCTGTCGGAGGACACCCATCCGGTCACCGGCGAGATGTGGGGCAACTTCCCGCAGACCTATTCGATGGTCGGCATCATCAACGCGGCGGTGCGCCTGTCGGCGCCGTGGGACTCGTGCATCTGAGCGCGAGAAGAACAAGGAGCTCATGAGTCGTCTCGTCGTCATTTCCAATCGCATCGCCGACCCCCGCAAGCCCGCCGCGGGCGGCCTGGCCGTCGCCCTCGGCGAGAGCCTTCAGCAGACCGGCGGCCTCTGGTTCGGGTGGAGCGGCAACATCGTCGAGGACGGCCCCACCGGCGAAGGCGAGCTGCGCATCCAGCAGGCCGGCAAGGTCACGCTCGCCACCATCGACCTGAGCCGCGAGGACCACGACAGCTACTACCTGGGCTACAGCAACGACGTGCTGTGGCCGGTGTTCCACGACCGGCTGGACCTGGCGAACTTCGATGCCGGCTTCATCGGCGGCTACCGGCGCGTGAATCAGCTGTTCGCGCGCAAGGTGCTGCCGCTCCTGAAGCAGGACGACATCATCTGGATCCACGACTACCACCTGATCCCGCTGGCGGCCGAGCTGCGCGGCATGGGCTGCCGCCAGCGCATCGGCTTCTTCCTGCACATCCCGCTGCCGCCGCACATCATCATGGCGGCGATCCCGCAGCACGAGTGGCTGATGCGCTCGCTGTTCGCCTACGACCTGATCGGCTTCCAGGCCCGCCAGGACGTGCAGCACTTCGAGCAGTACGTGCGCAACGAGGCCAACGGCGAGTTCGTGGGCCGCGACCTGTACCGCGCCTACGGCCAGACGGTGCGCTGCGGCGCCTTCCCGATCGGCATCGACGTCGACGAGTTCGCGGCGCTCACGCACGCCAAGGAATCGCGCGACATGTTCGAGACCATGCGGCGCGAATACTCCAGCCGGCGACTGCTGCTGGGCATCGACCGGCTGGACTATTCCAAAGGCATCCCGAACCGGGTGCGCTCCTTCCGCGAGCTGCTCGCCAACTACCCCGAGAACCGCCGCAGCGCGACGCTGATCCAGATCGCCTCGCCCACCCGCGAAACGGTGGATGCCTACGCCGACATCCGGCGCGAACTCGAGTCGCTTTGCGGCGCCATCAACGGCGACTACGGCGAGCTCGACTGGATGCCGGTGCGCTACATCCACCGCATGGTGGCGCGCAAGCGCGTGCCGGGCCTGTGCCGCGCGGCGGCGGTCGGGTTGGTGACGCCCCTGCGCGACGGCATGAACCTGGTGGCCAAGGAATACATCGCGGCCCAGGACCCGGCCGATCCGGGCGTGCTCGTGCTGTCGCGCTTCGCCGGCGCGGCCGAGCAGCTGAAGGAAGCCCTGCTGGTCAACCCCTACGACACCCACGGCACGGCCGAGACGGTGCAGCAGGCGCTGCAGATGCCGCTGGAAGAGCGCCGCGAGCGCCACCAGATGCTGCTGTCGCACATCCGCGCGCACGACGTGCACTGGTGGCGGCGCACCTTCCTCGGCGCCTTGCGCGAGGCGCAGAGCGTGCGCTAGGTGTGATGTTTCAATAGGTTGTTCACCCGGATGGGTCTGGGAAACTGGAGTTACCACGCTTCAGGATCGCAGAGGAATCCCACCGGATGAACAGCCATAAGAA
>DATFFA010000263.1:0-14910 GCA_035250605.1 Variovorax sp. | reverse complement strand
GCCCGCCGACGCCCGCGTGGCCGGCTTCCTGCGCTACTGGACCGAGGCGCTCGCGCAGCGCGGCCTGCGCACCGACCAGATCACCCTGCACATGACCCGCGCCGAGATCGGCAACTACCTCGGCATGACCCTGGAGTCCGTGAGCCGCGCGCTGTCCAGGCTGGCGCGTTGCGACGTGATCCACTTCATCGAGAAGGGGCGGCGCGACATCCGCATCCCGAAGGTGGAGGCGCTGACCAGCTTCATCCAGCACCTGACGGCGCCGCCGATGGAGGCCGCCGCCCTTCACTGAGCGGGGTTCAGGACCTTGCGGGAAGCGCTCGCGCGGCGAAGAACTCAGCCCAGCAGATCGCGCAGGGTGCGCGCAATCACCTTGGTCGCACGCCGCAGGTCTTCCAGCACCACGCGCTCGTCGCTGCGCTTGGCATGCGACTCCAGCACGCTGCGCGGCCCGGCGCCGTAGATCACGCCGGGAATGCCGGCCTCGCCGTAGAGCCGAACGTCGGTGTAAAGCGGCGTGCCCATGGCCTTGATCGGCTCGCCAAAGACCTGGTGTCCGTGCTTCTGGATCGCCTCCACCAGCGGCTTGTTGCCCGGCAGCGGCCTCATCGAATTGGCCAGCAGCAGGCGCTTGATCTCCACGGTGATGCCCGGCAACTGCGCCGCGGCGTCGGTGATCACCCGGCGGATGGTGGCCTCGACCTCGGCCGGATGCTCTTCGGGGATCATGCGGCGGTCGAGCTTGAAGACCACCTTGCCGGGCACGACGTTGGTGTTGGTGCCGCCCTCGATGCGGCCCACGTTGAGGTAGGGGTGCGTGATGCCCTCGACCTTCGACGTGACCTGCTGGTAGAGCGTGTTCTGCGCATAGAGCGCGTTGAGGACATGCACCGCGCCCTGCAGCGCGTCGACGCCGGTGGTGGGCACGGCCGCATGGGCCATCTTGCCGTGTACCGTCACCTCCATCTGCAGGCAGCCGTTGTGCGCCGTCACCACTTCGTAGCTGAAGCCGGCCGCGATCATCAGGTCGGGCTTGGTCAGGCCGTTCTTGAGCAGCCAGCCCGGGCCCAGCAGGCCGCCGAACTCCTCGTCGTAGGTGAAGTGCAGCTCGACGCTGCCCTTCGCCGGCTTCGCCACCGCCTCGAGGGCGCGCAGCGCGAAGGTGAAGGTCGCGAAGTCGCTCTTGCTCACCGCCGCGGCGCGGCCGTAGAGGCGGCCGTCCTCGATCTCGCCGCCGTAGGGATCGTGCGTCCAGCCTTCGCCCGGCGGCACCACGTCGCCGTGCGCATTCAGCGCCACCGTGGGACCGCTGGCGCCGTACTTGCGCCGCACGATCAGGTTGGTGATCGATTCGAGGCCGTAGTCCTTCACCTCCTGCGCCGGCACCGGGTGCTTCTCGGCCACGAAGCCGAAGGTCTCGAGCAGCTCGGCGGTGCGCTCGGCATGCGGCGCGTTGTTGCCGGGCGGCGTGTCGGTGGGCACGCGCACCATCTGCTGGAGGAAGCGCACCTCCTCGTCGAAGTTGGCATCGATCCAGGCGTCGAGCTTGTCGTAGTCGGTGGTCGTCGTCATGTCAGTGCGCCTTCTCGTTGGCCAGGTTGTCGAGCAGCAATTGGAAGGCTTCCACCGCCAATTGCATGTCGTTGTTGGTGCTCGATTCGAGCGGGTTGTGGCTGATGCCCGAATTGATGCCGCGCACGAAGAGCATGGCCTGCGGCATCACTTCGTGCAGCTTCATCGCGTCGTGGCCGGCGCCGCTGGGCATGCGGTAGAGCGGCACGCCCAGCGTGTCGACCGCCCGCTCCCAGCGCTGCTGCCAGGCCGGCGCGCTGGGCGCGGCCGACGCCTTCATGCTTTCCTCCAGCGTGTAGCGCACGCCGCGGCGCTCGCAGATGGCCCTGAGCTCGGCGATCACGTCGGCTGCCAGCGCGTCGCGCTGCGGGTTGTTGGGCGCGCGCATGTCCAGGCTGAACGTGCAGCGGCCCGGCACCACGTTGATCGAGCCGCTGGGCACTTCGAGCATGCCGACGGTGGCGACCGAGTCGCCGTCCTTCGCGGCGCGCCGCTCGGCGAAGAGGATCAGCTCGGCCACCGCGGCGGCGGCATCGCGGCGCCGGTTCATCGGCGTGGTGCCGGCGTGGCTGGCCATGCCGATCACCTCGCCCACGTAGCGCACGCCGCCGTTGATCGAGGTCACGATGCCCAGCGGCAGGTCGAGCTCGGTCAGTACCGGGCCCTGCTCGATGTGCACTTCGACGAAGCCCAGATACCTGGACGGGTCGCGCTGCAGCTTCGGGATGTCTTCCTCCTTCAGGCCGGCGACCGCGCGCGCCTCGCGCATGGTGATGCCGTCGGCGTCCTTCTGGTCCAGCCACTTCGGATCGAAGTGGCCGGTCAGCGCGCCCGAGCCGAGGAAGGTGGCCTTGTAGCGCTGGCCTTCCTCTTCCGCGAAGCCGACCACCTCGAAGCCGTAGGGCAGGCGCCGGTTCCGGCGCTTGAGCTCGCGGACGCAGGCGATCGGCACGAAGATGCCCAGTCGGCCGTCGTACTTGCCGCCGTTGCGCACCGTGTCGTAATGCGAGCCGGTGAGCAAGGTCTTCGCGCCGGGCGTCGCGCCGGTCCCCGGAACGAAGCCTTCGGCTTCGTAACGGCCCACCACGTTGCCGACCGCATCGATCTCGACGCTGTCGAAGCCGGCCTCGCGCATGCAGCCCGCGATCTGCTGCGCGCAGGCGCGGTGCGCCTCGGTCAGGTAGGTGACGGTGAGCTGGCCTTTCTCGGCATAGCCCGGATCGGTGTGCTGCGACAGCTGTTCCTGCCAGTCCCACACGTCGTTGCCGAGCGCGGGCGTCACGCCGAACTTGTCGTCCAGCCGGATCTCGGCGATGCGGTGGATGTTGCGCAGCGCCTCGCCGCGCTCGAAGTCCGCGGGATGGTGCAGCCGCCGCTCGAAGGTGTCGATGATCTCGCGCTTGGAAAGACCCGTGCCGCGCGGCCCGCGCACCGCCAGGATGAAGGGAAAGCCGAACTTCGCGTTGTAGTCGGCGTTGAGCTGCTGGATCTTCGCGAACTCCTCGGGTGTGCATTCGGTGAGGCCGGCCTTGCCCTGCTCGTGGGTCGACTCGGCCGTGAGCGTCTTGCTGACCATGGCCTTGCCCGCGAGCTCGGGGTGGGCGCGGATCAGGCCCAGCTGCTCCTCGTCCGTGGCCTTGGAGACCGCCTGCACCAGCGCATGCTTGAGATGCGCGAGCGAGCGGAAGGGCCGCGCCGCGGCGGCGCGCTGCGCGATCCACGGCGAGTGCTCGTAGGTGCCGTCGAGCAGGGCCGCGACCTGCTCGGGCGTGGCGGCGTTCAGTTGTTCGATGCTCAGGGCCATGTCAGGCTCCCTTCTGGTCATGGGGATGCGTCGCTTTCCAGTGACGCGCGATGTCGAGCCGGCGGCAAACCCATACGCGATCGTGCTTCGCGATGTGGTCCAGGAAGCGCTGCAGCGCCGTGATGCGGCCGGGGCGTCCGAGCAGGCGGCAATGCATGCCGATGCTCATCATCTTGGGGGCCTCGTCGCCCTCGGCATAGAGCGCGTCGAAGCTGTCCTTCATGTACTGGAAGAAGGGGTCGGCATGCGAGTAGCCCTGGGGCAGCGCGAAGCGCATGTCGTTGCAGTCGAGCGTGTAGGGCACGATGAGCTGCGGCACGACCGTGCCGTCGGACTTCTGCACCTTCATCCAGAAGGGCAGGTCGTCGCCGTAGTAGTCGCTGTCGTACTCGAAGCCGCCGTAGTCGGCCACGAGGCGGCGGGTGCGGGGGCTGTCGCGGCCGGTGTACCAGCCCAAGGCGCGCTCGCCGGTGAGCTTTTCGATCGCCTCCATGCCCAGGCGCATGTGCTCGCGCTCGGCGGCTTCGTCCATGTTCTGGTAGTGGATCCAGCGCCAGCCGTGGCAGGCGATCTCGTGGCCCAGCTCCTTGAAGGCGGCCGTGAGCTCGGGATGGCGCTCCAGCGCCATGCCGACGCCGAACACGGTGAGCGGCAGGCCGCGCTTCTCGAACTCGCGCAGGATGCGCCAGACGCCGGCACGCGAGCCGTACTCGTAGATGCCCTCCATGCTGATGTGCCGGTCCGGGAAGCTCGCCGGGTTGAACATCTCGGACAGAAATTGCTCGGAGCCCGCGTCGCCGTGCAGCACGCAGTTCTCGCCGCCTTCCTCGTAGTTGAGGACGAACTGCACCGCGATGCGCGCGCGGCCGGGCCATCGCGCATGGGGCGGGTTGCGGCCGTAGCCGGCCAGGTCGCGCGGGTAGGGCAGGGTGGTGTCGTAGATGGTGCTCATGGAAGGGCTCTCAGGCGGCCAGGGCGACCGAGATGTCGTGGGTGGGAACCTTGCGGTCGAAAACGAGGTTGGCCTCGACGTTCTGCAGGTGCTCGGTCATCAGCCGCACGGCGCGCTCCTCGTCTTTCGCGGCCAGCGCCTTCACGATGTCGGCGTGCTCGTCGTTGGAATGCTCGGCCGCCGTCGCGCTCTGGTACATCAGCGTGATGAGGGCACAGCGCGAGATCAGCTCGCCGAGGATCTGCGCCAGCACCTGGTTGCCCATCAGCTCGGCCATGCGGACATGGAAGTCGCCCAGCAGCTCGGTTCGGCCCGAGATGTCTTCCCCCGACACCGCGGCCTTCTCGAGCGCCACGTGCTCCTTGAGCGCCTTGATCTTCGCCGGCGTGACGTTGCGCACGAACTCGCGCGTCATCTCGGCCTCCAGCATGCGGCGCACGGCGAAGACCTGCTTGGCCTCGTCCACCGCGGGCGCCGCCACGAAGGCGCCGCGCGCGGGCTCCAGCCGGATCAGCTTGTTCTGCGAAAGCTGGAACAGCGCCTGCCGCACCAGGGTGCGCGAGACGCCGAAGTGATCGGCCAGCTTCTGCTCGGCCAGCTTGCTGCCCGGCTGCAGCCGGTGCTCCACGATGGCCTTGGTGAGCGCATCGACGATCGCGCGGGTGGTGGTCGAATCCATGGTTTTCATGATAGACCCAAAGCCGAGAAGTGTATACACTTTTGTCGACCGGAATTTCCCCAATGCCTTGAAGGAGCATCACCATGGGCCTCAGCACCCACGTCCTCGACACCATGCACGGCGGCCCCGCGGCGGGCATGGAGGTCGCGCTTTACACCACCGACGGCACCGGCGAGGACGCCCGCGCCACGCTGGTCAGGCGCTTCACGCTGAATGCGGACGGGCGCAGCGACGGCCCGCTCTACGCCGACGGCGCGCTGGAGACGGGCACCTACCGCCTGGTGTTCGACGTGGCGGGCTATTTCAAGTCACGCGGCGTGACGCTGCCCGAGCCGAACTTCCTGAACCGCGTGACCCTGGACTTCGGCGTTGCGAACGCCGAGCAGCACTACCACGTGCCGCTGCTGGTCAGCCCGTGGAGCTACTCCACCTACCGCGGGTCCTGAAACTGCGAGAGCTGTCCTTCGGTCAGCGTATCGAGCTGGAAATGCCCGCTCTTGTCCCACAGCCAGGTGTCCGTCCAGGTCAGCTTCCCGATGCGGCTGGCGGCCGGGTAGGGCGCAGCCGCCAGCACCGTGCGCTCGATCTCGGCAACCACCTCGGGCGCGTGCTTGGGCGCGCGCATCCAGTTCATGCCGGTCACGCGGCCGTTCGCGTCGAGGCTGACCGAGAGCGTGCCGATGGCATAGAGCAGCGGCGGCAGCTTGCCGGCGTAGATGCGGTTGCCGTTGCGCGCGTAGATATGGCGCGCGGCGTCCTGCTTGTACTCGCGCGCGGTGCCGGCGTTGGAGGGACGGGGGAGGGCGCCGGCGCGCTGGGCCGGCGCCGCGGTCGCATCGCTGAGCTGGCCGGGCACGGAACCCGTCGATCCTGGAAGGCCGCCGCAGCCGACGAGGCCCAGAACGGTGGTCAACGCGGCCGCGAAGGCGCGGCGAAAGGGCGTGGCAAGCAGCGTGAAGGTCATGACGGGATTTATACCGTGGCAGCATGGCCCTGGAGCAATCGGAGGTATCGCGGATGAACGGCCTGGTCGACGAACTGCTGGCGCGCCTCGCGCGTGGCGAGGAGGGCGTGCTGGTGCGCGTCGTGCGCACGCAGGGCTCGGCGCCGCGCGAGGCCGGCACCTGGATGGCGGTGTGGGCCGAGGGCCTCACCGCCACCATCGGCGGCGGGCAGCTCGAGTACCAGGCGACCGACGAAGCGCGCGCCTGGCTCGCGGGCGGTGCGGCGATCGAAGGCGTGCGCCGCTACCCGCTCGGCCCGACGCTGGGCCAGTGCTGCGGCGGCGTCGTCTTTCTTTCGTACCAGCGCATCGCGGCGGCCGATGCGAAGGCGCTGCAGACCGAACTGCTGGCGCACCTGGAACCGGTGGCCCTCTTCGGCGGCGGCCACGTGGGCGCGGCGTTGGCGCGGCTCCTGTCCACGCTGCCCTTCAAGGTGCGCTGGATCGACAGCCGCGACGGCGTCTTCCCCGACGCGCTGCCGGCCCAGATCGAGACCGAGCATTCCGACCCGGTGCAGGACGCCGTGGCCCAGCTGGAGCCCGGCTCGCGCGTGCTGATCATGAGCTTCAGCCATGCCGAGGACCTGGACATCGTGATCGCCTGCCTCAAGCGCCTGCGCGCGCGTGGCGACCTGCCCTACGTGGGCCTGATCGGCAGCAAGACCAAGTGGGCCACCTTCGGCCACCGGCTGGAGGCGCGCGGTTTCGAAGCGGAGGAGCTGGCGCGCATCACCTGCCCGATCGGCGTGCCCGGCATCACGGGCAAGGAGCCGGAGGTGATCGCCGTCGCGGTCGCGGCACAGCTTCTGCAAAACCTGTACGGCCGATGAGGGCGATCAGGGTTTTCCTGCAAGCCTGCGCTGCAAAAAATCCTCGAACCCATCGCCAAAAGTGTATACACTGCAGTCCACAAGCCGCAGCGGAGCGAGGCCTTTCCAGGAGCCTGCGTTCGCGGCCCTTTCTCTGCTTACAGCGCCCGCAGTGGTGAGCAGTCCAAACCAAGGTTGAGCACATGGAAAGCTACTACCTCGACTGGGCCAATCTGCTGCTGCGCTGGGTCCACGTCATCACCGCCATCGCGTGGATCGGCGCCTCCTTCTATTTCGTGATGCTGGACAACAGCCTCGAGAAGCCGCAGGACAAGGAATCCCTCGACAAGGGCGTCGGCGGCGAGCAGTGGGCGGTGCACGGCGGCGGCTTCTACAACATGCAGAAGTACGCGCTGGCGCCCAAGAAGATCCCGGACCACCTGCACTGGTCCTTCTGGGAAAGCTACTCCACCTGGATCTCCGGCTTCGCGCTGTTCACGATGTCCTACTTGTGGAACGCGAGCACCTACCTGATCGACAAGTCCAAGATGGACTGGCAGCCCGGCGCCGCCATCGGCGTGGCGCTGGCCTTCTTCGTCGTCTTCTGGATGGTGTACGACGGCATCTGCCAGATCTTCGGCCGCCGCAAGAACGGCGACACCATCGTCGGCGTGCTGGTGGCGGTTTTCATCGTCTTCGCGACCTGGCTGGCCTGCCAGTGGTTCGCGGGCCGCGCGGCCTTCCTGCTGGTGGGCGCGATGATGGCCACGACGATGAGCGCGAACGTGTTCTTCTGGATCATCCCGGGCCAGCGCAAGAGCGTGAAGGCGCTGCGCGAAGGCAAGCCGGTCGACCCGATCCACGGCCAGCGCGGCAAGCAGCGCAGCGTGCACAACACCTACTTCACGCTGCCGGTGCTGTTCGCGATGCTGAGCAACCACTACAGCTTCACCTACACGCACAAGTACAACTGGATCGTGCTGCTGCTGATCATGCTGGGCGGCGCGGCGATCCGGCAGTTCTTCGTGGTGCGGCACCGCTTCAAGCTGGGCAATGCGGGCAACCCGCTGCCCTACGCGATGGTCGGCGTCGTGGTGCTGGGCCTGTCGATCGTCTGGATGCGGCCCGAACCCGCCGCCGCACCGATGGCCAGCGCCGCCGCGTCGCAGAAGGTGGCCTTCGGCGACGTCAAGAAGGTGCTGGAGCAGCGCTGCTACATGTGCCACGGCGCCCAGGTGCAGATGAAGAACGTGCGCCTCGACACGCCCGACCAGGTGGCCGCGCATGCGCAGGGCGTCTACCAGCAGGCCGTGGTCACCAAGATCATGCCGATGAACAACTCGACCGGCATGACCGATGCCGAGCGGGCGTTGATCGCCAAGTGGTTCGAGGGCGGCGCAAAGACCAACTGAAGCCCGGGCACCGCGGCTGGCCGTGGACAATCGGGCAACGGAGACCGAAACACCCATGAACGCATCCCAGGCCCTGCCCGATCCCCACGCCGCGCCGCGCGACTTTCTCCAACAGCTCTACCGCATCGCGGTCCGGCGCGCGCTGCCGCTGGACAGCATGGGCGAGCACCTGCCCAAGCCGTCCAAGGGCCGCACGCTGGTGCTCGGCGCCGGCAAGGCCGGCGGCTCGATGGCGCAGGCGCTGGAGGCCCTGTGGCCGGCCGACGCGCCGCTCTCGGGCCTGGTGGTCACCCGCTACGGCCACATCCCGCCACGGCCCGAGGGGCTGGCCAGGCGCATCGAGATCGTCGAGGCCGCGCATCCGGTGCCGGACGAAGCCGGCCTGAGAGCGGCCGAGCGCATTCTTGCGCTGACGCAGGGCCTCACGGGCGACGACCTGGTGCTGTGCCTCATCTCGGGCGGAGGCTCGGCGTTGCTCACGCTGCCGGCGGAGGGGCTGACGCTGGCGGACAAGCAGCGCATCAACAAGCAGCTGCTCGAATCGGGCGCGCACATCGGCGAGATGAACTGCGTGCGCAAGCACCTGTCGCGCATCAAGGGGGGCAGGCTGGCGGCAGCCTGCGGGCCGGCGAAAGTGGTGACGCTCACCATCAGCGACGTGCCCGGCGACGATCCGGCGGTGATCGCCAGCGGCCCCACCGTGCCCGACGCCACAACGTGCGCGGATGCGCTGGCCATCCTCGACCGCTACCGCATCGAGGTGCCGCCGGCCGTGCGGGCGCAGCTCGAAGGCGGCGCGCTCGAAACGCCCAAGCCCGACGACGCCGTGTTCAAGGGCCATGCGACGCACCTGATCGCCACGCCGCAGCAGTCGCTCGAAGCCGCCGCCGCGGCGGCGCGCGCGGCCGGCATCGAGGCACACATCTTGAGCGACGAGATGGAGGGCGAGTCGCGCGAGGTCGGCAAGGTGCATGGCGCCCTGGCGCGCGCGGTCGCGCTGCGCGGTGCGCCTTTTGCGAAGCCCTGCGTGATCCTGTCGGGCGGCGAGACGACGGTCACCATCCGGCCGCGCCAGCCGGGCCAGGCCAAGGGCCGCGGAGGCCGGGCGGGCGAGTTCTGCCTCGGCCTCGCGGGTGCGCTGGCGGGACAGAAGAACGTGTGGGCCCTGGCGGCCGACACCGACGGCATCGACGGCGTGGAAGACAACGCCGGCGCCTTCGTCACGCCCGACACGCTGGCGCGCGCCGAGGCGGCCGGGCGCAAGCTGGCCGATCACCTCGATCGCAACGATGCCTACGGGTACTTCGATGCAATCGGGGACCTGTGCGTGACGGGGCCCACGCATACCAACGTCAACGACTTCCGGGCCTTGCTGGTGCTGTAGCCGCCCGGCTGGCAAGTACGAGGAGAAAGCGCGGGCCATCGGACCAGGCAGCCCTCAACGTCCCCCGCGCCTCGCCCGCCTCGCAGCCACCGGAAACAACGCCATCGCCTCCTCGCGCATCGCCTCCACCAGCCGCAGCCTGAGCGAGGCGCGCGACCAGATCAGTCCGACGCGCCGCGGCTCGAAGGGCACCGGCAGCGGGATGCGCACCAGGCTCAAGCCTTCGGGCCAGGGCCTGATCCAGTCCGGCACCAGCGAGACGCCGAGCCCCCGGTCCACCATCACCGCAATGGGGCCGAGCGCGTTGAGCTCGAAGCGCTCGCGTGGCTTGATGCCTGCCTTGCGCAGGTACTGGTCGGCCAGCCGGCCGCCCCATTGCGTGCGGTCGTATCGAATGAGCGGCTGGCTCGTCAGGAGTTCGTGCGGGTCGGCGTTCGCCCATTTGGCCGGCGCCAGGACCACCAGCGGCTCCTCGCGCAACAGTTGCCAGCCCAGCGTCTTGGGCAGTGCCACGGGTGACTGCAGGACGATGGCCGCGTCGAGCTCGCCGCGCTGCACGGCCGGGTGCATGTCCACCGAGTAGCCGGGCTGGACATACACGTTCACGCCCGGATAGCGCTTCACCAGCGCGGCCAGGATGTCCGGCACCATGCCGAGCAGCGCATTGGTGCCGGCGCCCAGGCGCAGGTCGCCCGAGAGCGTCGCGTCGTTGGCGACCGTGCGCAGGTCGGCCACCTGGGTCAGCAACTCGCGTGCGCGCTCGACGATGCGGTCGCCCGACTCGGTCGGCGTGACCGTGCGGCCCATGCGCTTGACCAGGGGCGTACCCATTTCGCGCTCCAGCGCGCGCACCTGTTGGCCCACGGCTGCCGGCGTGAGGTTGAGCCGGCGTGCGGCTTCAGCCATGGAACCGTGCTCGACGACGGCCACGAAGCTCTTGAGGAAGTCGGTGTTCAAGGCGCGTCCTTTGGAAACAAAGAAAAACTATCTTCTGAAGATAGCACCAGCCAGTTCTTCCTTTTGATTTCGGCGCGCAGACTCTGCTTCGATTCTTGAGGAGAAAACAGAATGCGCAGCAAGCTTTTCATCCCCGGCTCGCGTCCGGAGCTCTTTGCCAAGGCCTTGTCGGGCGCCGCCGCGGCGTTGTCCTTCGACCTCGAGGATGCGGTGGTCGAAGAGCGCAAGGCCGAGGCGCGCAGCCAGGTGAGCGAACTCCTGCGCTCGCCTGCGGCTCAGGCCTCGGGCAAGACGCTGATCGTGCGGGTCAACGCAATCGACACCGCGCATTTCGAAGCCGACGTGGCCGCTGTCGCGTGCGATGGCCTGCACCTGTTGAACCTGCCCAAGGCCGAGTCGGTCGAGCAGGTCCGGGCCGCGGTGGCTGCGCTCGAGGCGGCCGAGCGCGCCAACGGCGTGACCCGGCCCGCGCGGCTGATGCTCAACGTGGAGTCGCCGCGTGGCCTGCAGGAGGCCGCTGCCATGGCGCAGGCGCACTCGCGCGTGGCCGGCCTGCAGCTGGGCCTGGGCGATTTTTTCGAGCCGCTGGGCATCATGCGCCGTGACGCGGCCAATGTGCATGCCGCGATGTTCGCGATGCGCATGGCGGCGGCACAGGCGGGCGTCTTCGCCTACGACGGGGCCTTCGCCGACGTGCACGACGCGCAGGGTTATGTGGCCGAGGCCAGGATGGCGCGCCGGCTCGGCTATATCGGCAAGAGCTGCATTCATCCGAGCCAGGTCACGCTGGCGCACCAGGTGTTTCGCCCGTCTCAGACGGAAATCGAGCGCTCGCAGCGCATCGTGGAGGCGGCGCGCCACGCGCAAACCCGCGGCGTCGGAGCCTACCTGGTGGACGGGCAGATGGTGGACGGCCCCTTCGTGCGCGGTGCCGAGCGCGTGCTCGCGCATGCACGGCGGCTCGGCTTGCTGGCCGAGCGTGGCGCATCGGCCGATGTGCCCATGCCGAACGCGAAGCGGACACTGGAGACGGCATGACCATGCCTGGCCCCTTGCCGGGCCTCTCGCGCACTATCTCCATGCGCCGGCGCTGCATGGCGGGAGCACTGGCAACGCTGCTCGGCGCCGTGCCCTTCGGCGCGGTTGCGTTGGCGCAGGAGGCTTGGCCGTCGCGCCCGATCACCGTGGTCGTGCCTTATCCGGCCGGCGGCTCGAACGATGTTTTCGCGCGCGCCGTGGGAAGGCGCCTGTCGGAAGTGCTCGGCCAGCCGGTGCTGATCGACAACAAGCCCGGCGCGGGCGGCACGCTGGGCACCGGCATCGTGGCCAAGGCGCCGGCCGACGGCTACACGCTGGCCGCCGTGTCCTCCAGTTTCGTCACGAACGCCGCGGTACAGCCGCGCCTGCCCTTCGACCCCGTCGAGAGCTTCGCCCCGGTCGCGATGATGGCGAAGGGGCCCTTCATCGTCGCGGTGCGCTCCGACCTGCCCGCGAACACGCCCGCACAGCTGCTGGCGCTGGCCAGGCAGCAGCCCGGCAAGCTCAACTACGCCTCCTCCGGCCCGGGCAGCACCAACCAGTTCGCGACGGAGCTGCTGAAGGCCAGCGCGGGCGTGTTCATCACCCACATTCCCTACCGCGGCATGGCGCCCGCAACCACCGATCTCATGAGCGGCAGCGTCGACCTGCTCATCGCGAGCGGCTCCTCGCTGCGGCCGGCGCTGCGCTCCGGCAAGGCGCGGGCGATCGCCATCACGAGCGCCAGGCCTTCGGCCACCGCGCCCGAGCTGGTGCCGATGGCCGACGTCATTCCGGGCTACAGCTTCGACGTCTGGTGGGGGATGCTGGCGCCGGCCGGCACGCCGCCCGGGGTGGTGCAGCGCCTGAACAGCGAAATCAACAGGATCGTCGGCGGACCGGAGATGAAGGCCTTTCTGCTGCGCGAGGGTGCCGAGCCCGCGGGCCTGACGCCGGCGCAGTTCGCCGCACAGATCCAGCGCGAAATCCCGTACTGGCAGAAGGTGGCCAAGGACACGGGCATCTCGCCGGAATGAGGCGCGTGATGACCGACCCGGCAGAAGAGGCGCAGCAGCGCGGTGCGCTCACCGGCATCCGCGTGCTCGACCTCAGCGCCTACATCGCCGGGCCCTACGGCTGCACGCTGCTGGCGGACATGGGAGCCACCGTTCTCAAGATCGAGCCGCCCACCGGCGACAACCTGCGCAGGTATCCGTCCACGCTGGATGCCGAGAGCCGCGCCTTCATCGGTGTCAACCGCAACAAGAAGGGTCTCGCGCTGGACCTGAAGAAGCCCGAGGGCCTGGAAGTGCTGCACCGTCTGCTCGCGCAGGCCGACGTGCTGGTCCACAACTTCAGGCCCGCGGTGCCGCCGCGGCTGGGCATCGACTACGAACAGCTGCGCGAGCGCTACCCGGCGCTGGTCTATTGCGCGGTGACTGGTTTCGGCGAGAAGGGACCGCTCAAGGACATGGCAGGCTACGACCAGGTGCTGCAGAGCATGACCGGCATCTGCGCCATGCAGGGCAAGGCCGGCGGGCCGCCGGAGATCGCGTACGGCTCGGTGGTGGACTACTACGCCGCCTCGATGCTGGCCATGGGCGTGAGCGCCGCGCTCGTGGAGCGCGCGCGCAGTGGGCGCGGGCAGTACGTGGGGGTCTCGCTGCTGCGCAGTGCGCTGGCCATGCAGTCGGCACGCCTGGTGTGGGCCGAGGGCGAGGGGCGCGAGGTCGCGCGCGACATGCGCTCGGGAGGCGTGACGGGGCTGCATCCCACGCGCGAGGGCTACCTGTACCTGTCGGCCAACACCGCGCATTTCTGGGCCGCGTTGTGCGAACGAACCGGCCTGCACGCGCTGGCCGCCGATCCGCGCCTGGACACCGTGCGCAAGCGCGCGCAGCATGCGGCGGAGATCGTGCCGCAGCTGCGATCGGCGCTGCAGCGGCACAGTGCGCTGGAATGGGAAACGATCTTCGGCGATGCCGTTCCGTGCGCGGCGGTGCGCGCGGTCGAGGACATGTTCGTGCACGAGCAGGTGCTCGCCGAGCAGATGGTGTCGGAGTTCAACCATCCGGAGGTCGGCAGCTATCGCGGCTTCGCCACGCCCGTCAAGTTCGGCAGCACGCCGGGCCCCAAGCCTTTTGCGTCGCCGGGCTTCGGGCAGCATGCGGCGGACATCCTGGCGGCGCATGGCTATGGCGAAGAGGAGATTGCACGGCTGCGCGCATTGGATGTGCTGCCGCAGCGAATGGCGTGACCGCCAGGAAATCGGAAACAGGCGCCGCTTCATCGGCGATGCACCCGGATTCATCGGCCATGCGGCTTCCCCCGCGCCTTCAGCCCTGCGAAACTGTGGGCGCCAGCAGGTGCAGGTCGGCAGCCAGGTCGCGCTTCTGCTCGGCGAACCATGAACCTGGACCCCTTCGTCAGCGTCGATGGAATTCCCTTCTCGGTCTCGCGACAGGAGATCCTGAAGATGCGGGGCCGGCCTGCGAGTGCCGGCCGGAACGACGTCGGGCTGAACGAGCTCGACTACGGGTCGGTGGTCTACCGGTTCCAGGATGGCGGAAGGCTCGAAGAGATCACCGTGCAGGCACGCGTGGTGAACTTCGGCAATGTCGCGGTGCCCTTCGATGCGCTGGCCTCCTTCTTGCGGCGCGAGGACCCGGGGGTGTTCGAGCGGGCGGGCTTCGTCGTCAGCCCGCGCTTCGGCCTGGCCTTCGATCCGGATGAGCCGTCGTGGGTGACGGCGCTTGCGGCGCATTGCCTCGATGAGTGGCGGGCTCTTTGAAGCGCGCCCTCTGGCAGGATTCGCGGTTTCCTGGTCCTTGCGCTGCAATGGGATCATTCGTAGGCTGCGACACTTTCGGGATCAAAGGAGCAATTCATGGGCACCCACACCGTCAGACTGCATCGCGTCATTGCCGCGAAACCGGAAAAGGTCTATCGGGCCTTTCTCGACGCCGACGCCAAGGCGCGTTGGCTCCCGCCCAACGGCTTCACGGGCAAGGTTCACAGCATGGACGCCAAGGTGGGCGGCAAGTACAAGATGTCCTTCACCAACTTCACCACGGGCAAGAGCCACGGCTTCGGCGGCGAATACCGCGAGCTCGTGCCCCATGAACGGCTGCGATACACGGATGTGTTCGACGATCCGAACCTGCCCGGAGAGATACAGGTCACGGTCACGCTGAAGCAAGTCTCGGTCGGTACCGAGCTGACCATCGTCCAGGAAGGGCTGCCTGACGTGATTCCCCTGGAAGCGTGTTATCTCGGCTGGCAGGAGTCGCTGCTGAACCTGGCGAGGCTGGTTGAGCCGGA
>DATFFA010000262.1:0-4556 GCA_035250605.1 Variovorax sp. | reverse complement strand
GCGGCCGCTGCTGCGGCAGCCCAGGGCACCGGCGCGGGTAAACCATAGTGAACCGTCGCGAGTCTTGCCGCAACTCAGCGACCACCGACAGCAGGACTGGAGTACCTCATGCGCCTTCTTTTCAAGTTCAACCTCATCTTCCTGGTTGTCTTCGTCGCGGGAGTGCTCGCCGCCGGCAAGGTGTCCCATGACCTGCTTCAAAGAAACGCCAAGGAGGAAGTGCTCAACCATGCGCGCCTCACGATGGAAAAGGCGGTGGCGGTACGCAGCTACACCAACGACCAGATCCGGCCGCTGCTCGAAACGCAGATGAAGTACACCTTCCTGCCGCAGACGGTCCCGGCCTATTCCGCCACCGAAGTGCTGGCGACGCTGGCCAAGAATTTCCCCGACTACACCTACAAGGAAGCGACCCTGAATCCGACCAACCCGCGGGATCGCGCGGTCGACTGGGAAGCCGACATCGTGAATCGCTTCCGCACCCAGGCCGACAAGAAGGAATTCGTCGGCGAGCGGGAGTCGGGCACCGGGCGCTCCCTCTACATCGCGCGCCCGCTGCGCATCACCAATGCCGCCTGCCTGGCCTGCCACAGCACCGTCGAAGCCGCGCCGCGCACGCTGATCGACAAGTACGGCCCGGCCAACGGCTTCGGCTGGCAGCTGAACGAGGTGATCGGCGCGCAGGTGGTGTCGGTCCCCATGGCGGTGCCGCTGGCGCGCGCCGAGCAGGTGTTCAAGGTCTTCATGGCGTCGCTCATCGGCATCTTCGTGGCGATCGGCATCGTGCTGAACCTGCTGCTCTACCTGCTGGTCATCCGGCCGGTGACGACGCTGTCGAAGCTGGCCAACCGCGTCAGCCTGGGCGAGCCCGATGTCCCGGAATTCAAGACGCATGGGCATGACGAGATCGGAACGCTCGCCCAATCGTTCGCGCGCATGCGCCACAGCCTCGATCACGCGATCAAAATGCTGGAGACCTGAGGTCCTCCCCCACGGTATGTCCGCACCCATCCCCTCCTATGTCGGTCCATACCCGATCCGCGGCGTGGTCGGCTCGGGCGCGATGGGCATGGTGTACCTGGCGCACGACCCGGCCATCGACCGGCCGGTGGCCATCAAGACGATCCACCGCCGCCTGATCGAATCGAGCGAGGACGACCCGAGCGTGGCGGCGCGCTTCCGGGTGGAAGCCAAGGCGGCAGGGCGGCTGACCCACCGCAACATCGTCTCGGTCTACCAGTTCGGCGAGGACGACGACTGCGCCTACATCGTCATGGAGTACGTCGCCGGGCGGAACCTGCGCGACTACATCCACGCGCCGCGCAAGCTCGAGGTGTCGCAGGTGCTGTGCCTGATGGGGCAGCTGCTCGACGGCCTGCATTACGCCCACGAGCGCGGCATCGTGCATCGCGACATCAAGCCGGCGAACCTGCTGATCGCCGACGACGGGCGGCTCAAGATCACCGACTTCGGCATTGCGCGCACCGAGTCGTCGAACCTGACCCGCGGCACTTCCGTCATCGGGTCGCCCGGCTACATTGCGCCCGAGCAGTACACCAACAGCGACGTCGACCGGCGCGTCGACGTGTTCTCGGCAGGCGTGCTGCTCTACCAGATGCTCAGCGGGACGACCCCCTTCGTCGGCACCGACGACGCGATCATGTACAAGATCGTCTACGAGCCGCACAAGCCCTTGAGCGAGGTCACCGGGGACCCCGCGCTCGAGCCCTTCGACGCGGTGCTCGACCGGGCGCTGGCCAAGGACCCGGCGCAGCGCTACGCAAGCGCCATGGAAATGCGGACGGCGCTGCTGGCGCTGGCCACGGAAGCGGTGCCGGACGTGCTCCCGGCCGGCATCCTGCTCGCGCCCCGGCTCAAGAGCCCCGAAGTGAAGCCCGCCGCGGCGAAGGAGCGCGATCCCACCGTGCCTTCCAGGCCGGGCGCGACATCGGCGCCACCGATCAACGACTCGCCGACGACGCCCCTGAGCCCGTCGAGGCCGCTGCCCGTCACCAGCCCGTCCTCGGTCCCGGTGCCCACCGGATGGGACACCGCCGCGCTTGCCGGGGTCGAGCGCGAGCTGGCCGAGCATGTCGGCCCGGTGGCGCGCGTGCTGGTGCGCCGCGCTGCGCGCGGCCTGACCTCGCTGGTGGCGGTGCGCCAGGCCGTCGCCGGCGCGATCGTCGACTTCGAGGCGCGCGAGCGCTTCCTGGCCAAGGGCGGCGCGCCGTCCACCCGCACCGGCACCGGCACCGGCACCATGGTCCCGACCTCGACCACCCAACTGCGGCCCACGCAGGGCGCGGGCGATGCGGCGGCCGGCATGCCGATGCGCGAGGGCGATGTCGACAAAGCCGCCGCCGCACTGCTTTCCTCGCTGGGTCCGATTGCGCGAGTCGTCGCCAAGCGCTGCGCCGCGAAGTCGCAGACCCGCGAGCAGTTCGTCGCCTACGTGATCGAACAGCTCACACCGAGCATGGATGCTCGCCGCGTGCAGGCCGACCTGTGGCGTGCCCTCGGCTGACGATCGAACATGCCGTGATTGCGCTGCGTGTCACGCGCCGACCCGGCGGCACCGAACCCGATGCGACGGCGCTTCCGATGCCGCCCGAGGGCCTCACGATCGGCCGCTCCGTCGATTGCTCCCTGGTGCTGACGGACCCGCTGCGCCTGGTGTCGCGCCAGCACGCGCAGATCGTCGCAGCCGGCCAGGCCGCACGGGTGCGCTGCATCAGCACCAAGACCCCTTTGTGGGTGAACGGCGTGCAGCTCGACCCGGGTGGCGAACGGGCCCTGACGGTGGGCGACCGCCTGCGCATCGGCGGCTTCGAGCTCGCCGTCGAGCCCGTGGCGACGGCTGCGCAGCGCTCGCGCCTGGACCGCTGGTTCGACCTGGAGGACGCGCCCGATCCGCTCGCCGCCGGATCGCCGCTGCCCGGCCTTGCACGTTCGCCCGAGGAGGCGGCGACCAGCGCCGTGGTGTCATGGCAGACCAGCCGGCATGTGGTGCGCACCGGCACGCCGATGGTGCCCAGTGCTGCAGCAGCGTCGATGCCGCTGCCGGCGGCACCGCCGACACCGTCCAGTGCATCCGACGCATTCGCCGATTCGACATCGCCGGCGCCGCTTTCCGAGGCTGTTGCGCCGGCTGCCGCGCGAAGAGTCGATCGCGGGGCTGGAAACGTGCCGCCCGAATTGCACGAGCTCGCAGCGGCTTTCAGCCGCGGCGCCGGCCTGGACGCCGAGGTCGCGCCGCTCACGCCGGAGTGGATGGAGCACCTCGGCGCGCTGCTGCGGGCCACGGCCGAGGGCACGCTGGCGCTGCTGCAAAGCCGCGCGGTCACGAAACGGCAGATGCGCGCCGAGGGCACGCACATCACGCCGCGCCAGAACAACCCGCTGAAGTTCTCGCCGGATGCGACCGAGGCGCTGACGCGCATGCTGCAGCGCCAGGCCAGCCCCGGCTTCCTCGACCCGGTGGCTGCCTTGCACGATGCGCACCACGACCTCCTGGTGCACCAGGTGGCGATGGTGGCCGGCATGCGCGCGGCGGTGTTCGAGCTCTTCTCGCGCCTGGGCCCCGAGGCGGCCGAGGCCGGGGAAGGGCCGGCGCACGGCCTTTCGCGCCTGCCCGTGCTGCGCGCCGCGGCGCTCTGGAATCGCCACCGCATGCAGCACGCCCAGTTGCTCGAGCACCTGGACGACGACTTCCAGACCATCTTCGGACGCGAATTCCTGCGCGCCTACGAAGCCCAGTCGCGCGGCAACGCCGCCCCCGGCCCCGACGCCGGTTCCCCATCGCCGGAGGCGCCATGGCCGGGCGCGCGTTGACCGTCTCGCTCGCCGCGCTGTCGCAGACCGGGCGGCGCGAGTGCAACGAAGATGCCTTCGGCTACTGGGAGGGCGCGGGTTCCCTGGTCGCCGTGCTGTGCGACGGTGCGGGCGGACATGGCGGCGGCCAGACGGCATCGCGCGCCGCCGTGACGCATGTGCTGGAAGCCTTCGCACTTCATCCGGAGGTGAGCCTGGATGCGCTGCAGTGGCTGGTCCAGGGGGCCAACGAGGCCGTGGTCGCGCAACAGGTGGCCGGCACCCTGACGGCCGACATGCGCACCACCATCGTGGTGCTGCTGCTGGATCTGTTCAGCGGCGCGGCGCTCTGGGCCCATGCCGGCGACTCGCGCCTGTACCGCTGGCATGGCAGCCGCCTGCTCGGGCGCACGCGCGACCAGAGCCTCGAAGAGCGCCTGCGCGACGCCGGCCTGAGCGCGAGTGCCGCCGCCTCGGGGCAGCTGACCTCGGCGCTCGGTTCGCCCGAGGGCTTCGACTTCGAGGCCCTGGAAGCGCCGCAGATGCTCGCTTCCGGCGATGCGCTGCTGCTGTGCAGCGACGGCTTGTGGTCGGCCCTGGACGACGTGGCGATGGCGCGCAGCGTGGTCGGCTGCAGCGATGCCCAGGCCTGGCTCGATCGCCTCGAAGCGGGTGTGCAGCAAGCCGGGCGCAGCGACCAGGACAACTATTCGGCACTCGCGGTGTGGTGCACGGCGGGTTGAGCC
>DATFFA010000261.1:0-24035 GCA_035250605.1 Variovorax sp. | reverse complement strand
CTTGCGGCGGCGCGGCCGGCGCTTGCGCGGCGCCTCGCCCGCTGCTTCGACCGCGGGCTGCGCGCTGTCTTCGGTCGGCTGCGCGGGCAAGGGCGCCGCCTCTTCTTCGGACACGGGTGCGGCCGGCAGCATCGCTGCGTCTTCAGGATCGGATGGGCTCATGGTCGGGTTCCGGAACGAACGGCGGGGGTGTCTTCCTCGTCGGCCTCGACGTCGGGTGTGGGGGTGAACGAGGATTGGAGCTCGGGCTCGGGCTCGGGCTCGGGACCGACGGCCACGGCCTGCGCGGCGTCGTCGAGCGCGGGTTCGGGCAGCGCTTCGGGGAGATGGGGATCGGCCTGGACTTCGGGCTCTGCAAGGGCTTCGACTTCCGCCTGCGGCGCAGGCTCGTCAGACGGCTCGGCGACCGGCTCCGCCGAGGCCTCGGGCTCATGCCCTGCATCATCGACCGCAGGCGCGGGCTCGTCGATCGGCAGGCCGGGCTGCAGGTCGGCGGCCTCCGCCAGGGCGTTGACCAGTCCGGCCTGCTGGGCCGGCGTCTCGATCACCGGCAACTGGTCGAGCGACTCCAGGCCCAGATCGTCGAGGAACTGGCGGGTGGTCGCGTAGAGCGCCGGGCGGCCGACGGTCTCGCGGTGACCGATCACCTCGACCCAGTTGCGGTCTTCGAGCTGCTTCAGGATCAAGGAGTTGATGGTGACGCCGCGGATGTCTTCCATGTCGCCGCGGGTGACCGGCTGACGGTAGGCGATGATGGCCAGCGTCTCGAGCGCGGCGCGCGTGTAGCGCGGCGGCTTTTCCGGGTGCAGGCGATCGAGGTGGTCGCGCAGTTCCGGTCGGCTCTGGAAGCGCCAGCCGTTGGCCACGCTCACGAGCTCCAGGCCGCGCTGCGACCAGTCTTCCTGCAGTTCGTGCAACAGCGTCTTGATCGTGTCGGCGCCCAGCTCGTCGTCGAACAGCACGCGCAGTTCGCGCACCGGCAGGGGCTGGGTCGAACAGATCAAGGCGGTTTCGAGAATGCGCTTGGCATCCGCCGTATTCATGGTTCGCGGTATCCGGGAAAAGGCGCCTTGCAGACGCTTGTTTTTCAGAAGGATGGAAGAAGGCGCTGCCGGCACTCAGGCGATGGACAGCGAAGCCGGCATCGGGTCGCCGGCGCGGCCCTCGGGGCCGTCAGGCGCGATTGTAATCCAGCCCCCAGGCCTGCATAGCCTGGACCAGATCGGGCGGCGGGGCGGCCAGGAACTCCATGGGCGCGCCCGTGGCGGGGTGCATGAAGGCGAGCCTGAAGGCATGCAGCGCCTGCCGCTGCAGGCCTGCCGCGGCGCCCCCCCCATAGAGCGTGTCACCCACCAGCGGATGGCCGATGGAGGCCATGTGCACGCGGATCTGGTGGGTGCGCCCGGTCTCCAGCGTGCAGCGCACGGCGCAGCCCTGCTCGTTGCTGTCCAGCGCCTCGATCAGCGTGCGTGCGGGCTTGCCCGGGTGCCGCTCGAGGTCGACCACGGCCATGCGCAGCCGGTTGCGGGGGTCGCGCCCGATCGCGGCATCGACGTGGCGCGCGGCGGCACCCTGCCAGCCGCGATGCGCGAGCGCGAGGTACTGGCGCTTGACCTCGCGCGCAGCGATCAGCGCGACCAGCGCATCCATCGCTGCGCGGCTGCGCGCCACCACCATCAGCCCGCTGGTGTCGCGGTCCAGCCGGTGCACGATGCCCGCGCGGGGCAGCAGCGCGGCGCGCGGGTCCAGCGCCAGCAGGCCGTTGAGCAGCGTGCCGCTCCAGTGGCCCGGCGCAGGGTGGACCACCAGGCCCGCCGGCTTGTCGATGATGCGCAGGTGCTCGTCCTCGTGCACCACCGTGATCGGCATGCGCTCGGGCTTGAAGGCCTGGCTCTGCGGCGTGGGCCGCAGCTCGATGCTGCCGATCTCGCCGGCATGGACCGTGGCGGCCGCCTTGGTCACGACGCGGCGCTGGATTTCGACCGCGCCGGCTTCGATCAGCTGCTGCAGGTAGTTGCGCGAGAACTCGGGCACCAGCGCGGCGAGCGCGCGGTCCAGCCGCTGCCCGTGCTGCGCCTCGTGAATGAGGAAGCTGCGGGTCTCGCTGGGCTCATGGGGCTCGGCGCCCTCGTCGTGCTCGGCTCCGTCCGGAAGTTCGCCCAGGGGGGTGGCCGATATAATTGAAGGCACTGTTTTCACGAAAGCCTGATGTAATGCGTCGCGCCAAATTATCGGTTGTCCCCGCCTGGCTGGCCTTGTGCTCGGCCGCATGGCTGATGGCCGGCTGCTCGTCGACCTCGGTCGACAAGACCGCGAACTGGAGTCCCAATCGCATCTACTCCGAAGCCAAGGAAGAAGCGAGCTCCGGCGCCTACGACAAGGCCGTGCCCCTGTTCGAGAAGCTCGAGGGCCGCGCCGCCGGCACCCCCCTCGCCCAGCAGGCGCAGCTGGACAAGGCCTTTGCCCAATACAAGTCCGGCGAGAAGCCGGCCGCCATCGCAACCCTCGACCGGTTCATCAAGCTGCACCCGGCCAGCCCGGCGATGGACTACGCGATCTACCTCAAGGGCGTGATCAATTTCAACGACGACCTCGGCATGTTCGGCTGGCTGACGCGCCAGGACCTGTCCGAGCGCGACCAGAAGGCGGCCAAGGAATCCTTCGAGTCCTTCAAGGAACTGGTCACCCGCTTCCCGGAGTCGCGTTACACGCCCGATGCGCGCCAGCGCATGAACTACATCGTGAACTCCCTGGCCCAGTACGAGGTGCATGTGGCGCGCTACTACTACACGCGCGGCGCCTACCTGGCGGCCATCAACCGCGCGCAGCTGGCGCTGGCGGACTACCGCGAGGTGCCGGCGCTCGAAGAGGCGCTCTACATCATGGTCCAGTCCTACGATGCGCTCGGCATGACGGACCTGCGCGACGACGCGAAGCGCGTGCTGACCACCAACTATCCAAAGAGCGAGTACCTGTCGCGCGGCTTCCGCGCCAAGGACGACCCCTGGTGGAAGCTCTGGTAACGCAAAAAAAAGGCCCCATGCGGGCCTTTTTCTTTTTCAGCGCGTGAGTTCGAGCAGCGCTGCCTCGAAAGCCTTCTCGTCTTCCAGCCGCCGCATCGGCGGCAAGGCGGCCAGCAGCCGGCGCCCGTAGCCCATGGTCGCAAGCCGCGTGTCGCAGATCGCCAGCACGCCGCGGTCGGTCTCGCGCCGGATCAGCCGGCCGGCACCCTGCTTGAGCGACACCGCCGCCTCCGGCAGGGAGTAATCGCCGAAGGCGCTGCGGCCCTGCGATTCGAGGCGCTGCGAGCGCGCCTCGACCAGCGGATCGTTGGGCGGCGGAAAGGGCAGCTTGTCGATCACCACCAGCTGCAGGGCATCGCCGGGCGCATCGAAGCCCTCCCAGAACGAGGCCGAGGCCACCAGCACGCAGCCCGCGCGCCCGGGGGTTGCCCCGTCGCGGAAGCGCTCCATCAGAACCCGCTTGGGCAGCTCGCCCTGAACCAGCACCTCGGGCCTGCGCGCGGCGTCCAGGGGCTCGAAGTGCTGGCGGACGGCGTCGCCGATGGTGCGCAGGGCGCGAAGCGTGGTCGTCAGCACCAGCGTGCGTCCACCCAGCACGGCCGCGCCCTGCGCAGCGAGCCGGGCGACCTGCGCGCTGTGCGCCGGGTCGTTGGGCTTGGGAAAGGCACGCGGGACGTAGAGCGCCGCCTGGCGCGCGTAGTCGAAGGGGCTGTGCACGCGCAGCACCTCGGCGTCCTCGAGGCCGCAGGGCTCGGTGAACCAGCGAAGCTTCGGGTCGTCGCCCAGCGTGGCCGAGGTGAAGACCCAGGCGCGGCCCTGTTCCTGCGCGTCGCCTCGCCCGGTCTTGAGGACCCGCGTGCGCACCGCCTCGGCGATGTCGAGCGGCGACTCGACCAGCCGCAACTGCGTGCCCACGTCGACCCAGCGCACCGACTCCGGCGCGCAGGGCCTGGCGAAGCGCGCCGCACGCTCGGCGAACTGTTCGGCGCGCTCGTGCAGCCGAACGAAATCGGGTGAGAGCTCGCTCACCGTGTCCAGCCCGCGGGCCGCCTCGGCGAAGGCGTGCTTCAGCGCGTCGAGCGCCTCCTGCCAGGCATCGGCCGGCACGCCTTCCGGTGCCGGGCCGGCCCAGCGCAGCTTGGCCCCCGGCCATTGCTTGCCGACCGCCAGCCGCAGTTCCCGGGCGCCGCGCTCGGTCGCCGCAACGAGCTGCTGCCAGTCGACCAGGCCGCGCGCGTGCTGCAGGCCTGCCGCCAGCATGTCGCGCGCGAAGTCCAGCGCCTGTCCGCTGCCCAGCTGCACGCCGAGGAACTGCACGCCGGTCTCGTTGAGCTGGTGGGCCTCGTCGAACACGACCACGCGCACGCTCGGCAGCAGCTCCGCCATGCCCGATTCGCGCACCGCCAGGTCGGCGAAGAACAGGTGGTGGTTGATGACCACCACGTCGGCCGCCATGGCCTCTCGGCGGGCCAGGTTCACATGGCAGGCTTTGAACTGCGGGCACTGGGCGCCGAGGCAGTTCTCGCGGGTGGAGGTGACCAGCGGGATCAGCGGCGAGCGCTCGTCCAGGCCCGGCAGCTCGGCGAGGTCGCCGGTGCGCGTGGCCTTGGACCACTGCTCGATCTTCGCCAGCGTGCGCAGGCTGCTGCGCTCGGGCAGGGAGGCGTCGTGGCGCGCCTGGTCGAGCCGGTGCAGGCACAGGTAGCTGGCCCGGCCCTTGAGCAGGGCGGTGCGCAGCGGCAGGCCCAGCGCCTCGACCAGCCGCGGCAGATCGCGGCCGAAGAGCTGGTCCTGCAGGGTCTTGGTGGCGGTCGACAGCAGCACCCGCTCCCCGCTCAGCAGCGCCGGCACCAGGTACGAGAAGGTCTTGCCGACGCCGGTGCCGGCCTCCACCACCAGTACGCCGCCGTGGTCGATGGCGCGGGCCACGGCCAGCGCCATCTGGGTCTGGCCCTCCCGTTCGCGGAATTGCTCGGCGGCCTGCGAGAGCACGCCGTCCTGGGCGAACGCGGCCTGGACCTCGACCGCCAGGTGGCCGCTTTCCCGCGGCGCGCGGCGGGGCTCGACGAATGCCGCATCCGCCTCGAAGTCTTCGGGCCAATCCACTGTTGTCATCAGGCAGGCTCTTGGGGATCGAGCAAGCACTCCAGCCGCACGATGCGGTCGCGCAGGGCCAGGCGCTTCTTCTTCAGCCTGCGCAGCAGCAGCTCGTCGCGCGGCTCGATGACCTCGGCCAGCCGGTCGATGGTGGCATCCAGGTCGGCATGCTCGATGCGCAGTTCGATCAGCTGGCGGGAGAAGGAATGGAGATTGGAGTCCAAGGGATGACGCAAAGACGTGACGGAGTGCTCTCCGGCTTCGCTCGGGTTGACTCGATAATGTAAGTCCTCGTTCCACTCGCCAGAACCCATGCAGGACTTCGCCGACGCAGCCGCGCCCCAGACCCGAGGCTTTCGACTCGCAGCAGCGACCGGCCTTCACAAGGGGGACCGCCCCTACCAGCAGGATCAGGTCCTCGTCATCAACCACCCGCGCGCGGCGGGTTGCGTGCTCGGCGTGGTGGCCGACGGCATGGGCGGGCGCAGCGGCGGGCGCAAGGCCTCGGACCAGGTGCTGATGACGGCCCGCCAGCTGTTCGCGCGCTACAAGCCGGGGCGGGACGAGGCGGTGCATGTGCTGCGGCAGCTGGTCGAGGACGCCAACACGGTCATCAAGCTGACTGCGCTGTCCAGCGAACAGGAGCCGCACAGCACCCTGGCTGCCTTCCTGATGAACCCCGAGGGCGACTGCGCCTGGATCCACGCAGGCGACTCGCGCATCTACCATTTCAGGCGCGGCCAGCTGGTCAAGCGCACCAAGGACCACTCCTACGTCCAGGCGCTGGTGGACCGCGGCGAGATCAGCGAGGAGGAGGCCAACTTCCACCCGCAGAGCAACATCCTGCTCGGCTGCCTGGGCATGAAGGCCACTCCGCCGCCGGTCGACGTCCATTTCGTCCCCAAGCTCGAGCCCGACGATCTGCTGATGGCCTGCAGCGACGGGCTGTGGCACTACTTCAAGCCCGAGGAAATGGGCCGGGTGCTGGCCGAGCAGCCGCCGCGCGTCGCTGCGGAGCTGCTCGTCTCGGAGGCGCGCCGGCGGGCGCGCGGGACCGGCGACAACATCTCGCTCGCCATCCTCAAGCTTCAAGCCCTGCCCGAGCCGCAAGAGATCTGAGCGACGGACGCGCCCTGAGCCAGGCCCCGCTTCAGGGCGGCGTCGGCAGCGGCGCCGAGCGCGGCTTGGTGTTCTCGGCGTTGCGCCGCTCGCGTTCGGCGCGATGCTTTTGCGCCTTCTCCAGCTTGCGCTCGTGGGCCTCGCGATTGGCGGGCGCCTCGGCGCGCCGGTTTGCAGCCTTGGCCTGCTCGTCCGCATGGGCCTGCTGCTTCCGTTCGAACTGGCGTTGTTTCTCGGCGGCTTCGGCGGCCATGCGGGCGCGATCCTGGGCATGGTCGGCGGAGCGCTGCTCGCGTTCCTGCTGCGCCTTCTGCGCCTTTTCCTGCTCCGCCGGAGTGTCCTGCGGGCGCGTCCCCTCCTTCTTCTGCTCGAGCCTGTCGAGCTGGGCCGCGCCGCGGCGCTTGCGCTCGATGTCGTTCATCGCCGCCTCCTGGCGCTTGACGTTCTCGATGCCGGCGCGGCGGCGCCGGCGGCTTTCTTCCAGGCAGCCCTCCACCGCAAACTTCTGGTAGCAAGCCGCCTGCTCGGTGGCGAAGCGCTCCTCGATCGCCGTGCGCTCCTGCGCCAGGCGCGCGCGCTCGGCCTCGAAATCCAGGGCGCCGGTGGTGGCGGTGCTCTGCGCCCACAGCGGCGCCGCGCCAAGGCCGATCAACAGGCAGACAAGCAGTTTCTTCATGTAAGACGGGTGTCGACGACGCGACGCTCCAGGGCGAGGAACTCGGCCGACTGCATCTCGTTGAGCCTGGACACGGTGCGCGGGAATTCGTGGGCCAGAGGTCCTTCGGTGTACAGGGCCTCGGGGGGAACCTCGGCCGACATGATGAGTTTCACGCGCCGATCGTAGAACACGTCGACCAGCCATGTGAAACGGCGTGCTTCGGAGGCCATGCGCACGGGCATGTAGGGCACGTCGGACAGCAGCACGGTGTGGAACTGGCTCGCGATCTCGAGGTAGTCGTTCTGCGAGCGCGGGCCGCCGCACAAGGTCTTGAAATCGAACCAGACCACGCCTCCGGCCTTGCGTCGCGCATGGATCTCGCGCGCCTCGATGTGCAGCACCGGGTTCTCGTCGGCGCTCTCGGCGAGCCGCTCGAAGGCGTGGCGCATCTCCTTGTCGGCCGCTGCGCCGTTGGGCGTGAGGTAGAGCTTGACCTGCTCCAGCGTGCGGCGGCGGTAGTCCGTTCCGTTGTCGACGTTGACCACCTCCAGCCGCTGCTTGAGCAGCTCGATGGCCGGCAGGATGCGATCGCGGTGCAACCCGCCCGGATAGAGGTCGTCGGGCCTGAAGTTCGAGGTGGTGATGAATCCCACGTCGTTGTCGAACAGCGCCGTCAGCAGCCGGTGCAGGATCATCGCGTCGGTGATGTCGGCGACGTGGAACTCGTCGAAGCAGATCAGCTTGTAGCGCCTGGCGATGCGGCGCCCGAGCTCCTCCAGCGGGTTGACGGTGCCCTGCAGCTCGGCCAGCTCGCGATGCACCTCGCGCATGAACTCGTGGAAGTGCAACCGGGTCTTGCGCCGCAGCGGCACGGCGTTGAAGAAGCAATCCATCAGGAAGCTCTTGCCGCGCCCCACCCCGCCGTACATGTAGACGCCGCGCGGGATCTCCGGCCGGTTGATCAGCTTCTTGAGGGCGTTCGAGCGCAGCGCCTTGTACTCCGCCCATTCGCGGGCGCAGCGGTCGAGCGCTTCGACGGCGCGCAGTTGCGCGGGGTCGCTCTGGAACCCCCGCGCAGCCAGCTCCGCCTCGTAGGCCTGTTTGACGCTCAAGGGGTCAGAAGTTGAGCGTGCGCTTGTCGACGGCAAGCGCCGCTTCCTTCGTTGCTTCCGAGAGCGAAGGATGCGCGTGGCAGATGCGTGCGATGTCCTCGGCGCTGGCCTTGAACTCCATCGCCACCACGGCCTCGGAGATCAGCTCGCTGGCCATCGGCCCGACGATGTGTACGCCGAGGATCTCGTCCGTGGCCGCATCGGCCAGGAACTTGACCATGCCCGTCGTGTCGCCCAGCGCGCGGGCGCGCCCGTTGGCCAGGAAGGGGAAGGTGCCGGCCTTGTAGGCGCGGCCCTCGGCCTTGAGCTGCTGCTCGGTCTGGCCCACCCAGGCGATCTCGGGCGAGGTGTAGATCACCCACGGGATGGTGTTGAAGTTCACGTGGCCGTGCTGGCCCGCGATGCGCTCGGCCACCGCCACGCCCTCTTCCTCGGCCTTGTGCGCCAGCATCGGGCCGCGCACCACGTCGCCGATGGCCCACACATTGGGCAAGCTGGTGCGGCATTCGTCGTCGACCACGATGGCGCCGCGCTCGTCGAGCTTCAGGCCCACCGCCTCGGGGGCGAGGCCGATGGTGTTGGGCACGCGGCCGATCGACACGATCAGCTTGTCGACCTCGAGCGTCTGCGCCTCGCCCTTGGCGTTGGTCCAGGCGACGGAAACGCCCTTCTTGCCGGCCTTGACCTCGCCGACCTTGACGCCGAGCTCGATCTTCAGGCCCTGCTTGACGAAGGCCTTCTGCGCCTCCTTGGCGATCTGCTCGTCCACCGCCCCGAGGAAGGTCGGCAGCGCTTCGAGCACCGTGACTTCCGAGCCGAGGCGGCGCCAGACCGAGCCCATCTCGAGGCCGATCACGCCCGAGCCGATCAGGCCCAGCTTCTTCGGCACGCCGGGGATGCGCAGCGCACCGTCGTTGGAGAGGATGTTCTCCTCGTCGAAGTCGGCGCCAGGCAGGGCGCGCGGGTTGGAGCCGGTCGCGACGATGATGTGCTTGCCTTCGATCGACTCCTCGGCCGCGCCCGTCACCTTGAGCTCGTAGCCCGCGTCCGATGCCTTCACGAAGGCGCCGCGGCCATGGAAGAAGGTGATCTTGTTCTTCTTGAACAGGTAGGTGATGCCGTCGTTGTTCTGCTTCACCACCGCGTCCTTGCGGCCCAGCATCTTGTCGATGTCGAGCCCCAGGCCTTCGACCCGGATGCCGTGGTCGGCGAAGTGCTTGCCGGCATGCTCGAAATGCTCGGAGGACTGCAACAGCGCCTTCGAGGGAATGCAGCCGATGTTGGTGCAGGTGCCGCCCAGCGCGGGGCCGCCCTTGGCGTTCTTCCACTCGTCGATGCAGGCGACGTTGAAGCCGAGCTGCGCCGCGCGGATGGCCGCGATGTAGCCGCCGGGGCCGCCGCCGATGACGACGACGTCGAATTGCTTGTTGGACATTGGATTCTTTCAGAGGGTTGTTCGCCGCCCCACACCGATCATGACTCCGCGGCAAGCGCAGCGAAGCCCGTTCGGAAGACCCCGCGGAACCGGCCTTGCCGGGCCGCCGGGGTCGCCCCCTCGAGGGGGAGGCGGCTACACGAAGTGAGCAAGCAACGGGGGTGGGTCAAATATCGAACAAGAGGCGAGCCGGATCTTCCAGCGCTTCCTTCATCGCCACCAGGCCCAGCACGGCCTCGCGGCCGTCGATGATGCGGTGGTCATAGGACATCGCGAGGTAGTTCATCGGCCGCACCACGACCTGGCCGTTCTCGACGACGGCGCGGTCCTTGGTCGCATGCACGCCGAGGATGGCCGACTGAGGCGGGTTGATGATGGGCGTCGACAGCATCGAGCCGAACACGCCGCCGTTGGAGATGGAGAAGGTGCCGCCGGTCATCTCCTCGATGCCCAGCTTGCCGTCGCGCGCCTTGGCGCCGTACTCGGCGATCTTCTTCTCGATGTCGGCGAAGCTCATCTGGTCGGCATTGCGCAGGATCGGCACCACCAGACCGCGCGGCGAGCCGACGGCAATGCCGATGTCGAAGTAGCCGTGGTAGACGATGTCGTTGCCGTCCACCGAGGCGTTGAGCACCGGGTACTTCTTGAGCGCATGCACCGCGGCCTTCACGAAGAAGCTCATGAAGCCGATCTTGACGCCGTGCTCCTTCTCGAACTTCTCCTGGAAGCGCTTGCGCATCTCCATGACGGGTGCCATGTTGACCTCGTTGAAGGTGGTCAGGATGGCATTGGTCGACTGCGACTGCAGCAGGCGCTCGGCGATGCGGGCGCGCAGGCGGCTCATCGGCACCCGTTCTTCCGGGCGATCGCCGAGGTCCGGCGCGGCGGGCGAGGGCACTCGGGGCAGTGCCGTCTTGGGCGCGCCCGTAGGAATGGCCACCGGTGCGGCGACCTTGGCGGTGGTGCCGCCCGCGACCGCGGCCAGCACGTCGCCCTTGGTGACGCGGCCGTCCTTGCCGGAGCCGCTCACATCGCCCGTCGTCAGCTTGTTGTCGGCCAGGAGCTTGGCCGCGGCCGGCATGGCGACGTCGGATTTGGAACCGCCCGCGCCAGAGGCTGCGGCAGCCGCCGCGGGTGCAGGCGCGGCAGCGGCAGGTGCTGCCGGTGCCGCGGCGGGCGCAGCCGCGCTCGCCTTGGCATCGGTGTCGATCTTGGCGATCAGCTGGTCGGCCACGACCGTGGCGCCGTCGCCGGCGACGATCTCGGACAGCACGCCGGCGGAAGGTGCCGGCACCTCCAGCACGACCTTGTCGGTCTCGATCTCGATCAGGATCTCATCGACGGCGACTGCTTCGCCGGGCTTCTTCTTCCATTGCAGCATCGTGGCCTCGGCCACGGACTCGGACAACTGGGGGACTTTGACTTCAACGATGGACATTTTTGAGCCGCTTCGTGTTTTTGGAGTGGGATTGTTTTACTTGGTGAGCACGAAGCCCTTGAGCTTGGCGAAGGCGCCGTCGACCAGTGCCTTCTGCTGCTCCTGGTGCAGGTGCGAGTAGCCGACCGCGGGCGACGCCGAGGCGGCGCGGCCCGAGTAGCCGAGCTTCTGGCCTTCCTGCAGGTTCTCGTGGATGTTGTGCTGCACGAAGAACCAGGCGCCCTGGTTCTGCGGCTCGTCCTGCGCCCACACCACGTCGACGAGATTCGGATACTTCTTGAGCTCGGTGGCAAATGCCTTGTGCGGGAAGGGATAGAGCTGCTCGACGCGGATGATCGCCACGTCCTCGCTGCCCTTCTCCTCGCGCTTCTTCGCCAGGTCGTAATAGACCTTGCCCGAGCAGGCGATCACGCGCTTGACCTTGTCGGCCTTGAGCTCCTTGTTGTCGGGAATGACGGTCTGGAAGCTGCCCTTGGTGAACTCCGACAGCGGCGAGGTCGCGTCCTTGTTCCGCAGCAGCGACTTGGGCGTCATGATGATCAGCGGCTTGCGCAGGTTGCGCACCATCTGGCGACGCAGCACGTGGAAGATCTGGCTTGCCGTGGTGGGCTGCACGACCTGCATGTTGGTGTCGGCCGACAGCTGCATGAAGCGCTCCAGGCGCGCCGAGCTGTGCTCGGGGCCCTGCCCTTCGTAGCCGTGCGGCAGCATCAGCGTGATGCCGTTGACGCGGCCCCACTTCACCTCGCCCGAGGCGATGAACTGGTCGATCACGACTTGCGCGCCGTTGGCGAAGTCGCCGAACTGCGCTTCCCAGATCACCAGCGTGTTGGGGTCGTTGGAGGCGTAGCCGTATTCGAAGGCCAGCACCGCTTCTTCCGACAGGATGGAGTCGATGACGACGAAGGGCGCCTGGTTGTCGGCCACGTTCTGCAGCGGCACGTAGATGCCTTCGTCGAACTTCTCGCGGTTCTGGTCATGCAGCACGGCATGGCGGTGGGTGAAGGTGCCGCGGCCGCTGTCCTCGCCGGAGAGGCGCACCGGATAGCCGCTCGCCACCAGCGAGGCGAAGGCCATGTGCTCGCCCATGCCCCAGTCGACGTTGATCTCGCCGCGGCCCATGGCGGCGCGGTCGTCGAGCACCTTCTTGACCAGCGGATGCACCGTGAAGTTGTCGGGCGCCTTGGTGATGCGCTCGGCCAGACGCTTCCATTCGGCGGTCGGGATGGCCGTGTCGCCGGCGTCGGTCCACTTCTTGTTGAGGAAGGGGCTCCAGTCGACCGCGTACTTGCTCTTGAAGTTGGTGAGCACCGGGTTGGTGGTGTTCTTGCCCGCGTCGAAGGCCGCGCGCTGCGCCTTCACGAGGTCGTCGCCGAGCGTGTCGCCCAGGCCCTGGGCGGCAAGGCGATCGGCGTAGAGCCTGCGCGTGCCGGGGTGGGCCGCGATCTTCTTGTACATCAGCGGCTGGGTCAGCGAGGGGGTGTCCTGCTCGTTGTGGCCGAGCTTCCGGAAGCAGACGATGTCGACCACCACGTCCTTCTGGAATTCCATCCGGAACTCGAGGGCCAGCTGGGTGGCGAGCACCACGGCCTCGGGGTCGTCGCCGTTCACGTGCAGCACCGGCGCTTCGTTCATCTTGACGATGTCGGTGCAGTACAGCGTGGAGCGGCTGTCGCGCGGGTCGCTGGTGGTGAAGCCGATCTGGTTGTTGATCACGATGTGCACCGTGCCGCCGGTGGAGTAGCCGCGGGTCTCGGCCAGCGCCAGCGTTTCCATCACCACGCCCTGCCCTGCGAAAGCGGCGTCGCCGTGCACGATCACCGGCAGCACCTGCTTGCCGAGCGGGTCGGCGCGGCGATCCATGCGGGCGCGCACGGAGCCTTCGACCACGGGGTTCACGATCTCGAGGTGCGAGGGGTTGAAGGCCAGGCTCAGGTGCACGGGCCCGCCGGGCGTCGACACGTCGGAGCTGAAGCCCTGGTGGTACTTGACGTCGCCGCTGGGCAGCTCCTCGGGCGCCGTATGGTCGAACTCGGCGAACAGGTCGGCTGGCATCTTGCCCAGCGAATTGACCAGCACGTTGAGGCGGCCCCGGTGGGCCATGCCGATCACGATCTCCTGCACGCCCTTGGTGCCGGCCTGGCTGATCAGCTCGTCCATCGAGACGATGAAGCTTTCGCCGCCTTCGAGCGAGAAGCGCTTCTGGCCGACGTACTTGGTGTGGAGGAAGCGCTCCAGGCCTTCGGCGGCCGTCAGGCGCTCCAGGATGCGCTTCTTCTGCTCGGTGCTCAGCTTGGGGTTGGTCCGGGCGCTCTCGAGCTTTTGCTGCCACCAGCGCTTCTGCGCCTGGTCGGTCATGTACATGTACTCGGCACCGATGGTGGTGCAGTAGGTCTCGCGCAGCGCGTTGAGCAGGTCGCGCAGCGACATCGTGTCCTTGCCGAAGAAGGTGTTGCTCGTGTTGAACACCGTTTCGAGGTCGGCATCGGTGAAGCCGTAGAACGAAGGCTCCAGCTCGGGAATCGGGGGGCGCTCGGCGCGCTTGAGCGGATCGAGGTCGGCCCAGCGGGCGCCGACGTTGCGGTAGGCGGCGATCAGCTGCTGGACTGCCGTGCGCTGGCGGCCGAGCTCGGAATCGGCACCGCTCGCCTGAACCACCCGGGTCGTGCCCTGCTTCGCGCGCTCGGCGAAGGCATTGATGACCGGCTGGTGCGGGACGTCGCGCGTGGTGCTGCCATCGGTGGCCGGCACGTTCTGCAGCGCGTCGAAATAGGAGCGCCAGTTGTCGGGCACGCTGCCCGGGTTGGCGAGGTAGTTTTCGTACATCTCTTCGACATAGGGGGCATTGCCGCCGAAGAGGTAGGTGTTGCCTTGGTAGGCGTGATAGATGGACGCGGAGGACGTCGAATCGCTCATGTTGCGCTGACCTTCGCTTCCCTTGGGGAAGCATTAGCTGGTTTAGGAAACCTTCCGCGACACGGCTGAACCGATTGGCGGATGCGACTGTGGCTGGGGAAGGGCCGGAGTACGGGGCGGATTGTGCCACGGCAGCGATGTGACGCCGGAAACCGGCTCCACAAGCCCTTCCGAAGCAGGCGGCCCTACCCCTGCTGCGAGAGCCGTTGCCTGATCTGCTGAAGTGCGCCGGGGTCCTCGATGGTGGTCAGGTCGCCGGGATCGCGCCCCTCGCACACGGCCTGGATCGCACGGCGCAGCAGCTTGCCGCTGCGCGTCTTGGGCAGCGCGCCCACGAAGTGCACGCGCGCCGGCCGGGCCAGCGCACCGAGCTGGTCGGCCACCTGCTTCATGACCTCTCCTTCCAGCGCCAGGGCGGCCTGCGCATCGCCGAGCACGGCTGCGTCCTTCGGCACGACGAAGGCCGTGGCCACCTGTCCCTTGAGTGCATCGGCCACGCCGACCACCGCCACCTCGGCGACCTTGGCATGGCCGGAGATGCTTTCCTCGATCTCGCGCGTGCCGAGGCGATGCCCGGCCACGTTGATCACGTCGTCGGTGCGCCCCAGGATGTAGTAGTAGCCCTCCTCGTCGCGGATGCCCCAGTCGAAGGTGGAATACACCAGCTTGCCCGGCACGGTCTTCCAGTAGGTGTTGACGAAGCGATCGTCGTCGCGCCACACCGTCTGCATGAAGCCGGGTGGCGTCGGCCCTTCGATCACGACCACCCCTTTTTCGTTGGGAGCCGTCAACTCCTCGCCGGTGGACTCGTGCAGGATCTTGACCTTGTAGCCATACATCGGCACGCCCGGGCTGCCGAACTTGCTCGGCGTGGTCTCCACGCCGTTGGCCACCGTGAGGATGGGCCAGCCCGACTCCGTCTGCCAGTAGTTGTCGACGATCGGAACGCCCAGGCCCTCGCTGATCCAGCGCGCCGTGGGCTCGTCCAGCGGCTCGCCCGCGAGGAACAGCGCACGCAGGCTCGACAGGTCGTACTTCTTCAACAGCGCCGGGTCCTGCTTCTTCAATACGCGTACGGCGGTCGGCGCGCTGAACATCACGGTCACCTTGTATTTCTCCACGAGCCGCCACCAGATGCCGCCGTCGGGCTGCCGGTCCAGCCCCTGCGTGGGCAGGCCCTCGTACATGAGCGTCGCCATGCCCGCGATCAGCGGCCCGTAGACGATGTAGCTGTGCCCCACCACCCAGCCGATGTCGCTGGTAGAGAAGTAAGTCTCGCCGGCGCGCCCGTCGAAGATGTGCTTCATGCTCGCGGCCAGCGCCACCGCGTAGCCGCCGGTGTCGCGCTGCACGCCCTTGGGCCGGCCGGTGGTGCCGCTGGTGTAGATGATGTAGCTGATGTCGGTGGCGTCCAGCCAGGTGCAGGGCACCTGCGCGTCGCGGTGCTTCTCGACCAGGGGAGCGGCGAGATGGTCGCGGCCCTCGTCCAGATCCATGGGCGCCAGGCCGCGGTCGAACAGCAGCACCGAATCGGGCTTGTGCTTCGAGAGGCGGATCGCCTCGTCCAGCAGCGGCTTGTACGCAATCACCTTGCCGCCCCGCGATCCCGCATCGGCGCTGACGACGACCTTGGGCGTCGCGTCCTCGATCCGCGAAGCCAGCGACGAGCTCGCGAAGCCGCCGAACACCACGCAGTGGATCGCGCCCAGCCGCGCGCAGGCCAGCATGGTGAAGGCGGCCTCGGCAATCATCGGCATGTAGATCAGCACGCGATCGCCCTTCCCCACCCCGAGCTCGATGAGGGACGCGGCGACGCGCTGCACCTGCGCGTGCAGGTCCTTGAAGCTGTAGCTCTTTTCCGTGCCTGTCTCGGTGGAGACGGCGATCAGCGCCGCCTGATCGCCGCGGCTCGCCACATGCCGATCGACCGCGTTGTGGCAGAGATTGGTGGTGCCGCCGGCGAACCAATGCACGAATGGGGCCCGTGTCGTGTCGAGGATCTGGCCGGGCGGGGTTTTCCAGTCGATCAGCTCGGCCTGCTCGGCCCAGAAGACCTCCGGCATTTCGATGGAACGGCGATAGAACTCTGCGTAGCTCATGGGTGTTGTCTCCACTGGTGGGGTCAGCCGGGGCGGGTCAAAACTGAATTCATAATTATTGGGCTTCGGCTTGCTTCAAGCTGACACGCGATGCGGCGGCTGCATCCGTTCGATGCGGCCCGTTCAGGAGGATGCCTTCTCCAGCAGGCCGGTCAAGAGCCGGATACCGGCGTCTGCAGCGCGGACCCGAGGCGCCTAAGGCGGGGCCGCCCACGAGACCCGCGTCAATGTCAGCCCGATCGTTCCGGCTCGCCCCGACCTTGCCCTGAGCTCGCTCGGTGCACGCTGAAACAGGAGCGCCTCTGCGGGTCAGGCCCCTTTCATCCGAGCCAGCGATCGACGATATTTCCGCCGCAGCCGTCACAAACGCCTGCACCAGCACGTCTTATAGGCATGGACAGCCGCACAGACGAGCGTCCAGCAATCAGCAACCCCAACTGGACCAAAGGAAACTCATATGAAGATCGTCGTCATCGGCGGCAGCGGGCTCATCGGATCGAAGCTGGTGCCCAAGCTTCGCCAAAAAGGACACGAGGTCGTCGCGGCCTCGCCGTCGACGGGCGTCAATGCCCTGACCGGCGAAGGATTGGCCGAGGCCATGAAGGGCGCGCAGGTGGTCGTGGATGTCTCCAACGCACCCTCGTGGGAGGACAGCGCGGTGCTGAACTTCTTCGAAACCTCGCAACGCAATCTCTCGGCCGCCGAGCAGGTGGCGGGCGTCAAGCACCACGTCGCGCTGTCGGTCGTCGGCACCGAACGGCTTCTCGCCAGCGGCTACTTCCGCGCCAAGATGGCGCAAGAGAAGCTGATCGAGGCGTCGCCCACCCCCTACACCATCGTGCGCGCGACGCAGTTCTTCGAATTCGTCGCCGGCATCGCGCAGTCGGGCGTGGAAGGCGACACGGTCCGGATGTCCACCTCGCTGATCCAGCCCATCGCGGCTGAAGACGTCGCGCAGGCGCTGTCGGACATCGCGGTGGCGGAGCCGGTCAACGGAATGGTGGAGGTCGCCGGTCCCGTGGCGCTGGGCATGGACAAGCTGGTCGAGCAGTACCTGCGCGGCACCGGCGACGCTCGCCGGGTCGTCCCCGACCCCGAAGCGACCTACTTCGGGACGCCGGTCAACGATCAGTCGCTCACGCCGGGCAAGAATCCGCGCCTCGGCACGATGCGCTTCGCGGAGTGGCTCGAGGCCGCGGCCAAGAAGCCATAGGAACTGGGCGGAGTCGGCAGACGGCGCAGCCCGGCAAGGCTTGCGCATGGCGCACGCGCCCCCTGCCGAAGGCTCCTCACTCGCGCGACGCGAGTTCGTCGCGCACCGCGGTGACGTGATCGCCGACCTTGGCCATCGCATCCCGCAGCGTCGCCTCGTTGCATCGAAGCTGCATGCACCAATACTGCGCCTCCACCGGATCGTCGACGTGAATGCGGCCGGGATCGATCGGCTTGAAATGGCTCAGGTCTTCGGGCATGCGGCCTCCTTGGTCTGTCTGGGCGAACCTTTATAGACCTCGGCGCGCCGCTCTGCAAGGCTGCACGATGCCGCCGGAGGCAGGTTGCGCTCGCACTCCGATGCCGGTCAGCCGGCTTTGCCGCGGGCAGATTTCCGCTTCGCCTCGGCGCGCTGTGTCTCCGCGCCCGCCGAGGCACTGCCGGCATTCGCACGGTCGAGCCACAGCAATGCCTCGACGTGCGACATGAAGCGGTGGAGGTACTCCGGCGAGAGCTCACGCATCAGCACGAGCGCGCGATGCACCAGCTGGTGCGAGTTGAGCGGGCCCGCATTCTCCGGCACGGCTGCGAGGGTCTGGGTCAGCCGCCGATCGGCACTGAGCCTGGACCAGGTGCTGCGGAAATAGCTGAGCGTCTTCAATTCGTGAGAGGAAGAAGAAGACAAGCCGGGTACGCCAGCGCCTGCCGAAGCGCCCTCCCCCCGTGGCGGCGCCGGCGGGGCGATGGCGTCGACGAGTTCCGCCAGCGGCCCGCGCGCGGCTTTGGCTTTCTGCCCCGCGCCGGCCGTGCCTTCCGCGGCGGGGATCTCGGCCGAATGCTCGTCGGCATACGCGGCCAGCAGTTCACGCAGCCTGGCGTCCAGGATGCGCCGCGTTTCGCCGTGGTGCGTGGCGGCCCGCCTCGCCAGCGCTTCGATGAAGCGGAAGCGGACGGGGTCGCGGCGGTGATCGCCGCGCGCGCGGCACGCGTCGATCATCGCGCCGGCGTCCATGGCCGAGCCGCCGTCCGAGTCCGGTGCACTACTCACGAGACTTCGCGTCGGCATGGGACTGCCTCGGCGCCGGCGCCATCTCCACACGCCGGTTCTTCGACCGCCCCTCGGCATCGGCGTTCGACGCCACGGCCTGCTCGGAACCGAAGGCGGCGGCGAAGACCGAGGACGATGGAATGCCCTCCTCGATCAAGGCCCGGGTCACCGTCAGCGCCCGTTGGGCAGACAGCTCCCAGTTATCGGCGAAGCGGCGGTTGCCGTCCCTCAGCTGCCGGTCGTCGGTGAAGCCGCTCACCATCAGCACCTCGTCGCGGGCCTGGAGATAGGTGCCCAGCGGCGAGCTGAGACTCTTCAGCAGTTGCCGGCCTTCGGGCTGCAACTCCGCGGAGCTGGAGGCGAACAGCACGCTGCCGCTGATGCCGATGCGCCCATTGCTGAGCGTCACCCGGCCCGCGGCCAGGGGCACCGCCAGCGCCTTCTCGAGGGCCTGCAGCCGCTGCGCCTGCGCCTCGCGCTTCTTGATCTCGGCCTGCAGCTGGGTCGTGAGCTCCAGTTGCATGCCGATCGCAAACACGAGGATCAGCACGAAGGCGCCCAGCAGCCCCGACATCAGGTCGCCGAAGACCGCCCAGACCGGCACGCTCGGCTCCAGGCCGGCGTCGTCGACGTCGTCCCGCATCACGCCTCGCTGCCCGCCGAGGCCCGCTCGCCGGCGAGCCGCTGCAGATCCTCGACGATCTGCTTCTGCGACATGATGCTCAGGTCGATGACCTCCCTCGCCTGCGCCACGTAGTAGGCCAGCTGCTCGTCGCTGCGCGCGATCGACTTGCCGAGCGCGCCTTCGATGCGCTGCAGGTGGGCCGCCATCTTGTCGTTCGATTGGCTGAACAGCTGCACGGCGAAGCCGAAGGCCTCGCCCAGGCTCGCCACCTCCACGGCACTGCCGGTGAGCTGGGCGGCGACCTCGGCCATCTTGCCGGCTTCCGCATCGACCTTCTCGGTGAAGCGCGTGCCCACGCGGTCCAGCAGCTCGCCCGATGCGGCGACCAGCGCATCGATCGCCGAGCGCTGCTCGGCCGAGGCATGGTTCACCGCGTCGAGCAAAGTACCCAGGGTTTCGAGGATGCGGCTGCGTTCCTCCAGCATGGCGTTGTCGCGCGCCATGCCTTCGGAGACCTTCTGGCGCAGCTCGGCGATCGCTTCGGCTGCGGCGCGCGGGGCTTCGGCGGCGGCCTGCACGAGCTGGGCAATCTCGGCGATGGTGTGGCTCGCCTGCGCCTCGGTGCGTGCGGAGATGTCGCGGGCGGTTTCTGCGAGCGTGTTGCAGATGTCCTGCTGCTGGCGCTCGGCGCGGGCGCCGGCCTGCTGCCATTCTTGCCGGAGCGAACCGGCCATCGATTCCAGCGCCTGGGTCCAGGCCGCCAGGCGCTGCTCGTCGCGCGAGGCCATCTCCGTCTGCAGGTCCGCATGCGCCTGGTCCACGGTGCGCAGCAGCGAAGCCGCGTGCTGCTCGAAGGTGGCGGCGGCCGAGCTCAAGGCTTGGTGCGTATCGCCCGAAAGCTTCTCGCTGGCGCGCTCATGCTGCGCGAGCGCGCCGCGCCAGCTGTCCGAGACGCTGCCGACCGCGCTTTCCAGGCGGGCGGAAACGCCCTCCACCAGGAAGGCGGAACGCTGCTCGAAGGTCTGGGCGAACTGGTCGAGCGCGCTGCGCAGGTCCTGCGACAGCGCCTCGCTCTCACGGCGGTGTCCGGCGAGTGCGCTCTGCCAGAGCTCCGCCACGGTGGCGGTGGAGGACTCGAAGCGGCTCGACAGCCCGTCCAGCTGCCGCTGCACGCTGTGCTCGATGGTGTCGTTCAAGGACGCCGCCTCGCGCGCGATCCCGGCCATCGCGGCTTCGACGACGGGCTGGAAGGTCGCGCCGGCGATGCGGGCGCTTTCGGTGAGGCTCTCGTTCAGCGACCGGCCGACGGAGGAAGCCAGGTTCGCATACGCGGCCTCGGCCTGGCTGTGGAAGCGGTCCTGGCCGGAGACCAGGCGCTCGTTCAACGCCTGGCTCTGCCGTTCCATCATCGCCATCATGGCTTGCAGCCGATCGACGACGGCAGGCATGCCCTCGACCTGCTGCTGCAGCAGCCTGAAGGACTCCTCGCGCTGGTGGGCCCGCGACCAGGGGCGCAAGGTGGTGGCGATGCGCGTGTCGAGCATCTGCCCGGCTTGCAGCCGCTCGCGCCGGCACAGGGCGGAGGCGAGGCCCAGCATCGCGGACGCGGCCACGCCTGCCACCGAGGTGCCGAAAGCCAGGCCCAGGCCCCTCACAGGTGCGGACAAGGAGGCGCGGATGGCCTGCAGGTCGCTCGCGTTTTCCAGCGCCATTCCGGTGCCGTTCAGCGTGACCACCATGCCGACGAAGGTGCCCAGCATGCCCAGCAGCACCAGGAGCCCCGCGAGGTAGGGCGTCAGGGCCGGGCCGGGCAGGCCGACGCGCTCGCCCTCGATGCGCAGGCGCACCGCGTTGCGCAGCGTGGGATGCAGCTGGTCGAGCCACTGGTCCAAGCTGGCCGGGGCATCGGGCAGGTCCGTCACGGCCCGTTCCAGCGTCGTCGTGGCCTGGTGGAAACGGTGCAGTTCAAGCGCCCCCATGAGATAGAACGCACCGACGAGCACGGTGATCGCCAGCGCCAGCGGGTTCGAGCCGATGTAGCCGGCGCCGACCCAGCACACGGCGGCCAGGCCCACGAAGAAAACGAAGTAGTGAAGTGATCTGTTCATGAGCTCTTGCGAAGGGCTTCGAGCAGCCCCTCGACAGGTTCGAATCGAAGTTCCAGTTCGGCGAGCAGCACGGCCTGCATGTCCTTGCAGAACACGTCCTGCCACGCCACGGGCGGCGCCCCGCCCTCGGGCTCTTCCGGCAGGCCCTGGTGGGCCTGCCGCAAGCGCACGAAATGCTTTTCCAGCAGCCCGGGCACGGTCGACAGCAGGTCGTGCTCCTGCGCGCCCAGGGCCTGCTCCATCACGGCGTCGACGGCGGCGAGCTGCGCCATGGCCGGCGATCGGGCCGCCAGACTCGCCCGCAGACGCTCGCGCAGGGGGCCGATGGCCACCTCCATCGTCTGCTGCCGGGCGAGATAGTGCCGGCGGTAGGGAGAGAAGTTGGCAGCCGTTTCCGATCGTTCCTTCTCGGTGGCCAGCGCGCCATCTTCGGCGATGGCCTTCGTGAGCACGCCGCGCAGGCGGATGCATTCGCCTTCCTCGCCGCCCCGCCCTGCTCGAAGGCCCGCCGGCGCCGCCGCCGGGCTGCCGTTCAGCACCGAGGAGAGCGAGATCGCATCGGCCCAGCCGAGCCATTGGCTCAGCCGATCTGCGAAGGCATGCCTGGGCTCGGAAACGTCGATGTCGGCCAGCCGGGCGAGCAAGCGAGTGAGCGCCGAGCCGGTGAAAGCTGTGCGCCTTGAAACTTGCGCCATACGCGGGGTGAAAAACCCGGCAGTCTACACGGCCCGCCCACCCGGACCGGCGGGCGCGCCCAGCGTCACCGCATCCCGGAAGCGCTCTGCCGCCCTGGGCGGCTTGCCCGGCGTGCGGAACAGGCGGATTTCGAGCGCCGCATTCCATCGGCCCTCGCCGACCGCCAGCAGCGTGTCTTCCGCCAGCCCGGCCTGGATCAGGCTGGGCGGCAGCCGGGCGATGCCGCGGGCTTCGAACGCCATGGTCTCGAGCACCGTGGCGAGGTGCGCGGTGAGGACCACCTGGGGCGCCATCGATCGGCTGCCGCAGACCGTTCAGCCGACGTCGGATTTGGATGACACCATGCCGACGCCGGCGGGCGCATCGTCGAGTCCCCGTTCACTCGCGCGAGGTGATGCCATGCCTGAGCACCCTGGATCCGGAAGAGCGCTGCGCCGCATCGGCGCACCCGTGGCGATGGCGCTCGGCATCATGGCCGTGCAGCCGGCCTCGGCAGAACCCATCTTCAAGTGCGGCAAGGCCTACACCAACGTGCCGGCCGATGCCGGGCCCGGAAAGGCGCGCGCCCGCGACTGCGTGCTGGTCGAGACCAGCGGCCGGCCGAAGGGCAAGAGCGAGAACATCTCGGTCGACGGCTCGACGCAGATCACGGTGCCGGTCGGGCAGGACGGCCGGTTCTGGATTCGCGGCACGGTCAACGGATTCCCGGTGCAGTTCGCGATCGACCGCACTGCGACGGTCAATGCCGGCGTCGCCGTGACCGAGGACTTCGCCGCCCGGGCCAACCTGATCGGCGGGACGCCGACCTACATCCAGACCGCCGCAACCGGCACGGATGCGCGCCGCATCGAGCGCGTGCCCATGACCTTCGGCCCCTTCCGGGTGCCGCAGGCGACGGTGGTGATCGGCCCGCTCGGCGGCAAGTCGACGGATGCCGTGCTCGGCCCGGAACTGCTGTCGCTCTTCGACGTGACGGCCAACGACCGCGAATTGACGATCGTCGGCAAGTAGCCGACCAAGCGGCGCGCCCGCTCAGCCGTTGGCGATACGGCTCACCAGCGCCTGGGTGAAGGCCGCGGTCCCGGCGCTGCCGCCCAGGTCGCCGGTGCGCACCTTGTCGATGTTGAGCGTGTCGTGGATGGCCTTGCGCAGGCGCGTCGCCAGCGCGGGCAATTGGACGTGGTCGAGCATCAAGGCTGCGGCCAGCAGCAGCGCGGTGGGATTCGCGATGCCCTTGCCGGCGATATCGGGCGCGGAGCCGTGCACCGCCTCGAAAATGGCGGCGCCGGCGCCGATGTTGGCGCCGGGCGCCATGCCGAGGCCGCCGACCAGCCCGGCGACCAGGTCGGAAAGGATGTCGCCGAAGAGGTTGGTCGTGACCAGCATGTCGAACTGCCACGGATTGAGCACCAGCTTCATCGCGCAGGCGTCGATGATGACCGTGTCGAGCTCGAACTTGCCCTTGTACTTGCGCTCGTAGAGCTCGAGGCCGGTCTCCAGGAAGATGCCGGTCAGCGCCTTCATGATGTTGGCCTTGTGCACCAGCGTGACCTTCTTGCGGCCGGTGGCGACGGCGGTCTCGAAGGCGAACTCGAGGAGGCGCCGGCTGCCCTGGCGCGTGTTGATGCCGGTGGCCATCGCCACCGCGTGCGGATCGCCGTCGATGGGCACATAGTGCTCGTGGCCGATGTACAGGCCCTCGAGGTTCTCGCGGACCACCACCAGGTCGATGTTGTCGAAGCGACCGCCGGGAATAATGGTGCGCGCCGGGCGCAGGTTGGCATAGAGCTGGAACTCCTCGCGCAGGCGGACGTTCGAGGAGCGGTAGCCGCCGCCCGAGGGCGTTTCCAAAGGCCCCTTCAGCGCGAGGCGGGTGCGGCGGATGCTCTCCAGCGTGGCGGCCGGCAGCGGGTCGCCCGCCTGCTGCACGCCGGCGAGGCCGGCGACCTGGCGCTCCCATTCGAAGGGGGCGCCCAAAGCGTCGAGAGCGGCGAGCGTGGCGTCGACGATCTCGGGACCGATGCCGTCCCCGGCGATCAAGGTTGCGGGAATGACAGCGGACATGGGGTGGCTCCAGGGGGGTGAAAAAGGCGCTCGACTTGGTGGCGCGGACCGGGCGATTATCGGCGGACAATTCAGGCCCTCTCCCCTCGAACGCGCCGTTGAAAATGCCATGACCAGACTTGACGACCCTCTCCACGATGCCGAGATCGGCTCCCGCGACAGCACGCTCGACACGACCCGCATCGACGACGTGCGGATCGGCGCCGTTCGCCCCCTGATCACACCGGCGCTGCTGCAGGAGCGCGTGCCGGTGCGCGACGACACGCTCGCGCTGGTCGAGGCCAGCCGCGCCGCGATCGCCGACGTGCTGCATGCCCGCGACGACCGGCTCGTGGTGGTGGTCGGGCCTTGCTCGATCCACGACCATGACCAGGCGCTCGAGTAC
>DATFFA010000260.1:0-4278 GCA_035250605.1 Variovorax sp. | reverse complement strand
GGGCGCGCCGCTGGCCGCCGGCACCGCCGCGCGCATCTTCACCGGCGCGCAGATTCCCGAAGGCGCCGATGCGGTCGTGATGCAGGAAGACACCAGCGCACTGCCCGACGACAGCGACCTGGGCAGCGTGCGCATCGAGATCGCGCCGGCGGCCGGCCAGTGGATCCGTCGCGCCGGAGAAGACGTGGCGGCCGGCGACGTGGTGCTCGCGCGCGGCGAGCGCCTCACTCCCGCAGCGCTGGGATTGGCGGCCAGCGTCGGCCTCGACCGGTTGCAAGTCGCGAAGCGCCCGCGCGTCACGCTGCTGTCCACCGGGGACGAACTGGTGATGCCCGGCGAAGTGGCGCCCGAAGCGATGAAGCCGGGCTCGATCTACAACTCCAACCGCTTCTTCATGCGGGCGCTGCTGGTGCGGCTGGGCTGCGAGGTGCACGACCTGGGCATCGTCCCCGACCGCCGCGACGCCACCATCGAGGCGCTGCGCGGCGCCTCCGAGCGCAGCGACCTGATCATCACCACCGGCGGCGTCTCGGTCGGCGAGGAGGACCACATCAAGGCCGCGGTGCAGGCGCTGGGCCGGCTCGACCTCTGGTCGCTGTCGATGAAGCCGGGCAAGCCCTTTGCCTACGGTCGTATCGGCAACGCCCACCTCACCGGGCTGCCGGGCAACCCGGTTTCCAGCTTCCTGACTTTCCTGCTGCTGGTGCGGCCCTTCCTGCTGACGCTGCAGGGCGCCACCCGCGTGGCGCCGGCGCCGATCGCGATGCGAGCCGACTTCGACTGGCCCCGCGCCGACCGCCGCCGCGAGTTCCTGCGCGCGCGCCGCAACGCCGCGGGTGGCCTGGACCTCTTCGCCAACCAGAGCTCGGGCGTGCTGACCTCCATGGTCTGGGGCGAAGGGGTGATCGACACACCGGCCGGCCAGCCCTTCAGGGCCGGCGACATGGTGCAGTTCATCACCTTCTCTTCTCTTCTCTGCTGAGCATGAAAGTCACCGTGCGCTATTTCGCCTCGGTGCGCGAGGCGCTGGGGACCGGCAGCGAGACCATCGAGACCGCCGCTGCCGACCTCGGCGCACTGCGCGACGAATTGATCGCACGCGGCGAGCCGCACGCCAGCGCGCTGGCCCGCGGCAAGGCGGTGCGCATGGCGCTGGACCAGGTCATGAGCGCCGAGGGCGCTGCGTTGCGCGAAGGCCAGGAAGTGGCCTTCTTCCCGCCGGTCACGGGCGGTTGAGCGCGGTGAGCAACTGAGACAGGCGCTCGCGCAGCGCATCGCCGGCGCGTGTCATCGGCGCACGCAAGGCGTCCTGCATCAGGCCCTGCTGCGCGAGCACGGCCTTCAGCGGTCCGGGATTCGGCTCGGCGAACAAGGCCTCGATCAGCGGCAGCAGCGGCTGCCACAGCGCGCGTGCCTCGGCCAGCCGGCCGTCGCGGAGCAGGCGGATCAGCTGTGCGAAACGTGCGGTCTGCAAATGCGCGCTGGCTGCGATGGCGCCGACACCGCCCTCAGCCACAGTCGAGAAGATCTGCGCGTCCTCGCCGGCCAGCACCTGCAGCCGGCCATCGGCGATCAGGGCGCGGGTCTTGGCCATGTCGCCGCCGCAGTCCTTCAGGCCGCGGATGCGCGGATCGGCCGCGAGCGCGAGCAGGGTCTCGCGCGTGATGGCGGCACCGGTGCGGTAAGGAATGTCGTAGACCAGGATCGGCACCGCGCTGGCCTGCGCGATGGCTTCGAACCAGGCCTGCAGGCCGGCCTGCGAGGGCCGGATGTAGCTCGGTGCCGGCACGAGCAGCCCGGCGAGAGCCTGCTCGCTCAGTTGGCGGGCCCACGCGACAGTCTTGCCCAGGTGGTAGCCCGAGAGGCCCATGATGCGCGGCAAGGCAGGTGCGGCCCGCGCGACGGTGGCCAGCACGGCCAACTGCTCGTCGGCATCGAGCGCCGCGGCCTCGCCGGTCGAGCCGCAGACCACGAAGCCGGCAATGCCGGAAGGCGCGAGCCCCTCTGCGAGCGCAGCCAGCGCGGCATGGTCGACCGCATCGCCGCGAAAGGGCGTGACGAGCGGGATCCAGAGGCCCGAGAAATCAGGGGTGGGGAAAGAAGTGGAATGCACGCGGATTTCCTTTGAGACCAGACCGATGGATGAACCACCGTCGGACGCGCGCACAGAACGAGGCTGAAAAATCGAACCCTGCAGTTCCGTCGCTCATCCGACGACGGAACCGAAGCTCCGGTCAGACGAGCTCGGGTTTTTTGGCTTTGCCGCCCACGCGCATGCGGACCATCGCGGCGGGCGATGGAAAGCAGCGGTGCGCGGGGGAAGGCATGCGCCGCAGTCTAGCGCGGTGCCACAATCCCGCCATGAGCGGCCCACGCGTTTTTATCCAGACAGCCGATTTCGACCTCGCGAAGGAGGTCGCCGCGTTGCGCGCCGACGACAAGCGTGTGGGCGCTGTCTGCAGCTTCGTCGGCACCGTGCGCGACCGCAACGATGGCGATGCGGTGGCATCGATGGAGCTCGAGCACTACCCGGGCATGACCGAGAAGTCCATCGAGGCCATGATCGACGAGGCCCATCGCCGCTTCGACATCCTTGGCGCGCGCGTGATCCATCGCGTGGGCCTCCTGCAGCCGCTCGACCAGATCATGATGGTGGCCGTGATCTCCGCCCACCGGGGCCAGAGCTTTCAGGCCTGCGAGTTCCTGATGGATTACCTCAAGACCCAGGCGCCGTTCTGGAAGAAGGAACAGACGCCCGAGGGCGCGCGCTGGGTCGATGCGCGCGTCGATGACGATGCGGCCCTCGCCCGGTGGGGCATCCAGGCCGGCAACGCCTAGACGGGCCTACTGCGGCGTGAAGCCGCTCGCCTTGATGATGCCTGCCCAAGTCTGCGTGTAGCTGCGCACGCGGCCCGCGAACTGGCCTTGCGGCTCGTACGCCACCGTCAGGCCCATGGTCGTGAGTTTCTGCTTCACGTCCGGCATGGCCAACACCTTGGCGAGCGCCTCGCCGAAGCGGTCGATCACCGGCTGCGGCGTGCCCACCGGCGCGAACACGCCGTAGTAGGGCAGGTCCTCCAGGTTGGCGAAGCCCAGCTCGGTGAAGGTCGGCACCTGCGGCAGCAGCGCCTGGCGCTTGGCGCCGATGGTGGCCACGATGCGCAGCTTGCCGGCGCGGTGGTTCTCGATGAAGTCGGGCACGGATGCAATGCCGGCGCTGATCTGGTTTCCCAGCATGTCCGCCGTCATGGGCGCGCTGCCGCGGTAGGGCGCCGCCTGCACGTCGATCTTGTACTTGGTGCCGATCATCTTCACCAGGAACTCGGGGATCGAGGCCGGCGCGGGCACGCCGATGGTGTCCTTGCCGCCGCGCTGGGTGCGCACCCATTTCAAGTACTCGTCGAGGTTCTTCGCCGGCGTGCCGCCGGAGACCGCCAGCACGTTCGCGAAGGTCGCGAAGCCGGCCACGGGCACGAAGTCGTTGGCCGAGTTGTAGCCCGGGTTCTTCACCACCTGCGGGAGGATGGAGATGGTGTGGTCGTGCGACAGCAGCAGCGTGTGGCCGTCGGCCGGCGCCGCCTTGAGCGCCTGGGCGGCGATCTGGCCGCCGGCGCCGGCGCGGTTCTCGACCACCACCGGCGCGCCCAGCTGGTCCTTGAGCTTCTCGCCCAGGGTGCGGGCGATGGCATCGGTGCCGGCGCCGGCCGGGAAGCCGACCAGCAGCCTGATCGGCGCGCCTTGCTGCTGCGCCTGCGAGAGGCCCGAAAAGCCGGCCACCGCGGCCACCAGCCCCAGCGCAAGAACACGGCGCGACGTGCGCGGCGCGTCAGCCATCCACCTTGAACAGAACATGAGATCGACTCCAGACATTGATGAAGAAAGATGCAGGCCGGGCAACTCGCGTGCCCACCCTCCGGGAGGGCTATTCTGAACGAGCGCGACGCGGGCGCCGGGCCGTGCTATCACCTGCTCGGCTTGAATTTCCTGCGCCGGGCCCTAGATGCCCTGGAATCGGAGTTTTCATTCATGCGCCAAGACAAACTCACCACCAAATTCCAGGAAGCCCTCGCCGATGCCCAGTCGCTCGCGCTGGGCAATGACAACGCCTACATCGAGCCGGTCCACCTGCTGGTGGCGATGCTGCGCCAGGACGATGGGCCGCGTGCGCTGCTCGAGCGCGCCGGCGCCAACGTGCCGGGCCTGCTGAATGCTGCCGAGGCGGCGATCAAGAGGCTGCCCCAGGTGCAGGGCCACGAGCAGGTGCAGGTCGGACCCGAG
>DATFFA010000259.1:0-3195 GCA_035250605.1 Variovorax sp. | reverse complement strand
CGACCCCGCCGCCGGCGCCGCCTGCTTCACCAGCCGCAGCGTGGAGCCGTTCTCGCTGAACTCCAGTTCGGCAAGCTCCGATGCAGCCAGTGCGTCGATGAGCGTCTTGATCTGTTCCTGATTCATGCTGGCATGAACAGTAGCGGCGCGCGGCCGCAAAGCCCAAGACGGTTTGGCTGTGCCGCGATAAGGGCGGCTTATGACAAGGCGCTGAGCTCGGGTTCGGGCGTCGCGGCGACGTGGGCGGCGAGGTCGGTCACCAGCTCGAGCAGGATGTCCTTCACCGCCTGCGCGGGCTCGGACAGCGGCAGGTGGTCCGACTGGCACAGCGCCAGCGGCGCCTCGATCACCGGATCGACGATCTGGAATTGCCAGGCGCCGCAGGAGGCCGCCACCTCGCGCGCCATTGAGGCCGGCAGGACGGTCGCGCCCAGACCATCGGCGACGGCGGCCGTCAGCGTGAAGGCCGATTCGATCTCGGCCGCCACGCGCGGCACCATGCCGGCACGCTGAAAGGCGGCATCGACCAGCTTGCGCACCACGTTGTAGGGCCGCGGAAGAAAGAGCTCGATCTCGCGCAGGTCGGCGAGCTTCAAGGGCTGGGCGGGCGCGGGCATCGAGGCCGGCCCCACCAGGAACAGCGCCTCCTTGAGCAGGGGCAGGAAGGTCAGGCCATGGATGGCCTTGTCGCCGTACAGCACGGCCAGGTCCATGCGTCCGTTCATGATCAGCTCGCTCAGCGTCGTGCCGTAGTTCTCGTTGAGGTAGAGCAGGATGCCCGGATGGCGGGCGCGCACGGTGCGCAAGAGCGGCAGCGACAGCGCCGAGGCCGCCGTGCCGGGCGCGAGGCCCACCGACACCTGGCCGGAGAGGCCGGCACCGGCCGCTTCCATGTCGACCCGGGCCTGCTCGCACTGGCGCAGGATGATCTGCGCATGGCGGTACAGCACCTTGCCGGCTTCTGTGGGCGTGACGCCGCGCTTGGTGCGCACCAGCAGCTGCTGGCGCACCTCGCCTTCGAGCGTGGCGAGCTGCTGGCTCAGTGCGGGCTGGGCAATGAAGAGCACTTCGGCCGCCTGCGTCAGGCTGCCGATGTCCACGATCTTCACGAAGTATTTGAGGCGCCGGAGGTTCACGCCTTGTCTCCAAGCAAAAGCTGAGCCTAGCACCGCACCTCGCGCGAGCGTACCCGGGCTCACCATAAGCTGCGCCTATAGAACCAGAGCGATCTCGTCTTGGCCTCGGGCAAGCGATGTGCGTACCGTTGCGTCCATCCATCCTCGCATCCAAGGAAGAGACTCGTGACCACCTCCCGCATCGCCGCCCGCGTCCGGCGCATCAAGCCTTCGCCCAGCACCTCTGCCGCAGACCGCGCCAACGAACTGCGCCGCCAGGGCAAGTCGATCGTCAACCTGGTGGTGGGCGAGCCCGACTTCGACACCCCTGCGCACATCCGCCGCGCCGCCGCCGAGGCCATGGACCGGGGCGCGACGCGCTACACGCTGATGGCCGGCACGGTGGAGCTGCGGCAGGCCATCGTCGCGAAGCTGGAGCGCGAGAACGGCCTGCGCTATGCAATGAACGAGATCATCGTCACCAGCGGCGCCAAGAGCGCGATCTACAACGCCCTGGCCATCACGCTGGAGCCGGGCGACGAGGTCATCATTCCTGCCCCCTACTGGGTCTCCTATCCCGACATGGTGCTGGCCTGCGAAGGCACGCCGGTCACCGTCGCCTGCCCCGAGGCCGACGGCTTCAAGCTCACGCCGGCTCGACTGGAAGCGGCCATCACGCCGCGCACGCGCTGGCTGCTGATCAACTCGCCGAGCAATCCCACGGGCGCGAGCTATACGGCCGACGAGTACCGCGCGCTGGCCGAGGTGCTCGCGCGGCATCCGCACGTGTTGGTGATGACGGACGACATCTACGAGCACATCCGCTTCGACGGCCGGCCGACGCCGCATCTGCTGGCCGTCGCACCGGCGCTGCGCGATCGCACGCTGGCGATCAACGGCGTCTCCAAGACCTACGCGATGACCGGTTGGCGCATCGGCTGGGCCGCCGGGCCGGCCGACCTGGTCGCGGCCATGGACACGCTGCTGTCGCAGTCCGCCGGCAACTGCTGCTCGATCAGCCAGGCCGGCGCGGCCGCCGCGCTCAACGGCGACCAGGGCTTCGTGGCCGAGAGCGTGGCCGTCTACAAGAAACGGCGCGACCGCACGCTGGCGCTCGTCAACGAGATCCCCGGCCTGAGCTGCGTCACGCCGCCCGGCGCCTTCTATCTGTACATCCGTTGCGCCGGGCTGATCGGCAAGACCACGCCCGCGGGCAAGACCTTGAACGAGGACGGCGACGTGGTGATGTACCTGCTGGAGAGCGCCGGCGTCGCAACGGTGGCCGGCACGGCCTACGGGCTGTCGCCCTACTTCCGCCTGTCCATCGCCACTTCCGTCGAGACGCTGGAAGAAGGCTGCGCGCGCATCGCCCGCGCCGTGGCCGAGCTGCGCTGAGCGCCACCCTTCATCGCCCCAACCAAGGACCGCACGACATGCCCTACAAAGCCCTCCGAAAGAACCCTTCGGCGCCCCAGGTCGACGCCAGGATCCTCGCCGCGCTTCGCGACATCCCGGTCGCGGCGTTGAGCGACAACATGCACCGCAACATCGGCACGACGGGGCTGCTGCCCTACCACCGCCCCGTCGCCGGGACCCTGGCGGGCACCGCCGTCACGGCGCGCTCGCGCGGCGGCGACAACCTCACTTACCTGCGGGCCCTCGAGTTCTGCCGCCCCGGCGACGTGCTGGTGGTCGATGCCGGCGGCGACCTCGCCAACGCGGTGGTCGGCGGCATCCTGTCCTTCTATGCGGCGCACATCGGCGTCGCGGGCGTGGTGATCGACGGCGCGGTCCGCGACGTGGCCGAGATCCGGGCGCGCGAGTTCCCGGTGTATGCGCGCGGCGTGACGCATCGCGGCCCCTACAAGGACGGCCCGGGCGAGATCAACGTGCCGGTGTCGGTCGGCGGCATGGTCGTCAACCCCGGCGACATCGTGGTCGGCGACCAGGACGGCCTGATGGCCTTCGCGCGCGACGAGGCCGAGCTGCTGATCGAGAAGGCGCGCGCCCACCTGGCGACGGAGGCGGAGACGATCCGGGCGATGAAGGAAGGCCGCTGGGACCGCGCCTTCATCGACGC
>DATFFA010000258.1:0-6030 GCA_035250605.1 Variovorax sp. | reverse complement strand
GGCCAGGAGCGGCGGCACGGCGCGCGCGGCCGGCGCGCTGGTGATCAGCGCCACGCCCAGCTTCGCCATGCGCGCCAGCAGCGCCTCGCAGTCGCGCTCGGGCAGGTCGCCGAGGCAGAAGCCGTGGCTGATCGCGACGCGGCCCTGCAGGCCCAGCGCGGCCGTTCGATCGAGGATGAGTTCCAGCGAGAAGGCCCCCATCGCGCCGGGCTCGTGCAGGTGGATGTCGAGCGGCCGGCCGTGGCGCTGCGCGATCTCGAAGAGCAGGTCCAGCGAACGCACCGGATCGCCATCGATCGCGCAGGGGTCCAGGCCGCCCAGCACGTCGGCCCCCCGCGCCAGGGCCTGGTCCAGCAGTTCGGCCGTGCCGGGGCGCCCCAGCAGGCCCGACTGCGGAAAGGCCACGATCTGGATCTGCTGCACGTCCTGCATCGCATCGCGGGTGCGCAGCACGCCTTCGAGATGCCGCAGGCCGGCCTCGGTGTCGATGTCCACGTGGGTGCGCAGGCGCGTGGTGCCCAGCGCCAGGAAGGCCTTGGCCAGCGCCCGCGACTGCGCCGCCGCGTCGTGGCCGCTGTCCCGGCGGAAGGCGCGCTCGTTGTCGATGCGATCGACCAGGCGGGGACCGACCTCGTTGCGGTACCAGTCCAGGCCCCACAGCGTCTTGTCCAGGTGGGTGTGGCCCTCGACCAGGCCGGGCAGCAGCAGGGCGCCGCCGCCCTCCTCCACCTCGCAGTCCGCCACGGCTGCGAGCGCGGGGCCGAGAGCAGCGATGCGGCCGTCCTGCACCAGCAGGTCGACGGCGGCGTCGCCCAGCGGGCGCACATTGCGAAGCAGCAGCGAGGGTGGGGACATGGCGGATTCCAGGAAAACGAAGAAGCGGGGTTGGGCAACAGGCGTTTGGCCAGCTGTATGGTCAACTATTGCGATATTTTTGGTTAACCAAACGCATGGTAAAGATTGACCATCGCTTCGTCAATCCCGGCCGGATCGCCGCGACGGGAGGACGGCGGTTAATATTTCCGGCACGCCTTTCCCGCTCTTTCATGCCCACCGCCCGCCTTCGCACGTCCACCGCATCTTCCGCCTCCAGGGCACCCGCTGCGCGCGGCATACCGGCCAAGGCATCCGCCGACTCCACCAGCGTGGACGAGCGCGTCTACGCCGCCGTCTCGAAAGCCCTGCTGAGCGGCAAGCTGCGCCCCGGCACGCCGCTGCGCGAACGCGCCCTGGCCGAGGCGCTGGGCTGCACGCGCGGTGCCATCCGGAAAGTGCTGGCACGGCTGGGCATGGAAAAGAGGCTGGTGCTGGAACACAACCGCGGCGCCTTCGTGCCCAACCCCTCGATCGAGGACATGCGCGGCATCTACCGCGCGCGCCGCATCGTCGAGGCGGGGGTGGTCGCGACGCTGTTCGGACAGTTGTCGCGCGAGCAGGGCGCGGCCCTGCGCAAGCACGTGCAGGCCGAGCAGCGGGCCTTCAAGGAAGGGCGGCGCGAAGACGCGATCCGCCTGGCGGGCGAGTTCCACCTGCTGCTCGCGCGCATGACGGGCAGCGAAGAGCTGCTGTCCTATCTGCAGCGGCTGGTCGCCAACACCGAGCTCTACAAGGCCCTGTACGACTCGGCGGAGGCCGCGAGCTGCGCCCCGCGGGAGCACGAGCAGATCATCGAGGCGCTCTCGGCCGCCTCGCTCGCGAGGGCGCTCTCCGTGGCCCTGGGGCACCTCGACGAGCTGGAGCAGCGCGTGATCGCCGGCGCCGGCGCCGCGCAGCAGGCGCCGGACCTCGCGAGCCTGTTCGCCACCGGCGGATGGTGACGGGCCGCTAAACCCAGCCCGCCCGCCTGAAGCGGTAATACAGCAAGCCGCACAAGCTCGCGATCAGGCCCACCGCGGCCCAGTAGCCGTAGCGCCACTTCAGCTCCGGCATGTGCTCGAAGTTCATGCCCCAGATGCCGGCGAAGGCGGTGCACACGGCGAAGATGGCCGCCCAGGCGGCAAAGCGCTTGGTGACTTCGTTGTCCTCGATCGTGACCATCGAGAGGTTGACGCTGATGGCGGTGCCGATGGTGTCGCGCATCGAGTCGATGGTGTTGTTGATGCGGCCCAGGTGGTCGACCACGTCCCGGAAGTAGTCCTGCGAGCCGACGCAGATCTGCGGCACGCGCCCGCCGTGCAGCTTGCCGGTGCCTTCGAGCAGCGGTGCGACGGCATGCTTGAGCAGCGTGAGGCGCTGCTTGAGCTCGTAGAGCTGCTTGATGTTCTCGCGCGCCGAACCCTTGGTGAAGATGCGCTGCTCGATGGCCTCGAGCTCGACCTCGAAGGCATCGATGACGGGGAAGTAGCGGTCGACCACCGCGTCCATCAGCGCATAGAGCACGAAGCCGGGCCCGTTCTTCAGCAGCTCGGGCTCGCGCTCGCAGCGCTCGCGCACCTCGACGAAGCCGTGCTCGCTGCGGTTGCGCGCCGAGACCACATAGTTGCGGCCGACGAACACATCGAGCTCGCCCACGGACAGCTCGAAAGGCGTCCCCGCCCGGCCCAATTCGACCAGGTGCAACACCACGAACAGCGAGTCCGCGTACTCCTCGACCTTGGGCCGCTGGTGGCCGTGCTGCGCATCCTCGACCGCCAGCGGGTGCAGCTCGAACTCCTCCTGCACCTCCGCCAGCTCCGCGGGCGTGGGGTCGTGCAGCGCGACCCAGACGAAGCAGCCGGGCAGCGAGACGTAGTCGCTGATCTCGGAAACGGGGATGTCGGCCAGCTTGGTGCCGTTCTCGTAGGCGACGCAGTTGATGAGCATGCGAGGGACCCGGGCGGTGGGGGGACAGGACGCGGCATCTTGCCACGCGCAGGGGCTGCCGGCCGTGGATAGGCCCGGTGCAAGACGCGCGATCACCCCTCGGGCTTCTTCTGCAGCCACTGCAACAGCGGCCCCACGATATCCAGCGGCAACGGAAAGATGATGGTCGAGTTCTTGTCGGCCGCAATGACGGTCAGTGTCTCCAGGTAGCGCAGCTGCAGCGCCTGCGGCTCGCGCGCCAGGATCTCGGCCGCCTCGGCCAGCTTGACCGAGGCCTGCAGCTCGCCCTCCGCATGGATCACCTTGGCCCTGCGTTCGCGCTCGGCCTCGGCCTGGCGCGCGATCGCGCGCACCATGTTGTCGTTGAGGTCGACGTGCTTGATCTCCACATTGGTCACCTTGATGCCCCAGGCGTCGGTCTGCGACTCCAGCGTCTTCTGGATGTCGAGGTTGAGGCGCTCGCGCTCGGCCAGCAGGTCGTCGAGCTCGTGCTTGCCCAGCACCGCGCGCAGCGTGGTCTGTGCGAGCTGGCTGGTGGCCTCGAAGTATTTCTCGACCTGGATGATGGCCTTCTGGGCATCGACCACGCGGAAGTAGAGCACCGCGTTCACCTTCACCGAGACGTTGTCGCGCGTGATCACGTCCTGGCTCGGGATGTCCAGCACCATCACGCGCAGGCCGACCCGCACCATCTGCTGGATGCCGGGGATCAGGATTACCAGGCCCGGGCCCTTGACCTTCCAGAAGCGGCCGAGCTGGAACACCACGCCGCGCTCGTACTCGCGCAGGATGCGCAGCGAAGCGGCGATGATGACGATCGCGAACACCACGACGAGCACGGTGAGCGCGAGGCTCAGGTTGAAGAACATGGTCAGGCCCTCGCGGCCGACTCCTGGCCTTCCGGCGCCACCTGCAGCGCGCTGCCCTGCACGCCGCTCACGCGAACGCGGCGGCCCGCGTACAGGTCGCCGGTGCCGGTCACGCGCCAGTAGTCGCCCTGGATCTGGGCCCAGCCCTCGCCATCGGCGAACTCGACCAGCTCGCCCGTGGTGCCCACCAGCGTCGTGACGCCGCTGACCACCGGGCGGTGCCTCGCCTTGGCCGCCATGCCTGCAACCACGATGATGAAGAGCGCCGAGACCGCACTGCTCAGCGCGACCACCCACACCGGCACGCCGAAGCCCGGCGCGTCGTTGTCGATCAGCAGCACCGCGCCGAAGGCGAAGGCGGCGATGCCGCCCAGCCCCAGCACGCCGAAGCTGGGCAGGAAGGCCTCGGCAACCAGGAAGGCCACGCCCAGCAGGATCAGCGCCAGGCCCGCGTAGTTGACGGGCAGCATCTGCAGCCCGAAGAGCGCCAGCGTCAGGCAGATCGCGCCCACCACGCCGGGCAGCACGAAGCCCGGACTGGAGAACTCGAACAGCAGGCCGTAAATGCCGATCATCAACAGGATCAGCGCCAGGCTGGGCTCGGTGATCACCGACAGCAGGCGGCTGCGCCAGTCGGCGTCGAACGCCAGCAGCTGCGCGCGCTGCGTGGCGAGGCGCACGGTGCCGCGGTCCATCTCCACATCGCGGCCGTTGACCTGCATCAGCAGGTCGGCCACGTCCTGCGCCACGATATTGATCACCCGCTTCTGCAGCGCCTCCTGGGCCGACAGGCTGACCGACTCGCGCACCGCCAGCTCGGCCCACTCGGCATTGCGATGGCGCAGCTGCGCGAGGCTGCGGATGTAGGCCGAGGCGTCGGACAGGCGCTTGGCGGTCATCGCATCGGGTGCGGATTCCTTTTCGTTCTTGTCGCCGGGTTTCGCATCGGGCCGCCCCGGCGTCGGCATGCCGATCGCCACCGGCGTCGCGGCGCCCAGGTTGGAGGCGGGCGCCATGGCGGCGATGTGGCTGGCGTAGAGGATGTAGGTGCCGGCGCTGGCGGCACGCGCGCCGCTGGGTGCCACGAAGGTCGCGACCGGCACGGGCGAGGCGAGGATGTCCTTGACGATGCTGCGCATCGAGGCATCGAGGCCGCCGGGCGTGTCGAGCTGCAGCACGGCCAGGCGCGCGCCCTTCTGGGCGGCGAGGGCGAGGCCGCGGCGCACATAGTCGGCGGAGGCGGGTCCGATGGCACCGTCGAGCTGCATCAGGACCACGATGCGGGTTGCGGGGGTGGCGGGGGTGGCGGACGGCGCCGCGGGAGACACGGCTTCGGAACTGGCCACTGCCGTGGCATGAGCCCCGCCCGGCCCCTTGAAGGCACTGGCACCGAAGCCGCAGGCGAAGGCACTCCCATTTGCCAGGAGGACCAGTGCCATCAACCATGTTCTGGCGGACCCCATGCGGCGGATTCTAGGAGTCGGCAGCATGGATGTCACACGCTCGCAAACCCGCTGCTAATCGACAAAAAGCAGGGCTGGAGATTCCAGCGAGGCCCGCATCGCCTGCACGAACCCGGCCGCGTACTGGCCGTCGATCACGCGGTGGTCGAAGGAGCAGGACAGGTTCATCATGCTGCGGGGCAGCATCGCGCCGTCGCGCATCACAGGCCGCAGCACGATGCGGTTGACGCCCACGATCGCCACCTCGGGCAGGTTGATGATCGGCGTGGAGGCGATGCCGCCCAGCGCACCCAGGCTGGTGATGGTGATGGTCGAGCCGCTCAGCTCGTCGCGCGTCGCATGCCCGGCGCGCGCGGCGGCCGCCAGGCGGGCGATCTCGGCGGCACTGGACCACGGCTCGCGGGCTTCGGCATGCCGCAGCACCGGCACCATGAGGCCCGCCTCGGTCTGGGTGGCGATGCCCACGTGCACCGCGCCGTGGCGCGTGAGCACGCCGGCCTCATCGTCGAAGCGGGCGTTGGTCTGCGGATAGCGCTGCACCGCCAGCACCAGCGCGCGCACCAACAGGGGCAGCAGCGTCAGGTGCGGGCGCTCGCCCTTCCAGCGTTCGTTGAGCTGCGCGCGCAGGCGCTCCACGTCGCTGACGTCGACCTCCTCGACGTAGGTGAAATGCGGAATGCGGCGCGCCGACTCCTGCATGCGCTGCGCGATGCGGCGGCGCACGCCGGTGATGGGCACGGCCTCTTCGTCGTGGCGCTCGACGCCGCGCGGGGCCATCGCGGGGGGCTGCTGCGACTCACGGCGTGCGTCGGGATGGCGGGCCTGCCAGGCGTCGAGGTCGGCCTGGACGATGCGGCCGGCGGTGCCGCTGGCGGGTACCTTCTGCAGGTCGATGC
>DATFFA010000257.1:0-37588 GCA_035250605.1 Variovorax sp. | reverse complement strand
TCCGCGCCGCGCAGTGCGGCGGCGGTGTCGGTCGTGAAGAAGGGGTTGCCGGTGCCGGCCGCGAAGATCACGACCTTGCCCTCCTCGAGGTATTGCAGGGCCTTGGGGCGCACGTAGGGCTCCACCACCTGCTCGATGGCGATGGCCGACATCACGCGGGCGATCAGCCCCTGCTTGTTCATGGCGTCGGCAAGGGCCAGCGCGTTCATCACGGTGGCCAGCATGCCCATGTAGTCGGCCGTCGCGCGGTCCATCCCCACCGAGCCGCCGGCGACGCCGCGGAAGATGTTGCCGCCGCCGATCACGACGGCGACTTCGACCCCCATGTTCACCACCTCGGCCACCTCTTCGACCATCCGAACGATGGTCGCGCGGTTGATGCCGAAGGCATCGTCACCCATCAAGGCCTCGCCCGACAGCTTCAACAAGATTCGCTTGTGGGCCGGGCGGGTTTCGAGCATGGAGGTTTTCCTTTTTTGAGGTGGCGTGGCGAGTGTAAAACGTGTGTGTGAAGAAGCGGCAGCACGCAGCGCGCGCCGCCGCCCGGTGGCGCCGATCAGGCAGCCGCCGCCTTGGCAGCAGCGACCTGGGCCGCCACTTCGGCCGCGAAGTCGTCGACCTTCTTCTCGATGCCTTCGCCGACGACATAGAGCGTGAAGCTCTTGATCGAGGTGTTGGCGGCCTTGAGCATCTGCTCGACCGTCTGCTTGTCGTTTTTCACGAAGGGCTGGTTGTGCAGCGAAACCTCCTTGAGGTACTTCTGCACGCCGCCCTCGATGCGCTTGGCGACGATGTCCGCCGGCTGCGGCTGCTTGCCCGCCGCCTCGGCCGCCTTGCGGTCTTCCTCGGCTTTGCCGGCGGCCACGGCGCGCTCTTTCTCGATCAGCTCGGCCGGTACGTCAGAGCTCGCGATCGAGACGGGCTTCATGGCGGCGACGTGCATCGCCACGTCCTTGGCTGCCGTGTCGTCGCCCTCGAACTCGACCATCACGCCGATGCGCGTGCCGTGCAGGTAGGAGGCGAGCTTGCCATTGCCGGCGAAGCGCTTGAAGCGGCGGAAGCTCATGTTCTCGCCGATCTTGCCGATCAGGCCCTTGCGCACGTCTTCCAGCGTGGGGCCGAAGCTGTCCTGTTCGTAGGGCAGCGCGGCCAGTGCCGCCAGGTCGGCCGGGTTGTGCTTGGCGACCAGCATCGCCGCCGCGTTGGCCAACGCGAGGAAGCTGTCGTTCTTGGAGACGAAGTCGGTCTCGCAATTGATCTCGACCATGGCGCCGACGCCGCCTTCGGCATAGGCGGCCACCACGCCCTCGGCAGTGATGCGGCTCGATGCCTTGCCGGCCTTGTTGCCCAGCTTGATGCGCAGCAGCTCTTCGGCCTTTTCCATGTTGCCGTCGGCCTCGGTCAGCGCCTTCTTGCATTCCATCATCGGCGCGTCGGTCTTTGCGCGCAGTTCGCCGACCATGCTTGCGGTGATTGTTGCCATCTTGTTTCTCCGTTCGGTTTAGCAGCTGCGGCGGCCCGTACCGGGCGCCGCGAAAATCAGATTAAAAAAAAGGGGCATCGAAGCCCCTTCTTCAGGCGCTCGCGAGCGCGGATCAGGCCGAGGCACCCTCTTCGACCTCGACGAACTCATCGGAATTGCCTTCGGTCACGGCCTTGACCACGTCGCTGGCGGCGCTGGAACGGCCTTCGATGATCGCATCGGCGATGCCGCGGGCGTACAGCGTGACGGCCTTGGACGAGTCGTCGTTGCCGGGGATCACGTAGTCGATGCCTTCGGGCGAGTGGTTGGAGTCCACCACGCCGATCAGCGGGATGCCCAGCTTCTTGGCCTCGGCCACGGCGATCTTGTGGAAGCCCACGTCGATCACGAAGATGGCGTCGGGCAGCGCGCTCATGTCCTGGATGCCGCCGATGTCCTTCTCGAGCTTCTCGATCTCGCGGGTGAAGGTCAGCTGCTCTTTCTTGCTGAGGTTGTCGAGGCCGGCTTCCTGCTGGGCCTTCATGTCCTTCAGGCGCTTGATGGAGGTCTTGACGGTCTTGAAATTGGTCAACATGCCGCCGAGCCAGCGGGTGTCGACGAAGGGGACGCCGGCGCGGCGCGCCTCGGTCGCCACGATCTCGCGGGCCTGGCGCTTGGTGCCCACCATCAGGATGGTGCCGCGGTTGGCGGTGAGCTGCTTGGCGTACTTCATCGCTTCCTGGAACATCGGAAGCGTTTTTTCCAGGTTGATGATGTGGATCTTGTTGCGATGGCCGAAGATGTACGGGGCCATCTTGGGGTTCCAGAAGCGCGTTTGGTGGCCGAAATGGACACCGGCTTCCAGCATTTCGCGCATGGTCGTCGACATAGGAATAACTCCAAAGGTTGGGTCTAAAATCCAGCCCGTTTTGCGGTCCTCTCGCGAGGGCCGCAACACCTCGAATGGGCTGGTTTGCGGATATGTTTTGCGCTGGGAAAAGACCCAGGGTGAAACCCGCAGAGTATAGCACCACCACCCTTCCGCCTTGCCCGCAGCCACCCCACACCATGCGCCCTGACCTGCACGCCACCCGCCTGTCCCTGCTGGCCGGCGCCTCCGACGCGCGCACCGAGATGGAGCATTCCATCGCCGCAGCCAGTTCCCTGGCTTGCGAGCACGCTTTCATCCGCCCGATGTTCGAAGAGGCGCGCCAGGCGGCCGTGCTGGCGCAGCCCGCGCAGCGCCTGGCCGGACTGGCCTTTTCGGCCAAGGACCTGTTCGATCTGGCCGGACAGCCGACGCCAGCCGGCTCGGTGGTGCTGGCCCATGCGCCCTCGGCCCGCGCTGACGCCCCCGCCGTGGCCCGGCTGCGCGCCGCAGGCGGCAGCCTGCTGGGCCGCACCAACATGACCGAGTTCGCCTTCTCGGGAGTCGGGGTCAATCCGCATCACGGCACGCCCGTGAACCTGTGCGATACGGGCACGCCGCGCATCCCGGGCGGCTCGTCCTCGGGCGCTGCGATCTCGGTGGCCAGCGGTGCAGCCTTCGTCGGACTGGGTTCCGACACCGGCGGCTCGATCCGCATCCCGGCGGCGCTGAACGGCCTCGTCGGCTTCAAGAACACGGCGCGGCTGGTGCCGGCGGAGGGTGCCCTGCCGCTGTCGACCACGCTGGACACGGTCTGCGCCATGACGCGTTCGGTGCGCGACGCCATCACCGCCCACGAGATCCTGGCCGCCCGCCGAGTCACCGCCGGCATCGCACCGCTGTCCGCCTACCGCCTGGCTGTGGTCAAGGATCTGTTCTTCGACGAGATCGAGCCGGCCGTGGCCCGCGCCTTCGAGCGCACCATGCGCGTACTGCGGGCGGCCGGCGTCCGCATCGACGAGATCGCGCTGCCCGAGCTGGCCGACCTGCGCTCGATCAATGCCACCGGCGGCTTCTCCGCCGCCGAGGCCTATGCCTGGCACCGCCTGCTGCTGGAGCGCAGCGGCGCCGGCTACGACCCGCGGGTGGCGCAGCGCATCCTCAAGGGCGCGACGATGAAGGCGCACGAATACATCGACCTCGTGCACGCGCGCCGCGACTGGATCGGCCGCATGGAACGCGCGATCGCCCCTTTCGATGCTCTCTTGTCGCCAACAGTGCCGATGGTGGCGCCAGCCCTCGCCGAGGTGGCACCGGGTGCAGAGCGCGACGAGGCCTTTTTCCGCATCAACGCGCTGCTGCTGCGCAACCCGTCGGTGGTGAACATGCTCGACGGCTGCGCCATCTCTCTGCCCTGCCACGCCGAGGGCGAACTGCCTGTGGGCCTCATGCTCTGGCATGCCGCGCTGCACGATGATGCAGTGCTGGCGATCGCACTGCAGGTGGAACGCGCGTTGCAAGCGAAGCACTAGGGCATCGCCCGCAGGCCGCGCCTCCTATCTCACCCCAAAGAACCGAATGAAAATTGCGATCGTGGGCGCCGGCATCATCGGCGTCACCACCGCCTGGGAATTGGCCTCGGACGGCCACGAAGTCATGGTATTCGAGCGCCGCGGCGCCGCCGCCGAGGAATCCAGCTTCGCCAATGCCGGCGTCGTCGCGCCCGGCTATGTCACGCCCTGGGCCGCACCTGGCATGCGCGCCAAGGTGCTGCGCTCGCTGCTCTCCACCCACGGCGCGGTCAAGCTGCGCTGGCCCCTGAGCCGCCGCGACCTGGGCTGGATGGCGCACTGGCAGCGCGCCTGCCAGCTCGAAAGCTACCTGGCCAACCGCGCGCGCATGCAGCGTCTGGCCTTCTACAGCCGGACCCGGCTGCACGAGATCACCGAGGCGCGGGAGCTCAGCTACGAGCGCAGCGACGGCTACCTGGTGCTGCTGCGGTCCAAGCGCGAGAAAAAGCTGGTGCAGGCCGGCCTCGAGGTGCTGCGCCAGGCCGGCAGCAGCTTTCGCGAGGTGGACGCCGACGAGGCGCGCCGGATCGAGCCCGCGCTCAATGCCGACACCGCACTGGCCGGCGCCATCCATCTGCCGGACGACGAGGTCGCCAACTGCCGCCAGTTCGCCTTGCTGCTCAAGTGGGAGGCCGAGGCGCTGGGCGCGCAGTTCCACTTCAACTGCGACCTGGCGCCGCTCAGCCGCGCAGCGCCCACCGAAGTGCGGCTGGCCAGCGGCTCCGAAGGCCACCGCTTCGATGCCGTGGTCGTGTGCGCCGGCGTGGACTCGGCGAAGCTGCTGCGCCCGCTCGGCTTGCGGATTCCGCTCGCCCCGGTCTACGGGCACTCGATCAGTGCCAACATCCGCGAGCCCCTCAACGCACCACGCAGCGCGGTGATGGACGAGCGCTACAAGGTCGCGATCTCGCGCCTCGGCCTGCGCGTGCGCGTGGCGGGCAGCGCCGAACTCGGCGGCTCGCTGGACAGCTTTCATCCCGACGCACTGGGGACGCTCTACAAGGTGCTGCAGGACTGGTTTCCGGGCGCCGTGACCCTTCAGGCCGGCGTCCAGCAATGGAAGGGCGCGCGGCCGATGCTTCCGGACGGGCCGCCCATCATCGGTCCGAGCGGCGTCCCGGGTGTCTGGCTCAACCTGGGCCACGGCTCCAGCGGCTGGGCGCTGTCCTGCGGCAGCGCGCGCGTGCTGGCGGACATGATGGGTGGCCGCGACCCGGGCATCGATCTCGAAGGACTGGGCATCGAGCGTTTGCTGCAACACTAAGACTTGCGCTGACGTCAGGATGAAAGGGCCCGCCATGCAACGCATCACTGCCGCCACCACTGCCCCGCTGTTCGGCGTCGCGGCCTCGCGCCGGATCGAGCAGGCGGCTGCGGCCACCCTGCCGCCGCACACGCTGATGCAGCGCGCCGGGCTGGCGGTCGCACGGCTTGCCATGGCGACCGCGCCGCACGCGCGCACGATCTGGATCGCCTGCGGCCCCGGCAACAACGGGGGCGATGGCTTCGAGGCGGCAGCGCAATTGCAGCAGCGCGGCTTTGCGCCGGTCGTCACCCGCATCGACAGCAACACCCCCCTGCCGGCCGACGCCGCCGCCTCGCTGCAACGCGCTCGCGCTGCCGGCGTGCGCTTTGCGGATACGCCGCCTACCCATGCCGATCTCGCCATCGACGCCCTGCTCGGCCTGGGTGCCGCCCGAGCGCCGCAGGGCCCCATGGCCGACTGGTTGCGGCGAATGCATGCGGGCCCTGCGCCGGTGCTCAGCGTGGACACGCCTTCCGGCTTGAATGCAGACACCGGCGTGCTGTCGCTGGACTTCCTGGCATCTGCCGCCGGGCCGGCCCGCGGCGTCCATCGGCTATGCCTCAGCTTGCTGACGCTCAAGCCCGGCCTCTTCACGGCCCAGGGGCGCGACGCGGCCGGCGATCTGTGGTTCGATGACCTGGATTCAGTGCCCGGGGCCGAACCGCCCACGGCCCGGTTGCCCGGCGAGCCGCCCGCCGCGACGCGGCCGCATGCCTCCCACAAGGGCAGCTATGGCGATGTCGTCGTCATCGGCGGCGCGCCGGGGATGGCAGGCGCCGCCCTGCTCGCGGCCACCGCGGCGCTGCACGCCGGCGCAGGCCGCGTCTATGTCGCGCCGCTCGATGCCGGGCTTGCGCCGCTCGACACGATGCAACCCGAGCTGATGTTCCGGCGTCCGGAGGCGATCGACCTGGCGGCCATGACCGTGGTCTGCGGCTGCGGGGGCGGCCCCGCGGTCCGCGATGTACTGCCGCGCGTGCTCGAGGAAGCCCGGACGCTGGTGCTCGATGCCGACGCGCTCAACGCCATCGCCGGCGACGGCGCCCTGCAGGCGCAGCTCGGCGCACGCGCGCGCACGGAGCGCGCCACGGTGCTCACGCCGCATCCCCTCGAAGCGGCGCGCCTGCTGGGTTGCGGCACGGCCGAGGTGCAGGCCGACCGGCTGCGCGCGGCCCAACGGCTGGCGGAGCGCTTCGGCGCCACGATCGTCCTCAAGGGCTCGGGCACCATCGTGGCCGCGGTGGGAGAGACGCCGGTGATCAACCCCACCGGCAATGCGCGGCTCGCAACAGCGGGCACCGGCGACGTGCTGGCCGGCATGATCGGCGCCGCGCTGGCAACCGGCCGGCCCGCGATGGATGCCAGCCGCGAAGCGGTGTGGCTGCACGGCGACCGCGCCGACCGTTGGCCCGAACGCCTGCCGCTCACCGCCGGCGCGCTGGCGCGCGGCTGAAGAAGAACGCGTCTAGCCTCGCCCGACGAAGGGCATCTTGGTCGCCATCACCGTGTGGAACAGCACGTTGGCTTCCAGCGGCAGGTTGGCCATGTAGAGCACTGACTGGCCGACGATGGACACATCCATCACCGGCTCGATCGCGATCTCGCCATTGGCCTGCGGCACGCCCTTGGTCATGCGCGCAGCCAACTCGGTCATCGCATTGCCCACGTCGATCTGGCCCACCGCGATGTCGTGCTTGCGCCCGTCGAGCGAGGCAGTCTTGGTGAGTCCTTCGACCGCATGCTTGGTCGCCGTGTAGGCCATCGAATTGGGCCGCGGCGCGGTGGCCGAGATCGATCCGTTGTTGATGATGCGGCCGCCGCGGGGCGTTTGCGCCTGCATCGTGCGGAAAGCCTGCTGGATGCAATAGAACATCCCGTTCAGGTTGATGTCGACCACGCCGCGCCATTGCTCCGGGGTCCATTGCTCGAAAGGCCCGGGCGGATTGCCGACGCCGGCATTGTTGAACAGCAGATCGACCCGGCCGAAGCGCTCCACCGCAGCCGCGAACAGGGCCTGCACCGAGTCGGGATTGGCCACGTCGGTCGGCACCGCGAAGGCACGTGCGCCCGCACCCGATTCGTCGGCCACCTGCTCCAGCGGCTCCAGCCGCCGGCCCGCCAGCACCACGCTCCAGCCGTCGCCCAGCAGCGCCAGCGCGGCGGATCGGCCGATGCCGCTGCCTGCGCCCGTGACGATCGCGATGCGGCTCTTCTTCTCTGCACTCATCTTCGCTTCTCCTTCAGCGGCGCGGCTTGCGCCCTTTCATCTTGTTGGCGGCCTTCTTCACGGCCGAACGGAAAGCCTGCATGGCCGACTGCGGCGCGGCGCCCGGGGCGTGTTCGCTGCGCTCGCCCGAGGAAGGTTCGGGCTTCTTGCGTGCGCTGCGCTTGGTCGAGGCCTTGGCGGGCACGCCGCCGGTCGCGATGCCTTTGTCCTTCAAGGCGCGTGCACCGAGTTCCTCGCCCTCGCGTACCAGGCGGAAATCGATCTTGCGGCCATCGAGATCGACGCGGCTCACCTGCACCCGCACGCGGGTGCCGATGGCGTAGCGAATGCCCGTGCGCTCGCCGCGCAACTCCTGCCGCTGCTCGTCGAACTTGAAGTATTCGCCGCCGAGTTCGGTGATGTGCACCAGGCCCTCGACGTACATCGCATCGAGCGTGACGAAGATGCCGAAGGTGGTGGCCGCCGTGACCACGCCGCCGTACTCCTCGCCCAGGTGCTCGCGCATGTACTTGCACTTGAGCCAGGCCTCGACGTCGCGGCTCGCCTCGTCGGCGCGCCGTTCGTTGGCACTGCAATGCAAGCCGGCGGCTTCCCAGGCGAGTACCTCCTTGCTGGGCGCGACGGTGGCTTTTTGCGGCTTGGCGGTCGGCGCCTTCACGCGCGACGCCAGCCGCTTCGCGAGCTTGGCATGCGCCTCGCCCGGCGTCGGAAGCATCGGCAGCTGGTACTTGGTCTTGCCAAGGATGGCCTTGATCACCCGATGCACCAGCAGGTCGGGATAGCGCCGGATCGGGCTGGTGAAGTGCGTGTAGGCCTCGTAGGCCAGGCCGAAATGGCCGCTGTTGATTGGCGTGTAGATCGCCTGCTGCATCGATCGCAGCAGCATGGTGTGGATCTGCTGCGCGTCGGGCCGCTCCTTGGTCGCCTGTGCGATGGCCTGGAACTCGCCGGGCTTCGGGTCGTCGGTGATCGACAGGCCCACGCCCATCGCCTTGAGGTAGCCGCGCAGGATCTCCTTCTTCTCGGGCGTGGGGCCTTCGTGCACGCGGTACAGGCCGGGATGCTTGCCCTCGGCGATGAAGTCCGCGCTGCAGACATTGGCCGCGAGCATCGCCTCTTCGATCAAGCGGTGCGCATCGTTGCGGGTGCGCGGCACGATCTTCTCGATGCGGCCGGCCTCGTCGCAGACGATCTGCGTCTCGGTGGTCTCGAAGTCGACGGCGCCGCGCTTGCTGCGCTGCGAGAGCAGTGCGCGATAGACGTCGTGCAGGTTCAGCAGGTCCTTCACCCGCTCCTTGCGCTTGGCCGCCTCGGGGCCGCGCGTGTTGCCGAGGATCGCGGCCACCTCGGTATAGGTGAAGCGCGCATGGCTCCACATCACGGCCGGATAGAACTGATAGGCATAGATCTCGCCATCGGCCGCCACGAGCATGTCGCACACCATGCACAGGCGCTCGACTTCGGGGTTGAGCGAGCACAGGCCGTTGGACAGCTTCTCCGGCAGCATCGGGATCACGCGACGCGGGAAGTAGACGCTGGTAGCGCGGTCGTAGGCATCGATGTCGATGGCGGAGCCGGTGTGCACATAGGCGCTGACATCGGCGATCGCAACCAGCACGCGCCAGCCCTTGCCGCGGCCTACCTTGGCGGGCTCGCAGTAGACGGCGTCGTCGAAGTCGCGCGCATCCTCGCCGTCGATGGTGACGAGCGGGATGTCGGTCAGGTCGACGCGGCCCTTCTTGTCGGCCGCGCGCACCTTGTCGGGCAGCGCCTTGGCCTCGGCCAGGCAGGCCTCGGAGAACTCGTGCGGCACGCCGTACTTGCGCACGGCGATCTCGATCTCCATGCCCGGGTCGTCGATCTCGCCCAGCACTTCCTTGACGCGGCCGACCGGCTGGCCGAACAACGCAGGCGGCTCGGTGAGTTGCACGACCACCACCTGGCCGACCTTGGCGGTGCCGGTCGCGCCCTTGGGGATCATCACGTCCTGGCCGTAGCGCTTGTCCTCGGGCGCAACCAGCCAGATGCCGCCTTCGTGCAGCAGGCGGCCGATGATCGGCTGCTCGGGCCGCTCGATGATCTCGACCACGCGGCCCTCGGGGCGGCCGCGGCGGTCCTGGCGCACGACGCGCGCCTTGACGCGGTCCTTGTGCAGCACCGCGCGCATCTCGTTGGGGGGCAGATAGATGTCGGCTTCGCCATCGTCACGCTGCACGAACCCGTGCCCGTCGCGATGACCTTGCACCGTTCCTTCGACTTCGTCCAGCAGTCCGCCGGAGTGGCTCAAATTTTTGATATATACTCTCTTTCTTTCCTGAAATTCAATACCTGTTGCGAGGGGCTAGTTTCCAAGCAGCAAGTTGGCCCAGATGGCGGAATTGGTAGACGCACTAGTTTCAGGTACTAGCGAGTAACATCGTGGAGGTTCGAGTCCTCTTCTGGGCACCAAGTTTAGATAAACCCTCTGGGTCATCTTCGATTCAAGCCACCGGCCTCCGGTGGCTTTTTTCTTGCCTGTCGTCAACTTCAACTGCATCAGACAGGCAGCGCGACCAGGTCGTGCCCCTCGGCTCCGACAATGCGCGCGCGCGTGAATTCGCCGACCTTCAGTGTCTTGCTGATCTTCTCGGGCGGCAGCAGCCGCACGGTGCCGTCGATCTCGGGCGCATCGGCATAGGTCCGACCGACACCCCCCTTGCGCCCCAATGCCGGCGCTGAATCGACCAGCACCTGCATGGTGGCGCCGATGCGCCGGCGCAGCTTGGCGATCGACACCGCCTCGGCCACTTCCATGAAGCGCGCGCGCCGCGCTTCGCGTTCCGACTCCGGCAGCATGCCCGGGATCTCGTTGGCGGCTGCGCCCTGGACCGGGCTGTAGGCGAAGCAACCGGCACGGTCGATCTCCGCCTCGCGGATGAAGTCGAGCAGGTGCTCGAACTCCTCTTCCGTCTCGCCGGGAAAACCGGCGATGAAGGTGCTGCGGATCACCAGCTCCGGGCACACCTCGCGCCAGCGCGCGAGGCGCTCCAGGTTCTTCTCGCCGCTGGCCGGCCGCTTCATGCGCCGGAGGACTTCGGGATGGCTGTGCTGCAAGGGCACGTCGAGGTACGGCAGCACCTGGCCGCTCGCCATCAGCGGGATGATCTCGTCGACGCTGGGATAGGGGTACACGTAGTGCAGCCGCACCCAGGCGCCGTAGGGCTCGGCGATCTCGCCCAGCGTGCGCACCAACTCCAGCATGCGCGTCTTGACCGGCTTGCCGTCCCAGAAGCCGGTGCGGTACTTGACGTCGACGCCGTAGGCAGAGGTGTCCTGGCTGATCACCAGCAGTTCCTTGACCCCGCCCTCGAACAGGGCCTTCGCCTCGGCGAGCACATCGCCCACAGGCCGCGAGACCAGGTCGCCACGCATCGAGGGGATGATGCAGAAGGTGCAGCGATGGTTGCAGCCTTCGCTGATCTTCAGATAGGCATAGTGCCGCGGCGTCAGCTTCAGGCCGGCGACGCCGAAGGCTTGCGGCACCAGGTCGATGAAGGGGTCGTGCGGCTTGGGGAGGTTCGCATGCACCGCATCCATGACCTCCTGCGTTGCATGCGGACCGGTGACGGCCAGCACGCTGGGATGCATCTGGCGCACCAGGTTGCCGCCGCCTTCGCCGGCCTTCGCCCCCAGGCAGCCGGTCACGATCACGCGGCCGTTCTCGGCCAGCGCCTCGCCGATGGTGTCCAGGCTCTCCTTGACCGCATCGTCGATGAAGCCGCAGGTGTTGACGATCACCAGGTCGGCGCCCTCGAAGGTCTTGGAAGTCTGATAGCCCTCGGCGCTCAACCGGGTCAGGATCAATTCGGAATCCGTGAGTGCCTTGGGACAGCCAAGGCTCACGAAACCGACCTTGGGGATGGTCGGTGCGGCAATACGTTCAGGGGAGGCAACTTCGCTCATAGCCCCCTATTGTCCCCGCTAACGGTCCGTCTGGCCGCCCGGGGGTCGCTTGAGGCCGAAGGCCCCCAGCACCTGCTCGGTGTTTTTCTGCATCTGCTCCTGCATCTGCAGGAACACGTTCTTGGACTGCTCGACATAGTTGCCCATCAGTCCTTGGAGCATCGGCGATTGCAGGGTCATGAAGCGCGCCCACATCTCGGGCGTCAGTGCCTGCGCCTTCTCGGCGAGCTGTGCCTGCACCTCGGCCATGGCCTGGATGTTCTTCTCGAGATAAGGGCCCATGTAGCCCTGCATGGCATGACCGTAGAAGCGGATGATGTTGGCCAGCACCTCCTCGGTGAACATCGGCGCGCCGCCGGCCTCCTCCTCGAGAATGATCTGCAGCAGGATGCTGCGCGTCAGATCGTCGCCGCTCTTGGCGTCGCGCACCAGGAAGGGCGACTTGTCCATGACCAGCTGCTTGACCTCGGTGAGCGTGATGTAGGCGGAGGTTTCCGTGTCGTAGAGCCTGCGGTTGGGATATTTCTTGATCACCCGCTGCGTCGGCTTGTCGCCGGCGGACTTCTTGCTCTGCACTAAGGACTCCTTGAGGTTTCGCGCCTTGAGGCGCAAACCATTCTAGGGAGCGGTTTTGCTGCACCGCGCCAAGGTTTACCCTGACCGAAATCGACGTCAATCCAGCACGGTCGCGTACTCGGCGCCGCAGACCTTGCAGACCGCCGACTCGGGGCGTTCCTCGGTGGCATCACGGAAGTGCAAGGGCGTCTTGACCCCGTTGAAGACCCAGCAGCGCGGGCAATGCTCGTGACCCGCCAGCGGCAGATAGCCGCGCGCACGCTGCTCCGCGCGCTCCCTCGTGACGGGGGACCCTTGGCGCACCGTTCGCGCGACGTCCTCGGCGGCCATCGTGCCGGCGCGTCCATTGGCGCGGTCGTTGAGTCCATAGACCACGCGCGCGAACTCCAGTGGAGCCTGCCGCAGCAGGGCGGCGAGGCGGAGCTCCTCGAGTGCCGGACCGGTCTCAGCCTCTGGCGTGGTCATCGTTTCCCTGGGTCGGTGAAGTGGTAATGGGGGACGGCCAAGTTACCACAACTGTCGGCGAATCTGCCAGTCGACGAAGGAACTAGACCATGCGGGGGTACATGCTTTCCGAACGGCGCGGCAGCGTACGGCGAAGGGCCGGAGCCGCGAGGCAGCCGCTTGGTTGGTGCGGCTGCTGCGATCGGGAAAAGGAAGATTGGTAGGCGCGATTGGACTCGAACCAACGACCCCCACCATGTCAAGGTGGTGCTCTAACCAGCTGAGCTACGCGCCTGTGAGTTTGTCCGAGAGGCCGGAGTATAGCAGCCTGCGAGAGCGCTTTTTCCGAGCATCTCAGCGACGTCGCGCGGAACGCACGCCGGCCACCGCTCGGACCACGCCGAGCACTTGCGTCAGCCGCGCCGCATCGGCGATCTCGATGGTGAAGGTCATCCAGGCCGTGCCCTTGACGGACTGCGTCTGCACGCCGATGACGTTCATCTTCTCGCGCGCGAACACGTCGGAGATGTCACGCAGGAGGCCCTGCCGATCGGCCGCCTCCACGGCCACGTCGACGGCATAGACCGAGCCATCGCCGCCGCGCCGTTCGCCCCATTCCACATCGATCACGCGCTCGGCATCGCGCCCCGCCATCATGCGGAAATTGCTGCAGTCGGCGCGATGGATGCTGACGCCATGGCCGCGCGTCACGAAGCCGCGGATCGCGTCGGGCGGCGCCGGCTTGCAGCACTTGGCGAGCTGCGTCATCAGCGAGGAGACGCCGACCACCAGCACGCCGCCCTTGCCCGAGCTTTCGCCGGCCCGTGCCTTCTTGATGATGACGCCGTCGTCCGGTCCCGGCGCGGGCTCGGGCGGGCGCAGCAGCATCTCGATGTTGCGCAGCGAGAACTCGTCCTTGCCCACCACTTCGAACAAATGGTCGGCCGACTTGAATCCAAGCTGCGACGCCAGGTCGTCGAGCTTCAGCGCGGTCTTGCCCTCGCGCTGCAGCACCTTCTCGACCGCCTCCCGGCCGCGCGCCACGGTCTCGTGCGTGATCTGCGCATTGAACCAGGCGCGCACCTTGGCGCGCGCGCGGTGGCTGGCCAGGTAGCCCAGCTCGGCGTTGAGCCAGTCGCGCGAAGGACCGCCCTCTTTCGCCGCGATGATCTCGACCGTCTGCCCGTTCTGCAGCGGCGTGTTCAGCGGCACCATCGCGCCATCGACGCGCGCGCCGCGGCAGCGATGGCCCAGGCTGGTGTGTACCGAGTAGGCGAAATCGACCGCCGTCGCGCCCTGCGGCAGCTCGACGATCGCGGCATCGGGCGTCAACACATAGATGCGGTCGTCGAACAGGCCCTGTCCCTGCGAGCCGCCCGACAGGTCGCGCTCCCACGCCAGCAGCTGGCGCAGCACCGCGATCTTGGCGTCGTACTCGCCGCTCGCCCACACGCCGGCGTAGCCCTTGTGGCCCGCTTCCTTGTACGCCCAGTGCGCAGCCACGCCGTGCTCGGCATGGTCGTGCATCTCCTCGGTGCGGATCTGGATCTCGATCGGCTTGCCGGCCTGTCCGTTCACCACTTCGCGCACCACGGTGTGCAGCGACTGGTAGCCGTTGGGCTTGGGACGCGCGATGTAGTCGTCGAACTCCTCGTCGATCGGCTGGAAATGCGAATGCACCCATGCGAGCGCCGCATAGCAGTCCTTGACGTCGGCCACCACCACCCGCAGCGCCAGGATGTCGAAGACCTGCGCGAAGTCCAGCGACTTGCCCCGCATCTTCTTGACGATGCTGTAGATATTCTTGGGGCGCCCTTGCACCGTGGCCTTGACGCCCTCCCCGGCCAGCTCGCGCTCGAGCCGCGAGCGCAACTGCTCCACGTAGCCCTCGCGCTCCACGCGCTTCTCGTCGAGCAGGCGCGCGATGAGCTTGTAGGTCTCCGGCTCGAGGAAGCGGAAGGACAGGTCCTCGATCTCCCACTTGACCTGCCAGATCCCGAGCCGGTTCGCCAGCGGCGCGAACACCTGCAGGGATTCGCGCGCCACGCTCTCGGGCACCGGCTTCTTGGAAGCCGCTGCGTAGCGCAGCGTCTGCAGCCGGGACGCGAGGCGCAGCATCACCACGCGCAGATCGCGCGAGAACGCGAGCAGCATCTTGCGCACGTATTCGGTCTGCGTGCCGGCGCCGTCGCCGATGTGCGCGCTGGCCGTGACCGAGCGTGCCTGCTTCTGCACATGCACGAGCTTGGTGGTCTCGACGGCGAGCAACGCGAAGTTGTCGCCGAAAACCTTGGCGATCACCTCCAGCGGCCGATTCAGGTGCTGGCACGAATAGACCAGATAGCTGGCCGCCTGCATCGCCTCGGACCCGCCCATCGCCGCCACGATCGCGGCCACGGCGTCGGCGTGCGCGAGCGTGTTCTCGCCGGTGTCCAGCGTCTCGTCGGCGATCAGGGGCTCGGCGAAGGCTCGCGCCCGCGCGAGCATGTTCTCCTGCACCGGCGTGCGCTCCGCGGTCGCGGCCGAGAGCGGATAGTCGACCACGGAAGCACCGGACATCGAGAGGCCGGGTTGGTCACGCTTCACTCGAGCATCCCCTCCCAGGTGGTGCGATGGACGACAGACTCGATCATGGAAGACGGGCGCTACGGTGAAGATAATGGGCTCGTTGCATCCTAATTCATCCGGAGATCCATCATCATGCTCAAAGGCAAAACCGCGCTTGTCACGGGGTCCACCAGTGGTATCGGGCTCGGCATCGCGAAGGCATTGGCGCAACAAGGCGCCAGCATCGTGCTCAACGGCTTCGGCGACGCGGACAAGCCGCGCGCCGAGATCGAATCACTGGGCGTGAAGGCCGACTACCACGGCGCCGACATGAGCAAGCCGTCGGACATCGAAGACATGATGAAGTTCGCAGCCGCGAGGTTCGGCCGCATCGACATCCTGGTCAACAACGCCGGCATCCAGCATGTCGCGAAGGTCGAGGACTTCCCCGTCGAGCGCTGGGACGCGGTGATCGCCATCAACCTCACCAGCGCCTTCCACACCACGCGCCTCGCGGTGCCCGCGATGCGCGAGGCCAACTGGGGCCGCATCGTCAACATCGCATCGGCGCACGGACTCGTGGCCTCCGCGCAGAAGTCGGCCTATGTTGCGGCCAAGCACGGCATCGTCGGTCTCACCAAGGCGGTGGCACTCGAGACCGCCACCACCGGCGTCACCTGCAATGCAATCTGCCCGGGCTGGGTGCTGACGCCGCTGGTGCAGAAGCAGATCGACGACCGCTCGGCGCGCGAAGGCATCTCGATCACACAGGCCCAGAACGACCTGCTCGGCGAGAAGCAGCCTTCGCTGCAGTTCACCACGGTCGAGCAGCTGGGCGGGCTCGCGGTGTTCCTGTGCTCGCCGGCCGCCGACCAGGTGCGCGGCGTGGCCTGGCAAGTCGACGGCGGCTGGACGGCGCAGTAGCAGCGCCGCGGCGCTGCTACTGCGCCGCAGCCCTACTTGAGCTGCACCGATCCCGAGACATTGACGACCACGCTCGTCTTGCCGGCCTCGACCGGCACGGCGGCGTCATACGACATCTTCGAGGAGGCCTCTGCAGCCATCATGCGCGGCCGGATCGGCGGGCCCTGGTTGGCGTTGACCGACACTTCGCGCAGCGTGTAGCCGCCGAAGCCGAAGCCCTTGGCCAGCTCGGCCGCCTTCTGCTTGAAGTTTTCGATCGCGAGGGTCTGGGCCTCGGCCTCGACCTTGGCACGCTGCTCGCGGCTCAGCCCGAAGCCGATGCCGCCGACGGTGAGTGTCGAGATGCGGCCGGCCGTCTGCGTGATGCGCGGAAAGTCCTTGCCCTCCAGCACCAGCTCCGTCGTGCCCTGCCAGCCGGAGATCTTGCCGTCACGCGTGTAGCGCGGCACCAGGCTGAAGTTGCCGGTGCGCACGTCGAGCAGCCCGGGCTGGGCGTTCTTGCGCGCCTCGGCCAGCGCGGCGTCCAGCGCGGTCTTGAGCTGGGTCTGCACCGTGGCCGCATCGGCCGCATCGCGGCTGGTGCTGAGGGTCATGGACAACAGATCCTGCTGCGTCTCGACCGTGCCGGTCGCCGACAGCTGCAGCACGTTCTGCGGCGGGGTCCATGGCGCGCTCTGGGCCATGGCGGCCCCGGTCCACATCAATGCGGCACAGGCCGCGAGCTTCTTGATTTTTTTCAAGGCGAGTCCATCGAGAAAGAAAAGCGCCATCATGCCCCGCTGGGCCGCGCTCACTGACGCTGGCTTCGCGGCGCCGTCAGCAGGTTGCCTTTGGGCGCGGGTCCGGGCACCAGGCGCTCGGCCGGCTGCGACTCTGCCGAATGGATCAGCTCCGTGCGCAGTTCCGGTCCGGGATCGGCCCGCGGGACCCACTGCTGGCGCACCTGCTGCCGGAGCTCGGCCAGCTCCGCCGGGGTGAGCCGGCGGCCGGCGGCCGCCTCGTGGCGCCGCACCTCCTCGCGCTTGGCAGCCCGGTGCGCATCGACGGCATCGCGCACTTCGTTGCGCCTCTGGTCGCCCACCCGCACGAAGCCCCAGGACGGCTCCGCGGCTGCCGGCAACGAGCCGCACAGCGACAGCACAAGGGACGAGGCGAAAAGAAAGAGTTTCATGGCGAGGAGTCGAGCTTGGAACGACTGTGCCACCGCTACCCAAGGCGCAGACGTCTGGACGGCTAGCGCCCGCAAGTTTTGTAACTTAGTGTCAAACCAATGTGAAAAGCGCCTCAATGGGCCTGCAACACCCTCAAAATTGGCGTTGTTACAAATTCGGCGTTGTAGAAATGAATCAAGCACCAGCCCGCACAGACAAGATCGTGATCGTCGACGACGATGCGCGCATCCGCGACCTGCTGCGCCGCTACCTGACCCAGGAAGGCTTCGAGGTCATCGTGGCGGAAGACGGCAAGGCCCTCAATCGCATCCTGTTGCGCGACACGGTCGACCTGATCGTGCTCGACCTGATGATGCCCGGTGAGGACGGCCTCTCGGTCTGCCGACGACTTCGCGCCGCCAACGATCGCACGCCGATCATCATGCTGACCGCCAAGGGCGAGGACGTCGACCGCATCGTCGGCCTGGAGGTCGGCGCCGACGACTACCTGGGCAAACCCTTCAACCCCCGCGAGCTGCTGGCGCGCGTGCATGCGGTGCTGCGCCGCCGCCCGCCGCTCGAAGCGCCAGGCGCCCCCTCCACCGACAACGAGACGGTGAACTTCGGCCCCTTCAGCTTCGACTTGGGCTCGCGCACCCTCAAGAAGGACGGCGAGGAGCTCTCGCTCACCACCGGCGAGTTCGCGATGCTCAAGGCCCTGGTGCGGCATCCGCGCCAGCCGCTGTCGCGCGAGAAGCTGGCCCAGCTGGCGCGCGGCCGCGAGTTCGAGCCCTTCGACCGCAGCCTGGACGTGCAGATCTCGCGCCTGCGCAAGCTGGTCGAGTCCGATGCCGCGGCGCCGCGCTACATCCAGACGGTCTGGGGCGTCGGCTACGTGTTCGTGCCGGACGGCACTACGTGAGGCACTGAACTTTCGTGGCCGCCACTTTCGGCCCCAAGACCACGACACCCAGCCCCTTGGGCGAAGACGGCCCCCAGGTCACCTTGCCGAGCCCGCTGGAGGGCCTCGGCCAGTCTCGGCGAAAGCCGCGGCTGCAGCTCGGCCTGAGCCTGTTCTGGCGCACCTTCTTCCTGCTGGTGCTGCTGCTGGTCGGCTGCACGGTCGCCTGGCTGCAGACCTTCCGCGCCCTCGAGTACGAACCGCGCGCCATCCAGACGGCGCACCAGATCGCCTCGCTGGTCAATCTCACGCGTGCGGCGCTGGTCTATTCCGACGCCATCACCCGCGTCTCCCTGATCAAGACCCTGGCCGACCAGGAGGGCGTGCGCATCCTGCCGCGCGAGCCCAACGACCGCTTCCTGCCCTACACCACCGGCGCCCTCGACGCGCGCGTGACCGAGGAGCTGATCGACCGCCTCGGCGAAGGCACCACCGTGGCCAGCCGCGTCAACGACGAACCGGGCCTCTGGATCGGTTTCTCCATCGAGAGCGATGCCTATTGGCTGCTGCTCGATCCGACGCGCTTCACCCGCTTCGGCGGCCGCACCTGGCTGATCTGGCTGGTGACGACCATGGGCCTTTCGCTGGCCGGCGCGGCGTTGATCACGCGCCTGATCAACCTGCCGCTCAAGCAGTTGTCGCGCGCCACCATGCAGGTGCGAGAGGGCGAGTACGAGGCGCACCGCCTGGACGAGCGCGCCCGCACCAACGAGATCCGCGCCGTGAACGTGGGCTTCAACCGCATGGCCGACCAGCTCGCCAAGATCGAGCAGGACCGCGCCGTGATGCTGGCCGGCATCTCGCACGACCTGCGCACGCCGCTGGCACGCCTGCGCCTCGAAACCGAGATGAGCGTGACCGACGAGGACGCGCGCGAGCACATGGCGGCCGACATCGCGCAGCTCGACGCCATCATCGACAAGTTCCTCGACTACGCGCGGCCCGACCACGTGGACTTCAAGCCGGTGCTCCTGCGCGACGTGATCGACGCCTGCACCTACGCCGTGCAGGACCACGAGGACATCAAGATCACGGTCGACGTGCCCTCCGACCTGCGCGTGATGGCCGACGAGGTCGAACTGCAGCGCGTGATTTCCAACCTGGTCGAGAACGCGCGGCGCTACGGCAAGACGCCCTCCACCGGCGTGGCCGACATCACGATCCAGGCGCAGGCCCACAACGACGCCGTGCTGATCAAGGTGCGCGACCACGGCGCGGGCGTGGCGCCGGCTCTGCTGTCGCAGCTGAGCAAGCCCTTCTTCCGCGGCGATGTGGCGCGCACCTCGGCGGCCGGCGCGGGCCTGGGCCTGTCGATCGTCACGAAGAACATCGAGCGCATGGGCGGCACCTTCGCCCTCACCAGCACGCCGGGCCGCGGCCTCGCGGCGCATATCCGCATGCCGCGCGCCGCGTCGATCAAGCCCGAGGCGCCCCCGGCAGGCAAGACCCCGCAGGCGAGCAAATAAGCCGTCTCAGCGGTGCAGCAGCGCTACCGCGCGTGCTTCCATCGCCCGGCCCTCGCCCACCGGGCCGAGCTTCTCCGCCGTCTTGGCCTTGACGTTCACGCGGTCCGGCGCGAGCTCGAGCGCGGCCGCGATGCGCGCGCACATGGCCGGGATGTGCGGTGCCAGCCTGGGTGCCTGCGCGATGACGGTGCTGTCGATGTTGCCGATCTGCCAGCCGGCCGCGCGCACGCGCCGTGCCGCCTCGGCCAGCAGCACGGCCGAATCGGCGCCGCGGAACTGCGCATCGGTGTCCGGGAAATGGCGGCCGATGTCGCCCAGCCCGGCCGCGCCCAGCAGCGCATCGGTAATGGCATGCAGCAGCACGTCGGCATCGGAGTGGCCGAGCAGGCCCGTGCTGTGCGGGACCTCGACGCCGCCGAGGATCAGCTTGCGGCCGGCGACCAGCTGGTGCACATCCCAGCCTTCGCCGACGCGGATGTCGAATGCGTTCATGTCTTTGCGCCGTGCCGGCTGGCCAGGAGCGCTTCGGCCAGCGCGAAGTCCTCGGGATAGGTGAGCTTGAAATTCTGCGCGCTGCCCGGCACCAGCAGGGGCGCGAGGCCGATGGCTTCGATCGCGCTCGCCTCGTCGGTCACCGAATCGCCGGCACGCTCCAGCGCATCGAGCAGCATGCCGATGCGGAACATCTGCGGCGTCTGGGCCAGCCATTTGTCGGCACGGGTCAGCGTGCTCGCGACGCGGCCCTCTGGCGAGGCGACCTTCAGCGTGTCCGGCAGGCGGTGGGCCAGCAGGCCGCCGACCGGATCGTGCTCGCAGGCCGCGATCAGGGCCTCGATCTGCGTGGGCGTCACCAGGCAACGCGCGGCGTCGTGCACCAGCACGAAGTCGTGCGGGCCGGCGCCGGCCGATTGCCGCAGCGCCAGCAGCCCGTTGCGCACGGTGGCCGCGCGCGTCGCGCCGCCGACCTGCAGCAGATGTTCGCCCTGCGCCGGAAAACGCGGCAGCGCGGCCGCCACCTCGCGGTCCTGCGGCGACACCACCAGCGCAATGCCGGCGAAGCGCCCCGCCAGGGCGCGGAAGGCTTCCAGGGTGTGGCGCACCATCGGCCGGCCGGCCAGGCGCTGGTACTGCTTGGGGCCCGTTCCGCCGGCGCGGCTGCCGGAGCCCCCGCAGGGAATCAGGACGAAAAGACGGGAAGGGGTCATGGGGTCCGGCCGGAGCCAACGGCGAAGGGGCAGCCATTCTAGAATCGGCACGCCCTCACACCCCTCGCCGACCGGCGCGGGGTGTTCTGCATTTCCTGGCACTTCATGCACCTCCCCGCTCTCACCGCAGGCAAGCGCTTCACGCTGCCGCGCCCTCCTCTCTCCGCCGACGCACTCCTGCTGGCGCAGCTGGCCGAACGCGAGAAATCGGCCGGTCGCGCAAGCGCCGTGTTCACCGCCGACGCCAACGATGCGCAGCGGCTCATCGACGAGCTCGCCTTCTTCGCGCCCGAGCTGCGCTGCGCCCTCTTCCCCGACTGGGAGACGCTGCCCTACGACAGCTTTTCGCCGCACCAGGACCTCATCAGCGAGCGCCTCGCCACGCTGTGGCGCATCAGCCAGAAAGAGGCCGACGTGGTGCTGGTGCCGGCCACCACAGCCCTCTACCGGCTGGCGCCGCCGGCTTTCCTGGCGGGCTACACCTTCCACTTCAAGGCCAGGCAGAAGCTGGAGGAATCCAAGCTCAAGGCCCAGCTCACGCTGGCCGGCTACAGCCATGTGACCCAGGTCGTGAGCCCCGGCGAGTACGCGGTGCGGGGCGGACTGATCGACTTGTTCCCGATGGGCTCGCAGGTGCCCTTCCGGGTCGATCTGTTCGACGACGAGATCGACTCCATCCGCACCTTCGACCCCGACACCCAGCGCAGCCTCTACCCCGTGCCCGAGGTGCGCCTGCTGCCCGGCCGCGAGTTCCCGATGGACGACGAGGCCCGTGCGCGCTTCCGCAGCCGCTGGCGCGAGCTGCTGGAGGGCGACCCCACGCGCAGCCGGCTCTACAAGGACATGGGCAACGGCGTCGCGACCGCCGGCATCGAGTACTACCTGCCGCTCTTCTTCGAGGAGACGGCCACGGTGTTCGACTACCTCGGAGCGGACACGACCGTCGTGCTGCATGGCGAGCTCGAACCGGCGTTCCAGCATTTCTGGCAGGACACAAACGAACGCTACCGGCTGGTGCGGGGCGATCCGGAGCGCCCGGCGCTGCCGCCGGAGGCCTTGTTCCTGAGCGCGGAGCAGTTCTATCAGCGGGCGAAGCCGCACGCGCAGTTGGCGATTCGAGGCGGCGGCAGCCCTCAGCCCAGCCCGCTGCCGCAGGGAGAGGGACCAAAGCCGGAAGGCGCGGGCGAAGGCAGCCCCTACGCCGAATTCGAGGCGCTCCCCCCCTTCGCCGTGGTGCGCGGCGCCGACGATCCGCTGGTCAAGCTCAAGGCCCACATCGACGCCACCCCGCACCGCGTGCTCGTGCTCGCCGAAAGCGACGGCCGCCGCGAGAGCCTGCTCGACTTCCTGCGCGCCAGCGGCGTGAGCCCGCCCGCCTTCGACTCGCTGGCCGAGTTCGAGGCCTCGCCGGACGAAAAGATCGGCATCGCCACAGCGGCGCTGGTGGCCGGCTTCGCCTGGACCGAACAGGGCATCGACTTCGTCACCGAGACCGAGCTCTTCGCGACCGCGCCCTCGGCCCGCCGGCGCAACCGCAAGCAGGAGCAGGTCAGCGACGTCGACGCGCTGATCAAGGACCTGAGCGAGCTGGCCGTCGGCGACCCGGTGGTGCATTCGGCGCACGGCATCGGGCGCTACCGCGGCTTGGTCCACATGGACCTGGGCCAGGGCACCGATGCGCAGGGCAAGCCGATGCTGCAGGAGATGCTGCACCTGGAATATGCCGACAAGGCCACGCTCTACGTGCCGGTCGCGCAGCTGCACCTGATCAGCCGCTACACCGGCGTCAGCGCCGACGAGGCGCCGCTGCACAAGCTCGGCTCGGGCCAATGGGAGAAAGCCAAGCGCAAGGCCGCCGAGCAGGTGCGCGACTCGGCCGCCGAGCTGCTCAACATCTATGCCCGGCGTGCCGCGCGCGAGGGCCATGCCTTCCGCTTCTCGGCCGCCGACTACGAGGTCTTCGCCAACGACTTCGGCTTCGACGAAACGGCCGACCAGAAGGCCGCGATCCACGCTGTCATCCAGGACATGATCTCGCCCCGGCCGATGGACCGCCTGGTCTGCGGCGACGTGGGATTCGGCAAGACCGAAGTGGCCCTGCGCGCCGCCTTCGTCGCGGTGACCGGCGGCAAGCAGGTGGCCTTTCTCGCGCCCACCACGCTGCTCGCCGAGCAGCACCACCAGACGCTGATGGACCGCTTCGGCAAGTGGCCCGTCAAGGTCGCCGAGATGAGCCGCTTCCGCTCGACCAAGGAGATCAATGCGGCCGCCAAGGGCCTGGCCGACGGCAGTGTCGACATCGTGGTGGGCACGCACAAGCTGCTCTCCGGCACCGTGAAGTTCAAGAACCTCGGCCTGCTCATCATCGACGAAGAGCATCGCTTCGGCGTGCGCCACAAGGAGGCGATGAAGGCCCTGCGCGCCGAGGTGGACGTGCTCACGCTCACCGCCACGCCGATCCCGCGCACGCTGGGCATGGCGCTGGAGGGTCTGCGCGACCTCAGCGTGATCGCCACCGCGCCGCAGCGCCGCCTGGCGATCAGGACCTTCGTGCGCAACGAAGGCACCGGCGTGATCCGCGAGGCCGTGCTGCGCGAGCTCAAGCGCGGCGGGCAGGTCTACTTCCTGCACAACGAGGTCGAGACCATCGAGAACCGGCGCCAGAAGCTGGAGCAGATCCTGCCCGAGGCGCGCATCGCGGTCGCCCACGGCCAGATGCCCGAGCGCGAGCTGGAGCGCGTGATGCGCGACTTCGTGGCCCAGCGCTACAACCTGCTCCTGTGCTCGACCATCATCGAGACCGGCATCGACGTGCCGAGCGCCAACACCATCGTGATGAGCCGCGCCGACAAGTTCGGCCTGGCGCAGCTGCACCAGCTGCGCGGCCGCGTGGGCCGCAGCCACCACCAGGCCTACGCCTACCTGATGGTCCCCGACATCGAGGGCCTGACCAAGCAGGCCGCCCAGCGGCTCGACGCCATCCAGCAGATGGAGGAGCTGGGCTCCGGCTTCTACCTGGCGATGCACGACCTGGAGATCCGCGGCGCCGGCGAGGTGCTGGGCGAGAACCAGAGCGGCAACATGATGGAGATCGGCTTCCAGCTCTACAACGAAATGCTGGCCGAGGCGGTGCGCTCCCTCAAGGCCGGCCAGGAGCCCGACCTGCTCGCACCGCTGTCGGTCACCACCGAGATCAACCTGCATGCGCCCGCCCTGCTGCCCGAGGACTACTGCGGCGACGTTCACCTGCGCCTGTCCTTCTACAAGAAGCTCGCGACCGCGAAGACCTCCGACCAGATCGACACCCTGCTCGAGGAAATCGTCGACCGTTTCGGCAAGCTGCCGCCGCAGGCGCAGACGCTGATCGACGTACACCGGCTGCGCGTGCTCGCGCGGCCCTACGGCGTGGTCAAGGTCGACGCCGCGCCGGGCGCGATCCACATCAGCTTCAAGAAGGACCCGCCGGTCGATTCGATGGCCATCATCCAGTTGATCCAAAAGAACAAGCACATCAAGCTGGCCGGCAACGAAAAGCTGCGCATCGAGCGGGAGCTGAAGGAGCCGAAGGAGCGGGCGCAGATGGTGCGGGATGTGCTCAGGAGCCTGGGGCAGCCGAAGGCCGCAGAGGCGGGCGTTGCCGTATAAGTGCCCGCACTTATAATTCTCGGCACTGTGGGAAAAGGAGGTCCGGTATGTCTCAAGTCACGATCTACCTCGAAGAAGACGCTCTGGCCGCCGCCAAGGAAGCAGCAGCGCGCGCCCACATGTCGCTCAGCAAATGGTTCGCCCAGTTCGCCGAGGCGGAGAAGCGCAAGCCCAAGCAGAGCTGGGACGAGTTCTTTGCCGAGGTCGACAAGCGGCCCGAACTGTGGGCCGATTTCCCACTGACCGAGGAAATGAACAAGGATCTGCCGCCGGACACGCCGCGCGAGACCTGGTGATGTACCTGCTCGACACCAACACTCTGATCTACGCCTTCCGCTGCGCCGGCGGAATCCGCGGACGGATGGCCACGGTGCCGGACGAACTCATGGCCTTGAGCGCGGTGAACCTGTTCGAACTGGAGTTCGGATTTTCCAAATCCATCGATCCCACCACCCAGCGCAACCAACTGGCGGAATTGACCCTGCGGTTCGCCGTCCTCGACTTCGATACGGACAGCGCGCGCAGGGCGGGGCAGATCAAGGGGTACCTGCAGAACAAGGGCACGCCCATCGGACCCTACGACCTCTTGATGGCCGGCATCGCTCTGGCCCACAACCGAATTGTCGTCACGCGCAACGTGCGCGAGTTCTCCCGGGTCCCGGGATTGCGCGTCGACAACTGGTACTCTGAATGAAGGCAACACAAGACATTTCGCCTGGCCTTGCGGTCCAGCGCTTCACCCCACCCCTCGAGCTCGCCGACTTCAAGCTGATCGCCTTCGACATGGACTCGACGCTGATCAACATCGAGTGCATCGACGAGATCGCCGACGCGGTCGGCAAGAAGGCCGAGGTCGCCGCCATCACCGAGGCGACGATGCGCGGCGAGATCAAGGACTTCAAGGAAAGCCTGCGCCGCCGCGTGGCCCTGCTGCAGGGCGTGCCCGTCTCGGCGCTGCAGGAGGTCTACGACCAGCGCCTGCGCCTCAACCCCGGCGCCGAGACGCTGGTGGCGGCCTGCAAGGCGGCAGGGCTCAAGGTGCTGCTGGTCTCCGGGGGCTTCACCTTCTTCGCCAACCGGGTGAAGGAGCGCCTGGGCATCGACTTCGCGCGCTCCAACCTGCTCGACGAGGCGGACGGCAAGCTCACCGGCCGCGTGGTGATGCAGTCGTGGGGCGACATCTGCGACGGCGCGGAGAAGCGCCGCACCCTGCTCGAAGTCGCCTCGCTGCTCGGCATCTCGCCCGCCGAATGCATTGCCGTCGGCGATGGCGCCAACGACCTCCCCATGATGGGCGAGGCCGGCTTGTCGGTGGCTTACCACGCCAAGCCCAAGGTGCGCGAAGAGGCCATGGTGGCGATCGACGACGGCGGCCTCGACCGGCTGCTGGAGGTCCTGCGCTGAGCCCGACGGACGAAACCGGTTTCTTCCTAAGGCAAAAGGGACCGGCGCGGTCCTAGGGTTATCTTCAGTTTCGCTTGCGGCGCCCCGGGTGCTTGAATGCCCGGGCAACAACGTAGGAGACGAAATGAAGCGCCGTCAGTCTCTGGCCGCACTCGGTGCCGCCGCCACCGCCCTGGTTCTTCCGGGGCTCGCCCATGCCGCCTACCCGGAGCGCCCGATCACGATGATCGTGCCCTGGGGCGCCGGCGGAGGCACCGATGCCGTGGCTCGCATCATCGCGGCCGAGCTCGAGAAAGAGCTCAAGCAGCCCGTCAACGTGGTCAACCGCACGGGCGGCAGCGGCGTGGTCGGGCACCAGGCCATCGCCTCGGCCGCGCCCGACGGCTACACGCTGGGCATCATCACGGTCGAGATCGGCATGATGCGCCATGCGGGCCTCACGCAGCTCTCGGGCGCCGACTACACGCCGCTCGCGCTCATGAACTTCGACGCCAATGCGATCTTCGTGCGCGAGGACTCGCCCATCAAGAGCGCCAAGGAACTGCTCGACGCCGCCAAGGCCAGCCCCGGCAAGCTCAAGGCCAGCGGCACCGGCCAGGGCGGCATCTGGCACCTGGGCCTCGCGCAATGGCTGGTCGACAACAAGCTGCCCGGCAACGCGATCGCCTGGGTGCCGAGCCAGGGCGCTGCCCCGGGCCTGCAGGACCTCATGGCCGGCGGTGTCGACGTGGTGTCCTGCTCGTTGCCCGAGGCGCGTTCGCTGATCGACGCCGGCAAGGTTCGCCCCCTGCTCCTGCTGGGCTCCAAGCCCGACGCCATCTTCCCCAAGGTGCCGCTCTATACCGACGCCGCGGGAAAGATGTGGAATGCCGGCGCCTGGCGCGGCATCGCCGCGCCCAAGGGCCTGCCGAAGGAGCAGACCGACCAGCTCGCCGCCACGCTCAAGAAGATCTTCGACGGCAAGGGCTACCAGGACTTCCTGGCATCGCGCGGCTTCGGCGCCCTCTATGCCGACCGCGCGGACTTCGGCAAGTTCATGGCCGAGAAGGACGCGAGCTTCGCCGTCGCGATGAAGGCCGTCGGCATCGCCAAGTAGAGCCCGGCACGCCCTGTCGATGCGCATCCATGACGGCCTGATCGGCGCCGCGCTGCTGCTGCTTTCGCTGGCAGTGCTCTGGCACGTCCAGGGCTTTCCGCCGGCGGCCGGCCAGAACTTCGGGCCGGCGCTGTTCCCCGGCCTCGCCGCCGGGGGCCTCGCGCTGTGCTCGCTGGCCCTGATGTGGCAGGGCGTGCGCAGCGGCCAGCCCCTGCTCGCGCTCGGCGACGGCCTGCGCTCCCCGCGTCGCGTTGCCGCCTTCGCGCTCGTCATCGCCAGCATGGTCTTCTACATCCTGCTGGCCGACCGGCTCGGCTTCGTGCTGTGCAGCCTGCTGATACTGACGTTGCTGCAATGGGCCTGCGGCGTGCGCCTGCCGGTCGCGCTGGCCGTGGCGGTGGCAGCCACGCTGGTGATCCACACCTGCTTCTACAAGCTGCTCAAGGTGCCGCTGCCCTGGGGCGTGCTGCAGCGCTTCGCGTGGTGAGGCAAAGCTGATGGATGCGGTACTCCTCGCCCTGCAGACCGTCGCCACGCCGACCGTGCTGCTCGTGATGCTGCTGTCGGGCCTCTTCGGCATGTTCGTGGGCGCGGTGCCCGGGCTCACGGCCACCATGGCGACCGCGCTGCTGGTGCCCATCACCTTCTTCCTGCCGCCGGTGCCCGCCGTCGCGGCGATCGTCACGGCCACCGCCATGGCGATCTTCGCGGGCGACATTCCGGGCGCCCTGCTGCGCATTCCGGGCACCCCGGCTTCCGCCGCCTACACCGACGAGTCCTATGCGATGACGCGCAAGGGCCATGGCGAGATGGCGCTGGGCATCGGCCTGGTGTTCTCCTGCATCGGCGGCCTGTTCGGCACGGCCGTGCTGATCGTGGCCGCGCCGGCGCTGGCCGAGGTGGCGATCAAGTTCAGCTCCTTCGAGTACTTCTGGCTGGTGCTGCTCGGCCTGACCTGCGCGGTCTTCATCACCAGCGACACGCCGCTCAAGGGCCTCATCACGCTGTTCCTGGGCCTGCTGATGGGCTGCGTGGGCCTGGAGAACCCGGCCGGCCATCCGCGCTTCACCTTCGGCAACGCGGACCTGCTGGGCGGGCTCACCCTCATCCCCGCGATGATCGGCATGTTCGCCATCTCCGAGATCCTGCGCTTCACGGTCACGGCCGAGGAACTCGGGCGCTTCAAGAAACAGATCGGCTCCGTCTTTGCCGGCATGGGCGGCCTGATCCGCAAGTACCCGGTGCAGACGCTGCGCGGCAGCGTGCTGGGCACCGCGGTGGGCATCCTGCCCGGGGCGGGCGCCGACATCGCCGCCTGGATGTCCTATGCGATGAGCAAGAAGCTCTCCAAGGAGCCGCAGAAGTTCGGCACCGGCCACCCGGAAGGCTTGGTCGAGGCGGGCGCCGCCAACAACAGCGCACTCTCCGGCGCCTGGGTGCCGGCGCTGGTGTTCGGCATTCCGGGCGACTCCATCACGGCCATCGTGATCGGCGTGCTCTACATGAAGAACATGAACCCGGGCCCGATGATCTTCATGAACAACCCGCACAACGTCTATGCGGTGTTCATCGTCTTCATCCTCGCCAACCTCCTGATGCTGCCGCTCGGATGGGCCTGCATCAAGGCCTCGGCGCGCATCCTGCGCATGCCGCGCAACGTGCTGATGCCGATCATCCTGGTCTTCTGCCTGGTCGGCGCCTTCGCCATCAACAACTCGTTGTTCGACCTCTGGATCCTCCTCGCCTTCGGCGTCGCGGCCTGGCTGCTGGAGGAGAACGGATTTCCGGTCGCGCCGGCCATCCTCGGCCTGCTGCTGGGCAAGATGCTCGAGGAAAACTTCATCACCTCGATGATCAAGTCCGACGGCCGCTGGCTGGCCTTCGTCGAACGCCCCATCGCCGCAGGACTGGCGCTGGCCACGCTGCTGGTCTGGGCCGGCTCTGCCGCCCTGGCCTGGCGGCGCCGGCATCGACGCCTGCAGCCCGCCGCGGCACACTGAGTCCCATGAACGACACCTCCCCTCGCTACGACGCCGCCGCCCTCGCCCGCTACGCGGCGCAACTCCTGCAGCACGCAGGCCTGGCCGAAGCCATGGCCGGCACGGTGGCCGACACGCTGGTGCAAGGCGACCTGCTGGGCCACGACACGCACGGCCTCGCGCTCCTGGCCGGCTACGTGAAGGAACTGGAGGCCGGCCGGATGCGGCGCGAGGGCGCGCCGATCGTCGTGTCCGACCGCCCGGCTGCCGTGCTGTGGGACGGCCAGCGCCTGCCCGGCCCCTGGCTCGTCCACCAGGGCCTGAACCTGCTGCTGCCGCGCGCGCGCGAGCTGGGCACCGCCTCGCTGGTGATCCGCCGCAGCCACCACATCGCCTGCCTCGCGGCCTACCTGCTGCGGGCGCTGGAAGAAGACATGCTGCTGGTGCTGGCCTGCTCCGACCCCAACACGGCCAGCGTCGCGCCCTTCGGCGGCACGCAGGCGGTTTTCACGCCCAACCCGCTGGCGCTGGGCTTTCCGCTCGGCAATGGCGGCGCGATGGTCGACATCTCGGCCTCCATCACCACCAACGGCATGAGCAACCGCAAGCACCAGGCCGGCGAGCGCTTCGAGCACGAGGTGCTCATCGACGCGAAGGGCCGGCCCTCCAAAGACCCGGCGGTGCTCTTCGAGCAACCGCCCGGCACGTTGCTGCCGGTGGGCGGCCTGTCCCATGGCCACAAGGGCTACGGCCTGGCGCTGCTGGTGGAATCGCTGACCGGCGGGCTCGCCGGCCATGGCCGGGCCGATCCGCCCGAGGGCTGGGGCGCGACGGTCTACCTCACGCTGCACGACCTGAATGCCTTCGGCGGCAAGACGGCCTTCCTGCGCCAGATGGACCATGTGGCGGCGCAGTGCCGGACCAACGTGCCCGCCGATGCCGCGAAGCCGGTGCGGCTGCCGGGCGAGCGCGGCCTGCAGCGGCGCGCCGAACAGCTCTCGGGCGGCGTGCGCCTGGCGCCTTCGATCGCGCCCTCGCTGCAGGCTGCCGAAGCGCGCTACGGCCTGAAGCTGGCCGACGCGCTGCGCTGAGACCAGGCAGGGCTCAGAGCGCGGCGCCCAGGCGCGCGATGCCTTCCTCGATCTTCTCGACGTTGGCGGTCGCGAAGCTCAGCCGCAAGGTCGCCAGGTCGGGCTTCTCGGCGAAGAAGGGCGCGCCCGGCACGAAGGCCACGCCCTTCTCGATCGCCCGCTTGGCCAGCACGTTGGCATCGGCCAGCTTGCCGTTCGCGCCCGTCAGCCGCGCCCAGAAGAACAGCCCGCCGCCCGGCTGCGTGAAGGCGATCGCATCGCCCAGCTCGCGCTTCAGCGCCGCGCCCATGGCGGCCGCGCGCTCCGCATAGACCTTGCGCACATGCGCCAGCGTGCCGGGCATGCGCCCGCTCTTGAGGTACTGCGCGGCGGTGGCCTGCGCGAAGGTGCTGGTGTGCGCATCGCTGAACTGCTTGCACATGGTGGCCTTGGCCAGCAGCTCCGGCGGCGCGATCATCCAGCCGATGCGCAGGCCGGGGCTCAGCACCTTGCTCAGGCTGCCGCAATGCACCACCAGCTCGCGGCTGCCCGGGACCTCCTTCGCGAGCGACATGATCGAGGGCGGCGGCGCCTTGCCGAAGTAGAGGTCGCCGTAGGGATCGTCTTCCACGATCACGGTCCCGTGCTTCACCGCCAGCTCCAGCACCTTCCTGCGGCGCTCCAGGTTCAGCATCGCGCCGCTCGGGTTGCCGAAGGTGGGGATGAGGTAGACGAACTTCGGCTTGTGCTCGGCGATCAGCTGCTCGAGCCGGTCGACCTGCACGCCCTCGGCATCGATGGGCGCGCTGATGAGCTCGGCGCCGTAGAGACGAAAGCACTGGATGGTCGCGAGGAAGGTCGGTCCCTCGACGATCACCTTGTCGCCGGGCGAGATGAGCGTCTTGCCCAGCAGGTCCAGGGCCTGCTGGCTGCCGGTGGTCACGATCAGACCGTCGGGAGCGACCTCCACGCCCTTGCCGTTCATGAAGGCCGAGAGCTGCGCGCGCAGCGGGTCGTAGCCTTCGGTGGCGCCGTACTGCAGGGCACCGCCGGGCTCTTCGGCCAACGCCTTCGCGCTCGCCTCCTTCAGGCCCTCGACGTCGAACATCGCGCTGTCCGGGAAGCCGCCCGCGAAGCTGATGATGCCGGGCTTGCCCAGCAGCTTGAAGAGTTCGCGGATGGCGGAGGTTTCGACGTTGTCGAGACGGGTGGCGAATTGCATGGGAACCTGCTGCGAATGACGGAAGGGGGGCCATTGTCGCAAGTTCGGGCAGGCCGCCGCCGGGCCGCCCAAGGCGGCCTGCGCCCCTCGGGGGGCAGCGAGTACACGAAGTGGCGGAGCGTGGGGGCAACATGCATACACTCTGCGCCCACGATGAAAAAAGCTGCGATCGAGCCCTTCTTCGCCACCCTGCAGGCGGCCAATCCGGAACCCGAGACCGAGCTGGAATACAGCACCCCCTTCGAGCTGCTGGCCGCCGTGCTGCTGTCCGCGCAGGCCACCGATGTCGGCGTGAACAAGGCCACGCGCAAGCTGTTCCCGGTGGCGAACACGCCGCAGGCCATCCTCGACTTGGGAGTCAAAGGGCTGGAGAGCTACATCAAGACCATCGGCCTGTATCGCAGCAAGGCGAAGCACCTGATGGAGGCCTGCCGCATGCTGATCGAGCGCCATGGCGGCGAGGTGCCGCGCACGCGCGCCGAGCTCGAGGCCCTGCCGGGGGTGGGCCGCAAGACCGCGAACGTGGTGCTGAACGTGGCCTTCGGCGAGGCCACGATGGCGGTCGACACGCACATCTTCCGCGTCAGCAATCGCACCGGGCTGGCCCCCGGCAAGACGCCGCTGGAAGTCGAGCTCAAGCTGGAGAAGCGCGTGCCGCCGGCGTACCGCCTGCATGCCCACCACTGGCTGATCCTGCACGGCCGCTATGTGTGCGTGGCGCGCAAGCCGATGTGCTGGAAGTGCGCGGTGGCGCCCTGGTGCGACTACAAGCCGAAGACGCCGGCGCCCTGAACGCCACTGCGCCGCACGACGCAGGTTCGCACCGCAGTCCCTGCGCGGCCCGGGACCGTACTCTTGCGGTGCCCGCTGCGCAGGATGATCATCGTGATTGCCATGCGATGCCGCTTTCGCCTTTTCCTGGTGTGTGCTTTGGCTGCGTCGGCCGTGCCGGGCTGGGCGCGCGACCAACTCGACGGGGACACGCTCGCCCGCTTCGGCGGCAGCTACGCCACCGAGTGCGGCAACCCTTCGGCGCCGCGCCTGCGCGTGCAGGCCGACGCGCTGGTGGTCGAGCGCGGCAACCAGCGCCTGGTGGGGAGCGATCCGCGGGCTGCCTACCGCTATCTGGGCGCATCCGCGCCGCGCAGCTTCCAGGTCGCGCTGCTGAGCCAGGTGCGCGGCCGCTCGGAGCTGGCGTTCATGGTGCATCGCGATCGCGGCGGCAACTATGTCGAGCTCGAGGTGGACGCGGACGTGCAGGCCGAACTGGGGCCGGGCTTCACGGGGAAGCGCTACCGCCAGTGCGGGCGCCCGCCGGTGGTGGCGGGCGCCGGGCCCGCCACATCCCCGGTGCCACCGTCACCCTCCGAGGCCAGGGACAGCCCCGCCAGGCTGCTTGCCGATGCGCGCTTCCGCAGAACCTGGCGCGGCCTGCTCGGCGCCCATGCGCGCGAACCCTGGCTCGCCCGGATGGACGGCCCCGCTCCCGAGCCGCGCTGGGTGTACGTGGGCAGCAGCCGCTACGTGCTGCATGCCTTCTGCAAGCCGCACGACTGCCACGACAACAACGCGGTGATGCTCTACAGCCCCACCGACCTGCGCATCCATGCATGGGTGCATCGCGGCCAAGGTGCCATGCTGATCGGCAATCCGTCGCCTGCCATGGCCGCCGAGCTGCAGCGGCTGTGGCGCAGCGAATGGCGTGCGCCGCCGCGCTAAGGAAGGTCTTTTGGAGCGAGCCGCGATTCAGAGAACGCGGCACAGACGCAGGGCCTCGAAGATCGAGGCATGGATGTCGCGCGATGCATTCGCATCGCCGATGCGATAGAGCTCGAACCGCTGTTCACCCGACGCCCCGGGCCATGGCTGCGCCAGGCCGGCGACAAATCGCTCGAGATCCAGCTCTCCGTCGTTCACCGAGCGCGGCTTCAGCTCGTCGTACAAGTCGCACACCGGCTGCATGCCTCGCTCCACCACGAGGTGGTCGGCATGGATCACGACCTCTTGGCCGGTCAGCTCGTGCACGAACACGGCGACGCGCCTGCCCTGGTCGGCAACGACACGCGTGAGTTGCAGGTCATGTTGGAAAGCAAGGCCCAGCTCGAGCATCCGCCGTCGCCACACCAGTTCGTCCCCGCGGCCGCCGAGCTCGAGCCCAGCTTCAGCGTCCAGGGTCACCAGCGTCACCGGCAGGCCTGCCATGGCGTAGCGCTCAGCGCACAGGTAGGCGTTGTGGCGGCCGGTGCCGTCGTAGACAACCACGTCACCGGTGGCAGGCGGCGATTCAGTCAAGGCATCCAGGACCGAGCGGCAATGCTGCCGGCCCTCCAGGTCCTCGAACGCCGGAATGCCGCCTGTCGCGACGATCACCACGTCCGGGTCGAGCGCCTCGACATCTTCGGCAGTCGCGTAGGTGTTCAGCCGGAGCTCGACACCCAGGCGCGCGATGGCATCCACGCGCCAGTCGACGATGCCGATCAGGTCCTTGCGCCACGAGCCCAGCGCCGCCAGCAGGACCTGCCCGCCGGGCCGGGAGCCAGCCTCCAGCACGGTGACGCGGTGACCGCGCAATGCGGCGACGCGCGCGCGGCTTCCAGGCCGGCAGGGCCGGCGCCGACGACCACCACCTGGCGGCCCGGCGACGGCACGCGCTCCACCTCGTGCGACACGGTGGTTTCGCGCGCCGTCGCGGGGTTGTGGATGCAGGTGGCGTTGTGGCTGCGGCAAAACGAGGCGCCGACGCAGGGACGCACGTCGTCCTCCTTGCCCGCCTGCAGCTTGCGCACCAGGTGAGGCTCTGCGATGTGCGCGCGCGTCATGCCCACGAGGTCGATCAGTCCTTCGCTGATGGCGTAGCGCGCTGTCGCCAGATCGGCAATCTTGCCCGCGTGCATCACCGGGAGCTTGACGCGCGAACGGAAGGCAGCCACCTTCTTCAGCCACGGCGCCGACGGCATGGACATCGTCGGCATATTGGAAGTGATCAGCGCAAATGCCGTGTCCATCCGGCCGTAGACCACGTTGAAGAAGTCGAACAGCCCGGAGGCCTCGAGGATCGCCGCCGCGCGCATGCTGTCCTCGAAGTCGGTACCGTCCTCGATCGCGTAGCGGATGCCCACGATGTAGCCGTCGCCGACCTGCATGCGGATCTCCTCGTGCACCTCCAGCACGAAGCGGCAGCGGTTTTCCACGCTGCCGCCGTAGCGGTCGGACCGGACGTTCACCGCCGGGCTCAGGAACTGACCGAGCAGGTGGCCGCCGGCCAGCGTTTCCAGGCCGTCGAGGCCGCCTTCCTTGCAGCGCCGCGCCGCCTGCCCGAAGTAGCGAACCACGCGCCGGATGTCGTGATCCGTCATTTCGCGCGGGATACCGCGGTGCAGCGTCTCGCGCCGCGCCGACGGGGCGATGGTCGGCAGCCAGGCGCCCTCGTAGGGACTGCCGCGGCGGCCCATGTGCGTGAGCTGGCACATCAGCGCCGACCCGTGCGCGTGCATCCGGGCCGAGAACTGCTGCAGATGCGGGATCACCTCGTCCACGCCCATGTTGATCTGGCTGAACACGTTGGGGCTGTCGATGCCGACGTTGGACGAGCCGCCGAACATGCTCAGCGCGATGCCGCCGATGGCCTTCTCCTCGTGATAGCGCCGGTAGCGCTCCTTGGGGAAATCGTCCTCGGTGAGCCCGCTGGCATGGCTGGTGCTGACGATCCGGTTCTTCAGCACGAGCCGGCCGATGCGAAACGGCGTGAGCAAGGGGTCGTTCGAACGAGGTGTGTTCGTGATGGCGGTCATTGCGCGTCCTGCGTGGGATTGCGCGGATTATTCGAAGCAGGGGGCGCTGCGTCGATCTACATTTGCGGCCGGCATCACTAACATGGTGTTATGGAAGACAAGCTTGATCGAGAGCGGATCCGCTCTGCCAAGGCGCTCCTGGTGTTTGAATCCGCCGCGCGCTGCCTGAGCTTCACCAAGGCCGCCGAGGACCTGCACGTCACGCAGGTGGCCGTCAGCCGCATGGTCGCGCGGCTGGAGGACGCAATGGGCGTGCAGCTCTTTACGCGTTCGCGGCAAGGGCTGCGGCTGACCGAGGATGGCGCCCTGCTGCAAGCGGCCGTGTCGTCCGGCTTCTCGCAGATGGAAGGCGCGTTGCGGGAGATCAGGCGCCGGCGCGCGGGCCGCGGCACGGTCACGCTCTCGCTCACCAGCGGCTTCGTGTCCCACTGGCTGATGCCGCGTTATGCCCGCTTCCAGCAAGCCGTTCCGAACATCAACCTGCGCTTCGAGGTTTTCAGCCGTGTGCTGCAAGGCGGCGTCGAGGACGTCGACCTTGGCTTGCGCATGGACGACCCGGAGCGCCGCTGGCAGGCCTGGCCCTTCTGCCCGGAGGTCGTGATGCCGCTGTGCAGCCCTGGCTACCTGCGGCGTCACGGTGCGCTGGGCAAGGTCAAGGATCTGCAGGGGCACACCCTGATCCACCTGAGCGGATCGCCTTTCGACTGGGAGCACTACGGGGCACAAACGGGGCTGGAGTGGCGCGGGGCCGGTCACTCGGTGGCATTTTCGGACGGAGCGCTCGCGCTTCAGGCTGCGCTCATCGGCGAGGGAGTCGCGCTGGGTTGGCTGTCGGCCACCTCCGGGGCGCTGCGCGAACGCCTGCTGGTGCCTGCCTCGAACCGGCCGCTGCGCACCGGCCGCCATTACAGCCTGGTGGCCCAACCAGGCCCGGTGCGCGAAGAAGTCACCCGCGTGCGCGAATGGCTGGTGGCGCAGATGCAGGACGATCTTGCCGTGCTCGCCGGGCGCTACAAATTCCTGGCGAAGGGCTGATCGGATCGGCCCAGGAACCTCGCGAACCGGCCTTGTTCGGACCTTCCCTCGCCCTTCTTCAGCCCTCGACCACCACCCACTCGCCGAAAGCGATCGGCCGCGAGGGCCATTGGTCGGCGCGCTCCGCGCAGCGCAGGCCATCGCGCAGCAGCCACACGGCGCGGATCACCCCGGCATGCGTGATCCACAGCGCATCGCGCCCGGCGGCGCGCCATTCGTCGAAGGCGTCGCCCACCCGCCCCATGAACCGGCGCGTGCTCTCGCCATGGCCGCCCGGGCGTGCATCGGCGAAAGCGCCGGTCCAGGCATCGAGCTCGGCGCGTTCGATGCTGCGCCAGTCGCAGCCTTCCCAGGCGCCGAAATCCATCTCGGCGATGCGCGGGTCGACGCGCAGCGGCAGCTCGGGCCGCAGCGCGGCGATGGCCTGCGCCAGCAGCGCGCAGCGCTGCAGGGGCGAGCTGACGAGCTCGGTCCGCGCGGCGAGCGCCGGCGCGATCCGCTCGGCGATGGCGCGCGTCGCGTCGGGCGTCACGCCCACGTCGGTACGGCCATAGCAGGAGCCGGGCACCGCGGTGGTCTGGGCGTGGCGCACGAGTCCCAGCTTCATGCCTGCCAGGCGAGCGCGAGGTAGAGGGCCAGTTCGCACAGCTGCTGGGTGGCGCCCAGCCCATCGCCGGTGAAGCCCTGCAGCCGGCGCGCGAGCAGCCGGGCCATGTACGACGCCGCGACCGCACAGGCAACCAGGGCGGCCACGGCCTGCGCGAGCGGATGCGTGAACAGCAGCAGCAGGACGGCCGGCAGCGCGTACAGCACGCCCACCAGCAGGGCTCCGCCGCCGATCGCATCGGCCAGCGGCTTGGACTTGCTCGTGCTGCCGTCGTCGCCCACGTAGGGCAGCCATCGAATCAGGAACAGCGGCGCCAGCCGCGACAGCACATGCGCCGCCAGCAAGGCGGTCGCGACGTTCATTGCGCCCTGCCCTGCCAGCGTGGCCAGCAGCGCGACCTTCAGGCCCAGCGCCAGCGCCAGCGCCAGCGCGCCGAAGGCCCCGATGCGCGAGTCCTTCATGATCTGCAGCGCACGCGTGCGATCCGCCGAGCCGCCCAGGCCATCGGCCACGTCGGCCAGCCCGTCCTCGTGGAAGGCCCCGGTCAGCAGCACGGTTGCGATCGTCGACAGCAGCGCCGCCGCCACCGCACCGGCCATGCCGGGCAGGCCCGCTTGCGCCAGCAGGAACACGCCTGCCCCGACCGCGCCCACCAGCCACCCGACGCCGGGAAAATGCGCCGCGCTCGCACGCAGCATCGCAGGGCTGAAGCCCACCCAGGCCGCCAGCCGCCCGGTGACCGGCACGCGCGTGAAGAACTGGAGCGCCAGCAGGAAGTGGCGCAGGCCGTGCATCATGAGGCGAGCTGGATGTTCTTCATGGCTGGTCGATGTAGTCGGCCAGACGGTTCTCGCTCATACCGGCTTCGCTTCCGCGAGCACCTTGGCCCGGAACTTTGCGGGCAGGTCGGCCGGAGTCAGCACATCGACGTGGACGCCGAGCAGCGATTCCAGCTCATCTTGCAGACCTCCCAGGTCGAAGAGCGTCGCGCCGGGCAACGCATCGACCAGCAGGTCGAGGTCGCTGCCATCCCCGTCGGTCCCGTGCAGCACCGATCCGAAAATGCGCGGGTTCACCGCACGGAAGCGG
>DATFFA010000256.1:0-14189 GCA_035250605.1 Variovorax sp. | reverse complement strand
CCGCTCCTGCTCGGCAGCGATCAGGTTGCGGATGCGGGTCCACACGGCCGCATCCGGCACCACCGGCGATTGGAGCTCGGCCATGCCGGCGAGCCGGCTCTGCCAGACCAGCGCAGCGGCCCGCACCGGCGCCTGCTCGCGCGCCAGGGCCTCGAAGCGCCTTCGCGCGCCACCGCGCAGGGTCCCCAGTGCGTGGCTCGCAGCCAGCAGATCCAGCAGCTCGGGATGGGCGGAGAGGTTCATGGCGATGTGGCCGTTGATGGCGCACCTTCGTGCTGCGCACTGCGGTGCTGCTCGAGCTGGGAGCGGTTCCGGCGTCTCATGCCCATTGCTGCATGCAGATGCGCAGCTTCTCCAGCCCACGCCGGATCCAGGTCTTGACCGTGCCCAGCGGCAGCTTGAGCTGCTCCGCCAGCTCGCCGTGGCTGAGCTCGCGCAAGTAGGCCAGGCTCAGCACTTCGCGCTGCTTGCCCTCGAGCCGGCTCAGGCACTGGTGCAGGGCCCAGGCCTGCTCGCTGGCATCGGCACTGTCCATCGGGTTCGCGGCATCGGACTCGAAGGTCTCGGCCATCACATCGTCGAATTCCTGGGTGAGCTGGGCACGGTCGGCGGTGCGGCGCCGAAGGAAGTCGAGCGAGCGGCTGCGCACGATCAGCCCCATCCAGGCCATCGGCGGGCTCAGCGTGCTGCGGTAGTCGCCGGCCACGCGCCAGATGGTGAGGAAGGATTCCTGCAGCACGTCCTCGGCCCATTCGCGCCGGCGCACCACCCGCATCGCCAGGCCGAACAGCTTGGGCGAGGTGCGCTCGTAAAGCAGGCGCAGGGCGGTCTCGTCCCGGAGGCCGACGCGGTCGATCAGTGCCATCAGTTCGGCGTCGGGGCTGGCTTCGGGCATGCGCGGATTGTGGAGCATGGGTCGTCACCCAGGCGGTACGGCGCGAGGTGGCCGGCGGATTCAGACGATGCCGATCGATGAATCCGATCGCGCCCCTGCCGCGTACCGGGGGATGGAGGCCGCCAGTCCGCCAACAACAGCGTCCGCCATGAACCCTCAGCATCCGAATCGACAACGAAAGGAACAGACCATGACCTTGCGCAACCTCGGCCTCCTCGCGGCCGCCGCCAGCCTCGCCGCCTGCTCCGGCATGGGCATGAACGAGCCGATCGCGTACTCCCAGGCCAGCCTCCCCGACGCCGTCAAGGTGCCCGCCGGCCACCGGGTGGCGATGGAGACGGTCGGCGCCGGCGACATCACCTACGAATGCCGCGCCAAGGCCAACGCGCCGGGACAGCACGAATGGGTGTTCGTCGGCCCCGACGCCCGCCTCATGGACCGCCGCGGCAAGCAGGTCGGCAAGTACTACGGCCCGCCGGCCACCTGGGAAAGCATGGACGGCTCCAGGCTCACGGGGACACAGCTCGCGATCGCGCCCAATGGCAGCGGCAACATCCCCTACCAGTTGGTCAAGGCCAACCCGGCCATGGGCAGCGGCGCGATGCAGGGCGTGAGCTACATCCAGCGCGTGGCCACCCAGGGCGGAACGGCGCCGGCCGCCGCCTGCGGCGCAGACTCGACGGGCCGGAAACAGGTGGTGAAGTACCAGGCGGACTACATTTTTTATCGCGCGATGTGAGCGGTCCTGCACGACGGCAGCGGCCTGCGTGGCCGTTGTGCAACAACTTGAAACATATACTGGGCGCTCCTCCTTGGAGCGTCCATGCAAGAGCCCGGAAGTCCCTCGCCACGCCCGTTCTGGCACCGCCTGAACACCTTCTTCGCCTTCCCTTTCCAGTTGCAGCCGCTCGGCTATGCGCTGCTGCTCGCGGGCTCCAGCCTGCTCGTTCACCTGTTCTTCTTCCTGCCGCAAGCGCTGATGCTGCTGCTGGTCGAACTGGGCATCGTGCTCGCGGCCAGCCGCTACGGCTTCAAGGTGATGGCGCTCGGCGCGCGCGGCATCGTGCGGGCCGCCGATTTTCCGCGCACGCTGGACGAGGAGTGGAAGAACCTGCCCTGGAAGCTGTTCGCGCTGCTCGTGCTGCAGGGCATGGTCGGCGGCTTCATCGGTGCCTTGAATCCGGCGCTCGGCTACATCGCGATCCTCGTGCTCTCGTTCACGCTGCCGGCCACGACCATGGTGCTGGTGCAGTCGGGCAGCTTCTGGCAGGCGCTGAACCCCGGCCTGGTGTGGGAGACCCTGCGGGCCATCGGCTGGCCCTACGCGCTGCTGTGCTTTTTCCTGTTTCTGCTGAATTCCGGCGCGCAGCTGGCGGTGGTCATGCTGCTGCCTGTCTTCAAGGGCTGGATCGCGCTGCCGCTCTTCAATTTCGTGATGATCTATTTCGGCTGGGTCATGGCCAGCCTGCTGGGCTACGTGATGTACCAGAACCATGCGGCGCTCGGCATCGACCTGCTGCCGGGTGCCGGTGCCGACGAGCGTGCGATCGACACCCGCACCCCGGCCCAGATCGCGCAGCAGCAGACCGACGCGCTGGTGGCGCAGATGGTGACTGAAGGCGACGTGGCCGGCGCGCTGGCGCTGGCCTACGAGGAGCAGCGCACCAAACCCGACGACCTGGCCGCGCAGCGGCGCTACCACCGCGTGCTGCTGCTGGCGCCCGACAAGACGGCCGCCCTGCTGGACCACGGGCGGCGGCTGATCGGCATGCTCGCCGCGCGCGATCTCCCGTCGGAAGCGCTGAAGGTCTACAAGGCCTGCAGCGCGAAGGACGCCGCCTTCGTGCTCGACGATCCGGCGACGACCATCGCATTGGCACGCGCCGAATGGCGCAACGGCGAGGCGAAGGCCGCGCTCGCACTGCTGTCCGGCTTCGACAAGCGCTTCCGCGGCCATGCGGCCATTCCGCAGGCCTACGAGCTGGCGGCGCGGGTCTTGGTGCAGGGGCTGAACCGCGGCGACATGGCGCGGCCGATCCTGAGGACGCTGGAGAAGCGCTATCCGGACAGCGAGCAGACGCAGGAGGTGCGCTGGCTGCTGCGGGAGGTGCCGCAAGACAAGGCCGCTCAGGCCTTCTGAAGCATCCGCGTCACCATCGCCTCCGGCGCCAGCCTCAGCAGGTGCGGCAGCCAGCCCAGCGCCTGATCGCGCCGCCCGGCCTGCAGCAGGCCGTTGGCACACAGCGACACGGTCTCGGCCAGCTCCGGATGTTCCGGCGCCGTCTTCATCAGCGCCTGGCACAGGCGCTCCGCATCGGCGAACTGCTGCGCGCGCGTGAAGCGGCGCGCCAGCCGCGCCATGTCCTCGGGCCGCAGGCGCGCACCCGGCTTGGCGTGGTCGAGGTAGGTTTTGTAGCTCGCATGCTGCAGTTCCAGCGTGGCGGGGTCCTGCGGCCGGAGCTGGAAGATGCGGTGCGCCGCACGATGGAAGTCCTCCCCGGCGGGCCAGAGCTTGGCGGTGTTGAACCAGGCGCGCAGCGTGACCGCGTCCCCGGGGCGCAGCTTCGCGGCGGCGCGCCACTGGGCGCAGGCCTCTTCGAACTTCATCTCGCCGGCCAGGCGGCGCGCTGCGGCCGCATGCTGCTCGAAGGGGTCCGGCGCCAGCTCGACGGGCGCGTCGGGCAGGCGCACCCGGCGCCACCGCATCGCGATCGCCATCAGCAGCGCGCCGGTCAGCAGCCCGCCCAGGTGCGCCATGTAGGCGATGCCCTTGCCGCCGACGAAATGCTGCAGCAGCTCGTTGGCGATCCAGGCCGGCAGCAGGATCAGCGCCGGCGCAGTGACGTAGTTGAAATAGAAGAAGAGCTGGTAGAAGAAGCGGATGCGCCGCAGCCGATACATCACCGCGTACATGCCCATGAGCGCCGACACCGCGCCCGAGGCGCCCAGCCCGTAGCCGCCCTGGCCCGAATAGGCCCAGGCCGCCAGGGCCGAGGCACCGGCCGCGCCCAGCAGGTAGAAGCCCAGGTACAGGCCGCGGCCCAGCGCCAGCTCGACCGAGAAGCCGAACAGGAAGAGGAAGAGCATGTTGCCCAGCAGATGGCTGGTGCTGCCGTGCAGGAAGGCCGACGTGAGCCAGGTCCAGGGCCTGGATTCGGCGTCCGGGTTGTGGTCCTGCGCCCAGCGGGTGGTGAAGGGCGCCGGCAGTTGGGCCTCGTAGCGCTGCCGCTCGCGTTTCCAGTCCGCGTAGCGGGCGTGGACGGGCTCGATGATCTGGTCCGCGTGCAGCTTGCGCAGGAAGGCCTGCTCCTGCTGGAGGCCTTCGAGCAGCTCGCCGTAGCGCTGGCGCTCGAGCAGCCGCCGGGCCGCGTTTGCGCGCGGCGAGCCGGTCTCCTGCAGCCAGGCCACGAAGGGCGGCAGCTCCAGTTTCGGCAGGCCGCTCTGCAGGTAGTACTGCGCGGCCCGCGCCTGCGCCGCTTCTTCCGCGCGCTGCGGTCCCCAGAAGACCAGCATGTTCACCAGGATGAGCAGCACCGTCACCCAGGGCGGGTTGCGCCAGCTCGGCCGGTTTTCGAGGGGGATCGCGTAGAACACGCTGCCGGACGCCGAGGCAGCGCGCTCAGAGGCTGTTGCGCCCGATGCCCTGGTAGATGACGCCGGCTTCCTTCATCACGCCCGGCTCGTAGAGGTTGCGGCCGTCGAAGATCACCGGCGACTTCATCAGCGCCTTGAGCCGCGCGAGGTTGGGGCTGCGGTAGGCCTTCCACTCCGTGACGATGATCAGCGCATCCGCATCGGCCAGCACCTCCATCGGGTCCTTGGCCGAGGAGAAGCTGATGCGCTCCAGCAGCGCCGGCGCATCGGCGAAGTCCAGTTGCAGCACGCGCCGGGTCTCGTCGACCGCGATGGGGTCGTGCGCCACCACGCGCGCGCCGGCGCGCAGCAGCGCATCGAGCACCACGCGGCTCGGGGCTTCGCGCATGTCGTCGGTGTTGGGCTTGAAGGCCAGGCCCCACAGTGCAAAGCTGCGGTCGCTGAGGTCCGGGCCGAAGCGGTCGAGCACCTTCTGCGTCAGCACGCGCTTCTGCTCGTCGTTGACTGCCTCGACCGACTCCAGCACCCGAAGCGCCTGGCCGTTGTCGCGCGCGATGCGCGTGAGCGCCTGGATGTCCTTCGGGAAGCAGCTGCCGCCGTAGCCCGTGCCCGCGTAGAGAAAGCTGTAGCCGATGCGCGGGTCGGAGCCGATGCCCTGGCGCACTGCCTCGATGTCGGCGCCCACGCGATCGGCGAGGTTGGCCAGCTCGTTCATGAAGCTGATGCGGGTGGCGAGCATCGCGTTGGCCGCGTACTTGGTGAACTCGGCCGAGCGCACGTCCATCACGCGGGTGCGCTCGTGGTTGCGGTTGAAGGGCGCGTAGAGCTTGCGCATCGCGGCCAGCGCCTCGCGCCCGTCCTCGTCGTCGCTGTAGCCGATGACGATGCGGTCGGGGCGCATGAAGTCTTCGATGGCCGCGCCTTCCTTGAGGAACTCGGGGTTGCTCACCACCGAGAAGCGCAGGTCGGACCGGCCGCGCTTGTCGAGCTCTTCACGGATGACGGCCGCGACCTTGTCGGCCGTGCCCACCGGCACCGTCGACTTGTCGACCACGACCTTGAAGCCGTTCATGTACTTGCCGATGTTGCGCGCCGCCGCCAGCACGTATTGCAGGTCGGCGCTGCCGTCCTCGTCCGGTGGGGTGCCCACGGCGATGAACTGCACGTCGCCGTGCGCCACCGAGGCCTCGATGTCGGTCGAGAAGGCGAGGCGCTTCGCCGCCATGTTCGACTCGACCAGGTCGCCGAGGCCCGGCTCGTAGATCGGGATGCCGCCCGCGTTGAGGGTGTCGATCTTGCGCGCATCGACGTCCACGCACAGCATGTTGTTGCCGATGTCGGCGAGACAGGCGCCGGTGACGAGTCCGACATAGCCGGTTCCGATGATGGTGACGTTCATGCGTTCTTCAGTCTGCGGTGGATTCGGAGAGCGCCTTGTCGAAGTAGGCGATGGTCTTTTTCAGCCCTTCCTCGAGCTGGGTCTTCGGCGCCCAGCCGTCGAGTTCCTGCTGGGCCAGGGTGATGTCGGGGCGGCGCTGCTTGGGATCGTCCGCCGGCAGCGGCATGCGCATCAGCTGGCTCCTGGAGCCGGTCAGCTCGATCACCTTGTTGGCGAGCTCCAGCATCGAGAACTCGCCCGGGTTGCCGATGTTGATGGGGCCGGGCACCTCGTCGCCGGTGCCCATCATGCGCAGCATGGCCTCCACCAGGTCGTCCACGTAGCAGAAGCTGCGCGTCTGCTGGCCGTCGCCGTAGATGGTGATGTCCTCGCCCTTGAGCGCCTGCACGATGAAGTTGGACACCACGCGCCCGTCGTTCATGTGCATGCGCGGACCGTAGGTGTTGAAGATGCGCACGACCTTGATGCGCAGCTTGTGCTGGCGGTGGTAGTCGAAGAACAGCGTCTCGGCGCAGCGCTTGCCCTCGTCATAGCAGCTGCGGATGCCGATCGGGTTGACGCGGCCCCAGTAGGCCTCGACCTGCGGATGGATCTCGGGGTCGCCGTAGACCTCGCTGGTGGAGGCCTGCAGGATCTTGGCGCGCACCCGCTTGGCCAGGCCCAGCATGTTGATGGCGCCGTGCACGCTGGTCTTGGTGGTCTGCACCGGGTCGTGCTGGTAGTGGATGGGAGAGGCCGGGCAGGCGAGATTGAAGATCTCGTCCACCTCCACGTAGAGCGGGAAGGTCACGTCGTGCCGCATCAGCTCGAAGCGCGGGTGGCCGAGCAGGTGCTCGATGTTGCGCTTGGTGCCGGTGAAGAAGTTGTCCACGCACAGGACATCGTGGCCCTGCTCGATGAGCCGGTCGCACAGATGGCTGCCGAGGAAGCCGGCGCCGCCGGTGACCAGGACCTTCTTGGAAGCGTTGTATTGCCGCATGTTGCGAGTTCACTCCATAGGGGGAATCGGGTGGGTGGTGGCCTTCAGTTCGGCCGGCGGGCGCTGCGCCGTGCGTTGCTCGTACATCTTCGCGTCGACCAGCATGCGAAACCACAGTGCCTGGAAGAACGCGAAGTAGAAGCCGGTGGTGCCGTCCAGGAAGCCGAGCCGGAAGACGTAGCGGTAGACGAAGTAGCTGAGCGAGCGCAGGCCGGTCGGCAGCTTGTAGTAGAGCTCCTTGATGAAGCGGGTGCGCTCGCGCGCGTCGCCCATCAGCCGCGGCTGGAGCACGTTGTCGGCGGCCATGCGGGGGCCCAGCTTCTCCTTGGCCTCGGCGTCGCTCCAGCGGTTGTGGCTGTTGATCCAGTCGGTGAGCCGCGCCGAATTCTTGTCGTGCATGAAGCCCTGCAGGCGCCCCGGCGTGGCGCTGCTGATGAAGTGCTGGTCGTAGAGCCGCGCCTCGCAGCGCCCCGCGCCCGAGCGGAAGAGCCGCAGGTGCCAAGGGTTGACGCCCGAGAAGCGCAGCATCTTGCCCATGAAGTAGTCCCGCCGGCGCAGCATGTAGGCGTCGAAGCGGGGCGTGCCGGCGAGCAGGTCGCGGATTTCGCCGACTGCCTGTTCGTCCAGCACTTCGTCGGCATCCAGGTGCAACTGCCAGCCGTAGAGGCCCTCGACCTGCGAGATCGCCCAGTTGCGCTGGTCGCTGTAGTTGGAGAAGGGCCGCTGCACCACGGTGCAGCCCAGTTCCTCGAGGATGGCGACGGTGCCGTCCGACGAATGCGAGTCGACCGCAAAGATCTTGGGGCTGACCTTCTTCGCCTGCGACACGGTCTCCCGGATGATCGAGGCGGAATTGAAGGTCAGGATGACGACGACGCAGGGGGCTTGTTCCATGGATTCGGTCGGGCTGGCGTGCTTCGGCAACACAGGTTGCCGGGCAGTTTGCTGCAATGCAATGCCAAACTTTAGCACTACAGTTTTACAACTGGCCACAAAGCTTACGGCGTAGAGCCCTGCCATAGGTCGTAATCGCTCTGCAAAGCGCTATCCAATCGATAGCGGCCGCGCAAGAGCCGGCAACCGTTTCGGCAGCTATTCGGGGTAAACCCCAAATATTTCTCAACCGAGTCTGGCGCGATGGCGGGCGATCTGCTTGCGCACCTGGGCCGGCGCCGTGCCGCCCAGAATGTTGCGCGCATGCAGCGAACCCCGCAGGCTCAGCACGTCGTAGACGTCTTTCTCGATCTTCGGATGGAAGGTCTGCAGCACCGACAGCGGCAGCTCCGACAGATCGACCTTGTGCGAGATCGCGGCCTTGACCGCATGCGCCACGGTCTCGTGCGCGTCGCGGAAGGGCAGGCCCTTCTTCACCAGGTAGTCGGCCAGGTCGGTGGCGGTCGCGTAGCCGCGCAGCGCGGCGTTCTCCATGGCCTCGGGCTTGACCGTGATGCCACCCACCATCTCGGCAAAGATGCGCAGCGTGTCCTTGAGCGTGTCGACGGTGTCGAACAGCGGCTCCTTGTCCTCCTGGTTGTCCTTGTTGTAGGCCAGCGGCTGGCCCTTCATGAGCGTGATCAGGCCCATCAGGTGGCCCACGACGCGGCCGGTCTTGCCGCGCGCGAGCTCGGGCACGTCCGGGTTCTTCTTCTGCGGCATGATCGAGCTGCCCGTGCAGAAGCGGTCGGCGATGTCGATGAAGCCGAAGGCCTGGCTGGTCCAGAGCACCAGTTCCTCGCTGAGCCGGCTGATGTGCACCATGGCGAGCGAGGCGGCGGCGCTGAATTCGATCGCGAAGTCGCGGTCGCTCACCGCATCCAGGCTGTTCTCGCACACCCCGTCCATGCCCAGCGTGCGGGCCACCAGCTCGCGGTCCAGCGGGTAGCTGGTGCCGGCCAGCGCCGCGGCGCCCAGCGGCAGGCGGTTGACGCGGCCGCGCACGTCGGCCATGCGCTCGGCATCGCGCGAAAACATCTCGACGTAGGCCAGCATGTGGTGGCCGAAGCTCACCGGCTGCGCCACCTGCAGGTGCGTGAAGCCCGGCAGGATCACCTCGGCGTTCTTCTCCGCGATGGCCACCAGCGACCTCTGCAGGTCGACCAGCAGCCCGCCGATCAGGTCGATCTCGCCGCGCAGCCAGAGCCGCACGTCGGTGGCCACCTGGTCGTTGCGGCTGCGGCCGGTGTGCAGGCGCTTGCCGGCGTCGCCGACCAGCTGGGTGAGGCGGGCCTCGATGTTCAGGTGCACGTCCTCGAGGTCGAGCTTCCAGTCGAAGGCGCCGGACTCGATCTCGCCGCGGATCTGCGCCATGCCGCGCTCGATGGCCGCATGGTCCTCCGCGCTGATGACGCCCTGCGCCGCCAGCATGCCCGCATGCGCGAGCGAGCCCTGGATGTCGGCCTGCCACAGCCGCTTGTCGAAGAAGACGCTCGCGGTGTAGCGCTTCACCAGGTCGCTCATCGGTTCGGAGAACAGGGCGGACCAGGCTTCGGATTTCTTGTCGAGTTGGTTGTGGGTCATGGGGTGAACCGGTTGGGAGGCAATAATGGGTTTGCACCCGATTTGCTTGATGCGCAGCCCATCGATTTTATCGACCACCCCCCAGGCGCCGTCCCCGGCACGGGCCCGCGCGCCGGCGCGTGCCGGTGCCGCGATCTTCGATGCCTGCCAGATCGGCGTGGTGCTGCGCACCGTGATGTTCGTCGAGTCGGTGGTGGCGGTCGTCACGCTGTTCCAGGCGCCCACACCGGCCGAGTGGCTGATGCTGCTGGCCACCGTGACCGGCGGCGCCCTGCCGGCCACGCTGCTGTGGCTGCTCGCGGCCTGCTGGCTCAAGAAGCTGCTGGGCCGCCTGCCGCGCGCCGGGCAGTACGGCGCCGGCATCGTCCTGGGGGCGCTGTCCGCGCTCTACGGCTGCGGGCTGCTGCGGCTGACGGGCGTGCTTGCCAGCGCACCCTGGATCGCGAGCGCCCTGTCCGGCGCGATGTTCGCGTCGCTGGTGATGGCCGCGCTGGTGCTGCGCGCGCGCGGGCAGACGCCGGCGGCCACCACGGCGCGGCTGGAAGAGCTGCAGTCGCGCATCCGCCCGCACTTTCTCTTCAACACGCTGAACAGCGCCATCGCGCTGGTGCGCGAGGAGCCGGCCAAGGCCGAGACCATGCTGGAAGACCTGAGCGAGCTGTTCCGCCACGCCCTGGCCGATGCGGGCGAACCGGTCACCCTGGCCGACGAGATCGCGCTGGCCGAGCGCTACCTGGCGATCGAGCAGGTGCGCTTCGGCGACCGGCTGCGCATCCGCTGGGACATCGACCCCGCGGCCAACGGTGCGCGCCTGCCGCCCTTGCTGCTGCAGCCGCTGGTCGAGAACGCCGTCAAGCACGGCGTCGAGCCCAGCCCCGAGGGCGCGAAGATCCGCATCCGCACCGAGCGCCGCGGCAGCATGGCGGTGATCGAGGTGGTCAACAGCCTGCCGCCTTTGCGCTGGGCCGACGAGCCCCTGCCGCGCGGCCACGGCATCGCCCTGGCCAACGTGCGCGACCGGCTGCGGCTGCTGCACGACGTGCAGGCGCAGTTCAGCGCCGGCATGGACCAGAAGGCCTACCGCGTGCGCATCGCCATTCCTGTCGGAACTTGAGGAGTCCATGAATCTTCTGCGCACCCTGATCGTCGACGACGAAACGCTGGCCCGGTCGCGGCTGCGCACGCTGCTGGCCGAATGCCGTGCGCCGGGAGCCGAGGTGGTGGCCGAGGCCTCCAACGGCGCCGACGCCCTGGCGCAGCTGCTCACCGCCGACCTCGACCTGGTGCTGCTCGACATCCACATGCCCGGCATCGACGGGATCGAGCTGGCGCGCAGCCTGCGCCAGCGCGCCGGCGCGCCGGCGGTGGTGTTCGTCACCGCCCACGCGGCCCATGCCGTGACGGCCTTCGAGCTCGAGGCGGTCGACTACCTGACCAAGCCCGTGCGGGCCGAGCGGCTGCAGCAGGCGCTGCAGAAGGCGGAGCGCTCGTTGCGGGAGCGGCGCGGCCCGCTGACCGAGGTGCCGCACGAGGTGCTGCTGATCCAGGACCGCGGCCGCACCGAGCGGGTGCTGCTGTCCGAGGTCGTCTATCTCAAGTCGGAGTTCAAGTACCTCACGGTGCGCACCGCGGCGCGCAGCCATATCTACGATGGGTCGCTGGCCGAGTTCGAGGAGCGCTATCCGGCGCGCTTCGTGCGCGTGCACCGCAATGCACTGGTGGCGCGCCAGGCGATCCGCGCGCTCGAGAAATACGACGACGGCGAGGATGCCGAGGGCTGGGCGCTGCGGCTCGACGGCATTCCCGAGCCGGTGGTGGTGTCGCGGCGCCAGCTGGCCGCGGTGCGCGAGGTGCTCAAGGACCCGAGATGAACGACGAAACTGCGCAGAAAAAGGCCGAGCAGCCCCAGCCTCCGCCCGAGCCCGAGCCCGAACCCGAGCCGAAGCCGAAGCCGGAGCAGGCGCCGACGGTCGAGCCGGAGCCGCCCGCGTCCGCCCCCGTCCCGGAGCCGGAGCGCGTGCTGCTGCAGATGCCCGTCGACGTGCGCAGCGCCGCGCTGGTCGTGCTCAGCGTGCTCGCGGTCGTGTTCACGCTCCATTGGGCCAAGGCCGTGTTCGTTCCGCTGATGCTGAGCCTGCTGCTGACCTACGCGCTCGAGCCGCTGGTGGGCCTGCTCGAGCGCTGGAAGATCTCCCGCTGGATCGGTGCGGCCGTGATCCTGCTCGGCCTCGGCGGCGGCGTCGGCTGGACCGGCTACTCGCTGTCGGGCAGCGCCACGGAGCTGCTCGATTCGCTGCCGGTCGCGGCCCAGAAGCTGAGGCTGGCGCTTCGCGCCGATGGCCGCACCAGCAACCCGGGCGCGCTCGACACGGTGCAGAAGGCGGCCCAGCAGCTCGAGCAGGCGGCCGACGAGAACTCCGCCAAGGTGGCCTCGCGCCGCGGCGTCGCGCGCGTGATCATCGAGCGGCCGCCCTTCAACGTGCGCGACTACCTCTGGAGCGGCACGGTGGGCCTGATCGGCGCCGCCGGCCAGCTCACGCTGGTGGCTTTCCTGACCTACTTCGCGCTCGGTTCGGGCGACACCTTCAGGCGCAAGCTGGTGAAGATCACGGGGCCCGGCCTGCAAAAGAAGAGGATCACGGTGCATGTGCTGGACGACATCACCAAGCAGATCGAGCGCTACCTGCTGGTGCAGATCCTCACCAGCGCAGTGGTCGGCATCGCCACCGGCCTGGCCTTCTGGGCCGTCGGGCTGGAGAACGCGGCCGTGTGGGGCATCCTCGCCGGGGTGACCAATCTGATCCCCTACATCGGTTCGGTGATCATGATGGCTGCCGCCGGCCTGGTGGCCTTCCTGCAGTTCAACAGCATCCAGATGGCCCTGGTGATCGGCGGTGCCTCGCTGCTGATCCACACCCTCGTGGGCAACCTGCTGGTGCCCTGGCTCACCAGCCGCACCAGCCGCATGAACCCGGTGGCCGTGTTCGTGGGCGTGATCTTCTGGGGCTGGCTCTGGGGCATCTGGGGGCTGCTGCTGGGCATTCCGATCATGATGGTCGTGAAGGCGGTGTGCGACCGGGTGGAGGATCTGCAGCCGATCGGGGAACTGCTGGGCGACTAGGGCGGGCGTGAATGGCCCGAGTGCGATTTGCAGCACCTCGACACATTTCTTCTCGCCGCCGTGCGCGCTGCCCCGCGCCGGTACCGCATGCCGCCTTTGCCGGCCGACGCCGACGCGGCGGCATCGCTCGGCGTGGATGCCGCTCTCGCCTTCGCGATCGAAGCCGCGCGCCTGGCGAAGGAAGGCGGATCGGCGCCATCTGCGCGGGCGCAGGATCTGTTCACGCGCTCCCTTGCGGCGTTGATCGGCAGGGCGCTCGCATCCGAGGGTGGCGATCCGGCATTCCAGGCGCTCCTGCTTCGAGCGCAGAGGCCGGCCGTCGGCGAGTATGTGCGGCTGGCTGCGCAGCTCGCAGGCGACCGTCGTGCCGTTCGTGCTGCCGCGAATGCAATCTCCCACCCTGGCAAGCTGCGCGACCAGCCAGCCGGCGCGGCGCGGGACGCACTGTCTCGCTTGCACCGTCTCGCAGGCGAAGGCGCCTGGGCGGAGCTTGCAGCGGCGCTCGAGCAGCCGCTCGCGCAGGGCGACGCGGCGGCGCAGCAGGCCGGTGTCCTGCTGGATCGCCTCCGATCGAATCCCGCGTTGCAGCGCCTTGCGCGTGGCAGTGCGTTGCTGCGAAATGCAGACGTGCAACGCTATTTGAGCCTCACCGAGCGCAGAGGGCCGCTGGCCGGCAGCGACACCGCGGCTGCATCGGGACGCGCATCGGCGCGCCTGGGCGAAGCGGCCGAGCGCGCGACCGTGCAAGCCTTCGGTGCCATCGTCGAGTTGTTGAACCGGCGCGGCGGACAGGGCGCCGGCTACCGTGTCCTGCAAAGCCTTCGTGCGCCGGTGGCATTTCCGGGAGAACGGAACAAGGCGAAGGATGAATGGGACGCGGCGATCGTGCGAAGCGGCGAGGGCGGAGGCGACGACATCGTTCTCCTCGCAGAGGTCAAGGCTTCTCCGGCCGCTGCGAGCTCCGATTTCTCGCGCCTCCTGCGTGGCTTGCGGCGCCTGGCCCATGCCGATCCCGGCAAGACCTATTCCTTTGCGTCTGCAGCCGGCGAGGCGCGCATTCTGGGCGGATCGCTGCGAAGACTCCAGCCCCAGGGCCATTCGCTGCCTGCGCACGTGATCTATTGCTGTTCCGCGCCGGCCGAGTCGCCCCCGCAGTTCCTGAGTGCAGCGACAAAAGCCGTTCTGCTCGGTGAACGCGCGAGCCTCGCGTTCGCCTGCGAGCTCGCCGAGGGCAAAGCGCCGCCGCCTTCAGCGCTCCTCGATGTGTGGGACGCTCTCGCGAAGGAGCCCCGACTGCGCTCGGCGCTGTATCAATTCGAGACTGCGAGGCAGGTGCGCTCGGCCATGGTGCACCCGCTCGACCTGTTGTCTGCACTGGGCGACGGCCCACCTTAGCCCTGTGCAACCGTGGAGGAGGGCTGGTACGTCGATGCGCCCCCGGTTGGTATCAGGCCTTCAAAGCTTGCTGTCCACGCGTTGTTCGTTGCTCGAACTGCGGGTGCCCTTCAAGTGAAGCTCCACGTCCGCGACCCGGCTTCCGACCGCCTTGACGGCTTCCCGGATCTGCTGGGGTGTCGCGTCGAATCGCTTGGCAAGCTCTTCCACCGCACTGGCGGAACTGACGTCGATGCTTTCGTCTTGTGACGAGGCTTCTTGCTGCGGCATATGAGTCCTTTGAAAAGGG
>DATFFA010000255.1:0-13936 GCA_035250605.1 Variovorax sp. | reverse complement strand
GCGCGCGCGCCTATGCGCAACTGGCCGGCTGGGGCATCGGCTGCGACGCCACGCACCTCACCAAGCCCGACGCGGCGGGCCAGGCCCGTGCCCTGCGCGCCGCCCTGCGATCGGCCGGGCTCGCGCCGCGCGACGTGGGCTACTGCAATGCACACGGCACCGCCACGCGCATCGGCGACGTGGTCGAGCGCAATGCGCTGGCGGAGGTCTGGGGCGAGGCCGCGCTCGCCGATCTGCAGGTGAGCTCGACCAAGGCGCTGCATGGCCACCTGCTCGGCGCCGCCGGCGCGCTGGAGGCGGTGATCACCGTGCTGGCGCTGCACCGGCAGCAGTTGCCGCCCAATGCGCATTGCACGGAGGTCGATCCGGAATGCCGGCTCAACCTGGTGCCGCAGCAAGGTGCCGCGGCGCCGCGGCTGGAAGCTGCGATCAGCAACTCGTTCGCCTTCGGCGGAACGAACTCGGTGCTGCTCTTCCGCCGCGCTTGATGCGCGTCTTGCTCCCTCGCCCGCAAGCGGGGGAGGGAGCAAGCGCACTTCAGTCGGCGAGCCGCAGCCCGCGCCGGTTCATGCTCTCCACGATCTCCCGCAGCGAGTTGCGGCCCAGGCGCGAAAGCACGAAGAGCTTCTTGGCCGGCACGCGGGTCACATCGCGGACCGTGTGAAGCTGGTTGAGGCGCAGCACGTTGGTGGTACGAAGCGAGAGCTTCAGGACTTCGATGTCGGCATCCAGCAGCGACTCCGTCGCGGGCCGGACGGCGATGGCTTGACCATCATCCATGGCGTGTCTCCGGGAAACGATGGCTGGAACTTGCACAGTTCATGCCATCGGCCCACACCCTTGCCCCTGCACGATCTTCATTGGAAAGCTGCCTTGCAAGGCTGAATTCCAAGCAAGCGAAATGCCTTCGTTTCAGGCATTTGTCTTCTCGGCACACAGGGTTTTCCGCAGGGCCGTCCGAGCTAATTTTCAGTGCGCCCGTTGCGAAAAACGGTGCTTGGAGGCAACGCCTCCGTCTCCTAGCATTCCTGTCATCACGTCTTCGCCGTCGCATCTTTCGCGACACCGAAGGCCCAGGTCGACGCTCTCATTTTTCTTCTTGTCCCCCACAGCAAAGGAATCTGCCATGGCCCATCTCCGGGACCCCGGTCGCCGCCGCCTCCTCAAGACCTCGCTCCTGGCCGCCGGGCTCGGAAGCGGCGGGCTGCTTTCCATCGACGCCCTGGCCCAGGGCAAGGCGAAGATCAACATGCAGCTCGGCTGGATCGTCGGCGTCAACCAGATCGGCGAAGTCGTGGCCAAGCGGCTGGGCTTCTACGAGCAGGAGGGCATCGACTTCGCGATCCAGCCGGGCGGGCCCAACATCGATGGCGTGGCCATCGTCGCCTCCGGCCGCTACGAGGTGGGGCAGGTGTCCTCCAGCCCCTCGGTGATGCTGGCGGTGTCGCAAGGCCTGCCGATCAAGTGCTTCGCGATCGGCGCGCAGAAGCATCCCTTCACCTTCTTCTCGCTGGCCAAGAACCCGGTGCGCAAGCCCTCCGACCTGGTCGGCAAGAAGGTGGGCATTCCCTCCACCGCGGCCATCCTGCTGCGCGCCCTGCTGGCGAAGAACAAGATTCCCGAGAAGGACGTCAAGGTCGTGACCGTCGGCTCCGACATGGCGCCGCTCCTGACCGGCCAGGTCGACGTGGTCACCGGCTGGCTCACCAGCACGACGGCGCTCAAGATGCTGGGCCCCGACCGCATCGACCTCACGCTGTGGGACGCCGGCGTGCAGCTCTACGCCCTGCCCTACTACGCCTCGACCAAGACGCTGGAAACGCAGCCCAAGGTGATCGAAGCCTTCGTGCGCGCCACGGCGAAGGGCTGGCAGCACGTGCGGGCCAACCGCGACCAGTCGGTGGAGCTGCTGGTCAAGGAGTACCCCAACCTCAAGGCGGAGGACGAGCGCGTGGCGGTCGACGTCATGCTCGACTACAGCTTCGGCGGCCTCGCGCAGACGCAGGGCTGGGGCGCGATGGACCCCGCCGTCTGGCAGCAGCAGATCGCGACCTATTCGGAGCTGGGCCAGTTCACCGCCCGCACGCCGAAGGTCGAGGACGTGATCACGCTCGATGCGCTCAAGGCCACCACCGGGCTGCGCATGGGAAAGGGCTGATCCCATGGCCGCCGTCATGAACGCCACGCCGGCGATCTCCTGCCGCGACATCGGCATGCGCTTCTTCACCGAGCGCCGCGATGTCACGGCCATCAAGAGCCTGGACCTCGACGTCGCCCAAGGCGAGTTCCTGACTTTGCTCGGCCCCTCGGGCTGCGGCAAGTCCACCTTCCTGCGCGTGGTGGCCGACCTGCTCGAGCCCAGCCGCGGCCGCATCGAGGTGCTCTCCACCAGCCCGATGGCCGCGCGCAAGAACCGCGATATCGGCTTCGTCTTCCAGGACGCGGCGCTGCTGCCCTGGCGCACCGCGCTGCAGAACGTGGAGCTGCCGCTGCAAGTGGGCGGCGGCGCCAGCCGCAAGGGCCGCCGCTCGCCGAAGGAGCTGCTGGAGCTGGTCGGCCTCAAGGACAAGGCCAACGCCTGGCCGCACGAGTTGTCGGGCGGCCAGCGCCAGCGCGTGTCGATCGCGCGGGCGCTCGCCAGCGATCCGAAGATCCTGCTGATGGACGAGCCCTTCGGCGCGCTCGACGAGATCACGCGCGACCGGCTCAACGAGGAGATCCGGCGCGTGTGGAAGGAAACCGGCGTGACCATCCTCTTCGTCACCCACAGCATCCACGAGGCCGCCTTCCTGGGCCAGCGCGTGCTGATGCTGGCGGCGAATCCGGGCCGGCTGCGCGAGATCGTCCCGGTCGACATGCCGGAGGACCGCACGCTGGACATCCGCGAGACCCCCGAATTCGTGCGCCTCACCGCCCATCTGCGGCGCGTGCTGGAAACCTGCTGATCGAGGCCCAAGCCATGACCACTTCTTCCATCGACGTGAGCAGCGCCTCCGCTGCCGGCCTCGCCGCGCCCGACACCGAGTACCAGGCCTGGGCCACGGCACGCCAGCGCCGCCTCTGGCGCCGCCGCCTCCTGCCCGCGCTGGGCATCACCGGCCTGATCGTGCTGTGGTGGGCGGTGATCGCGATCTTCGACGTCAAGCCCTTCATCGCGCCCTCGCCCTGGGCGGTGGTGGAGACGCTCTACGCCAAGCGCGCCGTGCTGCTCGACAACCTGCTGCCGACCGCCATGGAGGCCGCCGGCGGCTTCCTGCTGGGCAACCTGGCGGCGATCGCCATCGCCACGGTCTTCGTCCACAACAAGACCTTGCAGGACATCTTCTTTCCGGTCGTGCTGATGTTCAACGCCATCCCGCTGGTGGCCAAGGCGCCCGTGCTGGTGCTGATCATGGGCAACGGCATGGAGCCCAAGATCACCATCGCGGCGCTGGTGTGCTTCTTCCCGACGCTGGTGAACATGGTGCGCGGCCTGGAGTCGGTGAACCCGCAGGCGATGGAGCTGATGCGGGTGCTGTCGGCCAGCAAGACGGAGATCTTCTTCCGCCTGCGCCTGCAGAACTCGCTGCCCTACCTGTTCTCGGCCCTGCGCATCGCGGCCTCGATGAGCGTGATCGGCGCCGTGGTGGGCGAGTGGGTGGGCGCCACGGTGGGCATCGGCGCCATGATCCTGCAGGCCACCTTCAACTTCGATTCGCCGCTGCTCTACGCCGCGATCGTGATGAGCGCCACCTTGTCGGGCCTGTTCTTCCTGCTCGTCACCCTCGCCGAGCGCTGGATCATCAGATGGCAGCCCGAAGGCCAGCACTGAACGACCTCGACGGCGCCTCCTGCGCCGCCAACTCTCGAAATTTTTCTAGGAGATTCCTATGAGCCGTATCGGCGACTGGATGCAAGAACCTGCGCACGACATTCGCGTCGCAGCCGAATCGGATGTGGTGGTGGTCGGCGGCGGCCCCGCCGGGCAGGCGGCGGCCGTGGCCGCTGCGCGCAACGGCGCCAGCGTGACCCTGCTGGAGCGCTACAACCACCTGGGCGGCCTGGCCTCGGGCGGCATGGTGCTGGTGCTCGACGACATGTGGGACAGCCACCTGCGCGAGATCTCGGTGCGCGGCATCTGCCTCGAGATGATCGAGCGCATGGCCGAGCGCGGCCTGGCCGAGTACCCCAAGCAGAAGGACTGGGGCAGCCTGCCCGAGTCGGTGCGCCGCTGGAAGCGCTGGGGCACCTTCGACTTCCACAGCAAGGACAAGCCGCACCCGATCTGCTTCGCCGCCGCCTTCGACCCGGACGCCTTCAAGCGCGCCTCGCTCGAGATGGTGCAGCAGGCCGGCATCAACCTGCGCCTGCACTCGTGGTTCTCGCGCACGCTGGTGGAAGACGGCCGGGTCAAGGGCGTGGTGGTCGAATCCAAGAGCGGCCGCGAAGCCGTCCTGGGCAAGGTGGTGATCGACGCCACCGGCGACCTCGACGTGGCCGCCTCGGCCGGTGCGCCGCACATCAGCGGCGCCTACATCGTCACAACCGTGTTCCGCCTCGGCGGCGTCGACACCGACGAGGCCGAGCGCTTCGAGCACGAGGAGCCGGAGGCCTTCGCGGCGATCGACCGCGAGGTCAAGCACATCCTGGGCGGCGCCTGGGATTCGTGGTGGCTCAAGACGCCGCTGCCCGGCGTGGTGTGGTGCAACTGCCCGCACATGGCGGGCCTGGACGGCCTCAAGGTGGCCGACCTGACGCGCGCGGAAGTGCAAGGCCGCGCCACCATCCACAAGGTGATCGAGTTCATTCGCGCCAAGCTGCCCGGCTTCGAGAATTGCTACCTGGTCGACCTGGCGCCGCAGACCGGCATCCGCCAGACCCGCCTGCTGGAAGGCGAGTACGTGATGACCAAGGAAGACGTGGCGCAGCGCGCCCGCTTCGCGGACAGCGTGGCGCGCGGCCGCGACTACTACTACCCCTTCCGCAGCCTGGTGCCGCGCAGCGTGGAGAACCTGCTGGTCGCCGGCCGCCACTACTCGTCGACCTCGGCCGCGCAGAAGATCTCGCGCGAGATCCCGCCCTGCATGGCGATGGGCGAGGCGACCGGCACGGCGGCGGCGCTGGCGCTGGACGCCGGCGTGGCGGTGCGCCACGTGGACATCGCGAAGCTGCAGCGCACGCTGCGCGCCCAAGGCGCCGACCCCGGCGACCAGAAGGGCCCGAACGCCGACACCCCGGCCATGGCCCGCTCCTTCGCGGAGGCCGCATGATCGATTCGAACGCCAACAACAACCTGCCGCTGGCCGGCATCCGCGTGATCGACTTCACGCAGGTCATGATGGGCCCGGTCTGCACCCAGATGCTGGCCGACCACGGCGCCGACGTGATCAAGATCGAGCGCAAGGGCGCGGGCGACCTGAGCCGCTCCACCTTCGCCCCCGTGGCGGGCGAGGACAACCCGATCTTCTGCAGCCTCAACCGCAACAAGCGCAGCGTCGAGATCGACCTGCGCGACGCCGCCCAGATGGAGCTGGTGAAGGCGCTCATCGCCGACAGCGACGTGGTCTGCAACAACTTCCGCGCCGGCGTGATGGAGCGGCTGGGGCTGGGCTACGAGGACTGCCGCCGCATCAACCCGCGCATCGTCTACGCGGTGGGCACGGGCTTCGGCGAGACCGGGCCCTACGCGCACAAGGGCGGCCAGGACGTGCTGGCGCAGGCGCTCACGGGCGTGATGGCGCGGCGTGCCGACGCCACCGTGCCGGTCTCGATCTACCCCACGGCGCTGGCCGACTACACCGCCGGCATGCACATGGTGCAGGGCATCCTGTTCGCGCTGCTGCAGCGCGAGCGCACCGGCGAAGGCCAGAAGATTGCCGTCTCGCTCTACAACTCCATGCTGGCCATGCAGATGCAGGAGGCCGCGATGGTGATGATGGAGGACTCGGAGGTCAACTGGGCCGCCATGCCGCTGTCGGGCGTGTTCGACACGCAGACCGGGCCGCTGGTGCTGGTCGGCGCCTTCAAGGCCAATCCGCTGCGCGACATCTGCGCCGCGCTGGAGATCGAAGACCTGTCGCTGGACGCGCGCTTCGCCGATCTGACCGCGCAGTTCGCGAACAAGGCCGCGCTGCACGCGATCTTCAGTGAGCGCTTCGCCAGCCACACGCGCGAGCACTGGCTGGCGCGACTGGAAGAACAGGACCTGCTGTCGGCGCCGGTGCGCGACATGCGCGAAGCGCTGGTCGATGCCCAGACCCTGCACAACGAGATGATCCTGGAAGGCAGCTCGCCCTCCGGCCGCAGGCTGAAGTTCATCGCCAGCCCGATCTGCATGTCGGGCGCGCAGGCCGAACTGCGGCGCGCGCCGCCGCGGCTGGGCGAGCACACGCAAGAGCTGCTCGCCGAGGCGCGGGCCTTGATCGAGGAGGCCGACGCATGAGACGCACGGCCGCTCCGAAGGCTCATAGCACCGTAGCCGAAGGCGAAGGTACTCCAGTGACACGCCGGGCCGCTCCCCAGCCGAATCGCGGCGCAGCACGCCGCGCGGAGGTTTCCCGATGACCGTTCTCTTCAACGTCGCGGACCACGTCGCGACCGTCACCATCGACCGCCCCGAGGTGCTCAACGCCGTGGACACGGCCACCGAGGCCGAGCTGCTGCGCATCTGGGACGAGATCGAGCGCCGCGACGACGTGCGGGTGGTGGTGCTCACCGCCACCGGCGAGCGCGCCTTCTGCGCCGGCGCCGACCTCAAGAACACCTCGAAGCTGAAAGGCGTCGAGTACTGGGCCGCCGCCCGCCCCGGCGGCTTCGGCGGCATCGCGCTGCGCGAGACGCTGGACGTGCCGGTGATCGCGCGCGTCAACGGCCTGGCGCTCGGCGGCGGCCTCGAGATGGTGCTGGGCTGCGACCTGGTGGTCGCCTGCGAAGAGGCGAGCTTCGGCCTGCCCGAGCCGCTGGTGGGCCGCCTGCCGCTGGATGGCGGCATGGTGCTGCTGCAGCGCCAGATCGGTTTTCGCCATGCGATGGGGATGATGCTCACCGGCCAGCGCATCCACGCCCGGCGCGCGCTCGAGATCGGGCTCATCAACGAAGTGGTGCCGCGCGCCGAGCTCGACACCGCCGTCGAGCGCTGGGTGCAGCAGATGCTGGCCTGCGCGCCGCTGTCGCTCAAGGCCATCAAGCAGGTGGTGCGGCGCACCGGCATGCTGTCGCCGTCGGAGGCCCACGGCCAGCGCCTGCCCGCGCTGATGGCGGCCCTGCGCTCGGAAGACGCCGACGAGGGCGTGCTGGCCTTCCAGCAGAAGCGCAAGCCGCAGTGGCTGGGCCGCTGAGCCGAGCATCGCACCAGGCACGGCCATGGCCCACGTCATCACCACCGCCTGCATCGACTGCAAGGACGGCGCCTGCGTCCCCTGCTGCCCGGTCGATTGCATCTACGAAGGCGCGCGCACTCTGTACATTCACCCGGATGAATGCATCGACTGCGGCATTTGCGTGTCCGCCTGCCCGACCCAGGCGATCTACGAGGAGCACCGGCTGCCGCCCGGGCTCACGCACTACATCGCCATCAACCGCGAGTTCTTCGGCGCCGAGGTCAGCGGCCTGGGCTCGCCCGGCGGCGCCGAAGGGCGGCGCCTCGCCTGCGACCATCCGCGCATCGCGCTGGAGGCACCGGGCGCAGCGGCCGCGGGGTAGCGGCGAGGCCTTCTGCGGGAGGGTGCGGCCATGCACGCCAGCATCCTGAAGTACTTCATCGAGGTGGCGAGCTGCGGCTCGGTGCGCAAGGCCTCGGAGCGGCTGTTCGTGGCGGCCAGCGCGGTCAACCGCCAGATCCACAAGCTGGAAGACGAGCTGGGCGTCGAGCTCTTCGACCGCCTGCCCAACGGGCTGCGGCTCAACCCCGCCGGCGAGCGGCTGCTCAAGCATGCGCAGGAGACGCTGCACCAGTTCCAGGTGATGCGCACCGAGCTCGATGCGCTCAAGGGCGAGCGCACCGGTCACGTGAAAGTGGCGGCGATGGACTCCTTCTTCGAGGAACTGCTGCCGGCCGCGGTGGAAGAGTTTCTGCAGGTCTACCCCGCCGTGACCTACACCATCACCTCGACCCAGCCCATGGAGGTGCCGCAGCTCGTGATGTCTGGCCAGGCGGACGTGGGCCTGAGCTTCGTGGGCCGGCTGCCCGGCGGCGTGAAGGCGGTGAGCCTGGCGAACCTGCCGATCGGCATCGTGCTGCCGCCGGGGCATCCGCTCGCCAAGCACGATCGCATCGCGCTGAAGGACTGCGCGGGCTATCCCTTCCTGCGCTCCAGCTCGCACCCCGTGATCAGCGCCTCGCTGTCGGCCGAATTCGCGGCCTTCTGGGACGACATGGAGCCGGCCGCGACCTGCAACTCCACGCCCCTGCTCAAGCGGCTGATCATGGGCGGCAAGGGCATCTCCTGCTTCTCCAAGATCGCCTTCATCGAGGAACTCAAGCGCGGGGAGCTGCTGTGGCGGCCCTTCGCGCTGCCGGCGCTGAATCAGCTGCTGGTGGGCATCGTGGTGCCGACGCAGCGGGCGCTGCCGCATGTGACGCAGAACTTCGTGGGGCGGATGGCCAGGCGCTTGACGCAGCTGGAGCTGACTGCAGCCGCGTTGTGACCTTGCTTCCTCCCCTCCGGGGGAGGGCGGGGGCGGGCGCGGCTTCGCGATGGATGCGCCCGGCGCCCCCATCCCGGCCTTCCCCCGGAAGGGGAAGGCGCAAAAACCGGCGAAGGGGAGCCGGCCCGCGGGGCTTCGGCTGACAGGCAGGTCGCCCCCCGGGGCGCCAGAATGGGCTCGGCGGACCCCGTGCGCACCTGCACGGCCCGCATCAGGAGGCGATCATGAAACTTCGGACTCTGTGCCTCGCGCTGGCGTCGCTTGCGCTCTCGGCCCTTGCTGCCTGCGACCCCAAGCCGCAGCCACCAAAGGCGCAGGCCACCTCACTTGCCGAGGTGGTCGCGCACGTCCTGCACTGAGCTGCCAACCGCGGCGACGGCCAGGCGAAGCTCGGTCTCGCTCACGCCGAGCGCCTCGGTCCAGTAGTCGACGTCGGTCGGGTCGGTGACGTCGATGATGCGCACGCTCGCCACATCGTCGGCAATCGATGGAATGAACAGGCGGGCGGGGGAGGAAATGGCTTCTCGCATGGCAGTGTGTGGAGGGTTTTGAAGGTGGTTCCTGAAACGCAGCCTGCCTGCTCCCCGAGCCCGGCTTCGTAGGAAAAGCCTGCATCGTCCTACCCGCGAAAGGCGGACGCACCCCGCTCCGGCGGGCGTCAGGCGTAACGCGCCGCCACCTGCGAACTCGACAACCGCCCCGACATCGCTCGCCGCGCCGACTCGTACGCATCCCAGTCCGCCTCGTCCTGCAGCGACGGAATGGTGACCGCCTCCCCCCGGTCCAGACCCACGAGCGCAGCGTCGACCAGGTTCTCGGCCGTCATCACGATCTCGCTCGGCAGATGCTGCACCGGCAGCCCGGCGATGTCCCAGAACTCGGTGGCCGTCGCGCCGGGCAGCACCGTCTGGATGCGCACGCCCTTGTCGGCCAGCTCGTGCTGCAGCGAATGCCCCAGCGCCAGCACGTAGGCCTTGGTCGCGCCGTAAACCCCGTTCAGCGTCTCGGGCGAGATGGCAACGATGGAGGCGATATTCACCAGCGTCGCGCCTTCGCGCTCGACGAAGGCCGGCACCGCGGCGTAGGTCAGGCGGGTGAGCGCATTCACGTTGAGCGCGATCATGTCTTCCATCTTCCCGATGTCCGATCCGAGCAGCGGCGCGGTCGCGCCCAAGCCGGCGTTGTTGACCAGCATGGTGATCTTCTCGTTGCTGCGCAGCACGTCCTCGACACGCGCCAGGCCCGCCTTGTCGCTGAGATCGGCGACCAGCGTCTCCACCTTGCGGCCGGTCTCGCGCGTCAGCCGCTCGGCCAGCGCCTGCAGCCGCTCGCGGTTGCGCGCGACCAGGATCAGGTCGTGGCCGCGGCGCGCCAGCCGGTCGGCATAGACGGCGCCGATGCCGGATGAAGCGCCGGTGATGAGGGCGGTGCCCCGGGTGTTTGCTGCAGTCATGGCGTCAGGTCCTTGGGGGATGCGGGGTTCGGGGCCGTCGAACGACCGACGGGCTGAACCGAAGTGTGCTCCGCGCCGCTTTGTCCCGAATGTCGTATTTCCCACGTTTCAGGACATGCTGGCTCATTGACCTGCCGGCCGGCCCCACGTACCCTGCGGCCCATGCGACGCATCGGCATCCTCGTCTTCCCCGGCTTCCAGATCCTCGACCTCGCGGCCATCGCCGCCTTCGAGCTGGCCAACATGCAGCTCGGCCAGGCGCACTACCGCGTCGAAGTGCTGTCGGAGCACGGCGGCCTGGTCGCGAGCTCCAGCGGCGCGGCGGTCGACTCCCGGCGCTTCACCACCGCACGCTTCGACACCCTGGTGATGACCGGCGCGCTCGTCGCCACCACCATCACCCCCAAGGTGTGCCGCTTCCTGCGGTCGGGCATGCGCCAGGCGCGGCGCGTGACCAGCATCTGCACCGGCGCCTTCGCCCTGGCCGAGGCCGGCCTGCTCGACGGCCGGCGCGCCACCACGCACTGGGGCTTTGCGCAGGAGCTGCAAAAGCGCCATCCGCTCATTCAGGTGCAGCCCGATCGCATCTTCATCAACGACGGCCCGGTGTGGACCTCCGCCGGCATGACTGCCGGCATCGACATGGTGCTGGCGCTGGTCGAGCAGGACCTGGGCGCCGAGGTCGCGCGCGCCGTCGCGAAGAAGATGGTGGTCTATTACCGCCGGCCGGGCGGCCAGTCGCAGTTCTCCGCCATGCTGGAACTGGAACCGCAGTCGGACCGCATCCAGAAGACCCTGGCCCATGCCCGCGCCCATCTGCGCGAGCCGCTCTCGGTCGAGGACCTGGCCGATGTCGCGCACCTGAGCCCGCGGCAGTTCAGCCGGGCGTTCAAGGCCGAGACCGGGCAGTCGCCCGCGCAGGCGGTGGAGAACCTGCGGGTGGAGGCTGCGCGCACGATGATCGACGCGGGCGAGCTTGCGCTGGGCGTGGTGGCGCGCGAGGCGGGTTTCGGGGACCCGGAGCGGATGCGGCGGGCCTTTCTGCGGACGCTGGGGCAGCCCCCGCAGAGCATCCGGCGCAGCGCGCGGCTGATGGCTTGAGCTACCTGCGGCAGTCGCCGCCCATGTTCACGGTGCCGTCCCTGCACTCCGTCAGCATCGGCTCGTTGCGCTGCCGTGCGGGCGCGGGCGCAGGCTGCTGCGCCGGGCGGGTCGCAGAGACCGCGCCATGCGTCGGCCCCGGTTCGTACACGATCTTCTTGGTGCCCAGTTCGCAGGTGCCGACCACGCGCCCGCCGGCATGGGCCGCGGCGTCCACCGTCGTCAAGGTGAACTGCGTCACGCCGCCGGCGCGGATCTTCGCGTCGATCTGGGCCATCAGCGCCTCGCAGCCGGCGGCCTGCGCATGCGCCGCGCCCGCGAAGACCCACAGCGCCGTCGCGGCAAGGAAACGACTGGTGGTGATCAGGATCATGCGTAGTTCGTGATGCGTCGTCGCGGGTAGGAGGTCGCGGCGAGGCGGCTCAGCAGCTCCAGTTCGCGCGCCTCTTCGGCTTCTTTCAGGCTCCTGGCGGCGCGCTGCATCACGTACTGGTGGAACAGCGCCTCGACCGACGCGTGCCATCGCGCGATGCTGCCATCCGCCGGCAACTCGGGAACGGCAACGCCGTTGCGGCGCAGCAGCAAGGCCTTCTGGGCAGTGTCGAGCATTGGAATTCTCCGGGGTCGTCGCGGTATCCGGAGCAATCTAGCCAAGGCGCGCGGCCACGAACATCGGCCGCATGGCCTATGCGCGTGTCGGACAAGATGTCGCATTCCTTCAAGAAGGTGCGGGCGCGCAAGCCTAAGCTGACTGCATCCGCCGGTCATCCGACCGCCCGGGGAGTGAAGGAGAAAGAACATGTTGGATTTCGAGGGGCGCGTGGCGGCGAGCAGCCGCATCCGCCCCGCTGCACGCCACGAGGCCACGCCGATCGCATCGATCCGCATGGCCGCCTATTCCCAGTACCGCAAGAGCGCCCCGCCGGCCGTCTTCGACGCCTACCTCGACGACCTGCGCCACGTGGAGCGGCCGGAGAACGGCACCGAGCTGCTGGTTGCCGAATGGCAGGGCCGGGTGGTGGGCAGCGTGGTGTTCTACCCCGACGCGGGCCTGCTGGGCATGGGCCTGCCCAAGGGCTGGGCGGGCTTTCGCAAGCTCGCCGTCCACCCGGATGCGCGCGGCCGCGGCCTGGGGCGCCGCCTGGCGCAATACTGCGTGGACCGCGCCCGCGAACTCGGCGCGCTGACGCTGGGCATCCACAGCTCGTCGTTCATGACCACGGCCTGCAAGCTGTATCACCACATGGGCTTCACCCGCTGCCCCGAACACGACCTGCGCGCCACCACGATTCTGAGGATGGCACCGTCGGAGGAGGACGTGGCGGTGATCGCCTTCCGCATGAACCTGCGCGGTTTGGCCCCCTCCCCTTCCGGGGGAGGGATGGGGTGGGGGCACGCGGCGCATCCGGCAGCGCACCACGCGAAAGCCGCGCCGCTGCCGACCTTCATCCCTCAGCAGCGGCCACCCTCCGCCCCTCCTGCGTAATCTCCCTCACCACCACCCCCACCTGCGGCCCACCACCCCAAGGATCGAGCGTGACCTGCATGGCGGCCTTCACGAGGCCGGCCTGGATCAGGGGGCGGATGGCTTCGATGTCGGGGTCGTTGGTGAGGACGAGAGGGAGGCGGGAATGGGCGATGCGGTGGAGGAGAGCGGTGGGCATGAGACGGGTGGGTGCAGGGCACAAGTCTCATGGACTGCTGCGTTCGAGTCAGCCGTGTATGAGTCACAAATTGCGCACCCGTCGGTGTTCGGCGCTGAAGAGCACCGTGCCCGCTCGACGTTCAACGCAGCACACCCCGCGAACAGCCGTCACCTATCGACCTAGTTGCCGTCTTCCCGCCTATTTCTTGAGCTTTTCGCGCAACGCTTTTGACAGGGCTTTCGCCGCCGCCGATAGTCGTGCGACTGAGGACTCATAAACCACGCCGTCTTCTCGCTTGTCAACGGCAACGACTGTCACCAGCAGACGGTCGTCTTCAACCGAGTAAATCAAGCGGACGCCCTGTTGGCGCAGCTTGATCTTGTAGCAGCCGACAAGGGGGCCATGCAGTTCACCGCCCGGCACATGCGGGTTGTCCAGGCGCTTGGCAAGCAGTTTCTTGAGGTTCGCCTTGACTGAACCGTCGAGCGCCTGCCACTCCTCCAGGGCCTCAGGCATGAAGTAAAGCTTGTACTTGTGCTTCGCCTTGCCCTTAGAGGTCGTCAATGTCCACCTCGACGGCGCGCGACTTGTCGGCAAGGCGACTCAGCGCCCTGCGATAGAGCTCCTGGTCGGCAAGCTCGTCCATCATCGCCTCGAACAGACGGGGCTCGATCATGTAGAACGCGGCGCGGTTGTGGTTCAGCACCGCCACGGGACGGTGGTTTGCCTCCCGGAGCACTGCGGCCGGGTTCTTCTTGAACTCAGACATGCTGACGGCAACATCGGCAAGGATGGATTCCATATTTAGCCCCAATTTCAGGGCGAAATATAGCTACGCAAATAACCCGGGTCAAGTGAGCCGCGGGAGCTTGGAAGCAGCACAGGACCTCTTGGTTCTGGAATCGGAGGCGTGAAATCATCCGTGTCATCACCCGCCGTCCTTCAAAGATCGATCCCGAACAGCCCTGGACGCCCGCCGATAGATCAAGATCATCGCGACCAGCCCAACAAAAGCCCCCAGGTTCGCCGCCAGCGCGATCACGAACAGCAACCCCGCCACATCCACCAGAAGCAGCATCACCATCAGCGAAGCCGCCCAAAGCGCACCCCA